>JAISWU010000044.1 GCA_031270735.1 Holosporales bacterium | reverse complement strand
GAATCTTTCATATTGCATCTGAAGGAATGTGAGTTTAGATTCAATCACAGGGGAGAAAATTTGGCTCATCTGATAGCCAAAATTTTCTCCAAAAATAGATTTTACTAGTCAAGAGCCATGTTTATTTAACTCTTCATAATCCTTGTAGTAGTACTTATTGACGGTAGCTTCCTGTATCGTTCTATTCATTCTCTCCACCTGTCCATTGGTCCATGGGTGGTTCACCTGTGTTACTCTATGCTCCATTGAGTGACTCATACATATCCTATCAAAGATATGTACCATCGCATGTCTATCACAACTCCTGTTCGTAAACTGTATTCCATTATCTGTTAGTATCTTCTCTATCTTGTAGGGAATAACCTCTATGAGGTTGGAGAGGAACTGGGATGCCTCCACCTTACCTGCTATATGTTTAAGTTCCACATATGCAAGCTTGGAGGTTCTGTCAATAGCAACAAAGAGATGGAGTTTCCCCTCTGCAGTTCTTACTTCTGTAATATCAATATGAAAATACCCTATGGGATATACCTTGAATTTCTTCTTCTCTATCTTGTGTTCTTCTCGAGGTAACTGACTAATCCCATTCCTCTGAAACAATCTGTGTAAGCTTGATCTAGTAAGCTTAGGAATGATCTCCTGTAGCGAGTATAAACAATCATCAAGAGGCAATAGAGTATGCTTGCGGAATGCTACACAGACAGCCTCTTCCTCAGGAGTTAATACAGTAGATCTCTTCACCTTAGGCCCCATGGGGGTATCATGCACATAATCCCTCTTCTTCCACTTGATCACCGTATTGGGACTGATGGAATATCTCCTTGCAAGCTTCATTACGCTCTCTTTACTATCCTGTATGTCTCGACGCATTGCCTCAGTTGTTTTGGCGCATCCATGTAGAACTTGTCCCATAATTCTTCCTTCCAACGAACATAATTCTGGTAGTTTACCACATCATCACACTTCGGGACCATACATCTAGTAGATTACTGTGAAGACAATCTCTCCGGCATGAATATGGCAAACGCACAGTTATTCAAGGAAGCACTGGTGTTACTTGCCTACGCACTTGGATATTGGAAACTACACGAAGAGGATTGTCAGGCTCATCGGGGATCCTGCGTCCATAACTGACAGTTACTTCCAGAACTGGGCATTGCTATACAATATGTTCTTTCGTGGAACCGCACATATAGCGCAGTGTGGATACAGTTGGCACCTGTCTGAAATATGTGCCAGTATTTGCTCTGAGATAGAGCTGCTAACTTATAAGTTTTATCGGGATGAGTATGACAAATTTGAAAAGATGGATGTACGTGGTATAGCATACGAAGCACTTACAGAAGATCACCTGCCAGCAACAGCTACAAAGTGTGGCCCAATTTGCCGGATGCACTTACCCATCATAAGTGGAAGCAAAGATCGTCGTAGCCTTGCTGCCCTCCACTTGCGGTGAGTAGACAGTCCGGTTGAAGTCATCTTGTACCACTAGCTGAGTCCTTGTACGAAGATACGATCTGTACGTACGACTTATCATAGGTATCATATTTGCATCAAATTTGCTAAAATGTCGCACGTTTGGCAACGACGGTAAAATGATGTTCGGCTTCTCTATTATTCAAAAAAGTACCCGCTCCCGTGCAAGACTTGGATGCGTCGCGACTCCTCATGGAACTATCGATACTCCGGCATTCATATTCTGCGCTACCAATGCGGCAATAAGGGGTGTGCCAATTGATTATGTGAAAGCAGCTGGCTCACAGATAATCTTATCGAACACGTACCATCTAATGCTACAGCCTGGTAGTGACATCATTAGGGCAGCTGGTGGCCTCCACAAATTCATCGGATGGGATGGCCCGATGTTCACAGACTCTGGAGGGTTCCAAATCTTCAGCTTAGGACATGGTGGGGTTGAGGCCGAGATTAAGAGCTCCCAGCAACGGAGCGGAAAGAAGGCATTGATTAATCTGACTGAAGATGGTGCACATTTCCGCTTTCACATAAACGGCAGGGGCGTTACGTTGACTCCCGAGTTATCTATAGAGACCCAGGTCGCCCTCGGAGCAGACATCATAGTCTCTCTCGATGAATGCACCCCGTATCATGTCAACAAGTTGTACACGGCTACGTCAATGGAGAAAAGCAAGAGGTGGGCCGTACGATCACTTGATGTATTCACGAAGCTTGGTGATGGTAAGCAGGCGCTCTTGGCAGTCGTGCAAGGTGGGGTCTATCCTGATCTGAGGCAAGAGAGCGCGCACTTCGCAAACAGCAATAATTTTCACGGGTTTGCAATAGGTGGATCACTCGGTAAAACCAAATCTGAGATGCACAGAGTTGTTGACATTACAACCCAGATGCTTGATAGAACAAGGTATGTCCATCTCCTCGGGATAGGTGGAATTGATGACATTTTCCATGGTGTTAAATGCGGTATCGATACGTTTGATTGTGTGACTCCAACGAGGATCGCAAGGCACGGCGCGGCCATCGTGAAAGCCAGGGAGAATCCAGGGAATCCGAAGCAGTACATCTGCTTGGAAAACGCGCGATATAGCAGCGACTTTGCACCCATCAGCACGGCATGTGATTGCTACACATGCCAGCACTTTTCCAGGGCATACATCCACCATCTGATTAAATCAAAGGAGGTTGTGTTTGGTACATTGATTTCGATACACAACATGAGGACGATGAACAGACTGATGGAGGAGATTAGAGTTGGGATTACCGATGATGCATTGGATGCCGTTAGGGACGAATGGTGTTCTTAGGTTTATCGCTAACCTACACAGGATACTATAATCTATCACCTGTAGCAATCACCGGTATCTCGCCTCTAGCTCCGGTTACAATCCTCTGCTGTTCCCTCTTCTGGCACCGAAGGCCCACTCTCGTAGGCCTCGGCAGCAAGTCTGCGAATATCACCAGCTATGGTTCCCAGTCTTCTGCTTCTTTTTTGCTTCCGCTATCTCGGCCTCGTCGTCCAGAAGAGCTGCCCGGGTTAACTGGTTTTCATCCACTGTAGACCCAGCGCGCGGAAACTTTTTCGGTAGGCCGCTGGATTTGATGAGGTTTCGCCCCGTGGTGCTCCCTTGGAGACGGTCCATCGTTTCATTGTAGTTCTTCCGATACTTGTTGTATTCGTCTTCTGGTGATATGCCGCCCATATTTTCGTACCGCACTACATACACATCCTCCCATCCCTCGATGCGCGGCTGTTCGATAGTCTGGTTAGACGTTCCAAAACACGGCGTCGCCAGCATCAGGCTGAGTAAGCTCTTCGCTATTTTCATTTGTTTTTCCCTTTCTTCAAAGTAAGCAGTGTGACCAAAATGTCACCATCAACTACTATACTAACTCCTTTCATTTGTGAGGGCTATTGTAAAGTCACAATATTAATCAGATTTGCGTTAGATATTTAAAGTATCCCCCTGCGTTTACTTTTTCTTGTCTATCTTTTTTCTTGCCTATAACAAGCAATTGCTGTATACCGGTACTTCTCTCAATGGTAGTGTGCATTTCAACCTCGGCCTTCCCATCTGATGGGCAATTTTGGCAAAAATCCATCCTATAATTCATCTATTTTTGTGGAATTATGGCATTGTACCCGGCAGAAATAGCTTGATACAATGCCAGTGTTGATTGATAGATGAAGAAGTTGATTACGTTGGCTGGTGTGTACGATACCAGTTGTGCAGGCTGTTGAAATTGAGCGGGTTCACATACGTGTTCTTGCGGGAGATGCTTCCGCTGTTGAAACTCGTGTGTGCGCCTATCGCCCGGGAGAACCTGAAGCTGTAGAAGAACAACGCGACTATGCTCCAGGAGTGAGAGTGGATCTTGGAGCTGGAATTGAATTCAGAGTGGATGATGAGAGACCTGCTCCTGGAACGGTGGGGAAGCATAGAGTTTTCAAAAGCACCGGGTTTAATGCCGCGTCAGTGAGCCAGGTAATAATTGAAGCATCTGGGGAAACAGCAGTTGATATGTTGTTTGACTCAGGTGGTGGAGGTCCCATTGGATTCAGAGACCTTGAGTTGCGTGGTGTCAAATCCATGAGCATCGGTGGTGCTAGGAATGTGGGGGTTGGGAAATTGCGAGTGACTAGAGGGGGGCCCGCCATTCTGTCTTCGATGGGGGGCTTTTGGGCGTACCAACCCATTGACAGTACTACCCGTGTGGCATACCCATGTGGTACGTACATTGTGACTGAGAGTGGAGTTGTTCCATTCGCTCCTGATGCATACACAAGGTGCATTGGGAATAGCTCAACGGGAGAGCCTACCGTCGAGGGTCGTGATGGGCCGTTAATGTTGAGGGAAGTGTTGCGTGCAGAATACAACCTGGAAGATGGAGGTGAGTTTGATCGTTCGGATGGGATTAATAGCAAATTTGAGTTGTGGGTTGTGCACGCTATCGATAACATTTCGGTTGGGGGAGCTGACAGGGCTAGCCGAGCCCGCCTCTACGATAAAAATTCTGCGAAGTCAGCACTTAAGAGGTTATCTGATCAGGTAATCCCACCAAATCCCGATATGCCAGACCATCGACTGAGGCAGGATTTTGAGATGTTTGTGGTAAATACTATCGACAGAGCAGATGTGTTTCGTGATGGAGGACGTGAGCGCATCGGGATAGATCCGATTCTGGAGGTTGTCAGAAGGCTGGAGACCCTACGTAGAAAACTGCAAGCATACAAAAGTAGAACTGAACGCGAGCAACTTGGGTATGAATCGTTCGTAGGTAGATTGAGTTGGGATCCCGCGAGCAATGAGGTGAGTGATGCTAGTTTATATGCATTTGAAGCAGGTAGAGGACTGGTGCCAACTCAATATAGGATGGATAGTGTTGTGGACCAGGAGAGATTAAAGACCTCCCTGCGGCAAGCTGTTGATGGAACCATTCGCGCAATAGAGTACGGACTGGCAAATCCTCAACCTCCGGCCACGGCAAGGACTCCCCAGCAGATTGCGGCGTGGAGTCAACGAATAAAAAAAGATCCAACGCCGGTGATGGAAGGCATAAAAGCGGGTATCAATAAACAGCTGGAAGAGCTTCTGTCCTCCGGTAACTTTTCTACAGCGTTGCAGTTACAGTTCGGCGGCACAGGAGGGTAGTACAAAGTCATACTACGTAGCACGGCAGGATCGGGATCAATCACTGTTCTGCCGTGCATCTTCGTAACATCCATCACCTGTAGCAATTACCGGTATCTCGCCCCAGATAGGTAGTGATGTGCGATTCTCGCGATCACAAATATTATAAGCGCTGGGTATACCTTTTCGAGAATCATGCCGAGGATCGAGCATATCCCCTCGAATCCCAGGAGTGACATCATGAACGACGAGATACCTACTCCAATTAATGTTACATTCCTGCTGATCTTCTCCATGAAAACATCCTTGTGAACGTAGTCCGTGAAGATCGAGGTTAGTGCTACATTTGTAGCCAGGCAACAGATTGCTGTTACAATTGCCACAAACCATGAAGCCCACCCTCCCATGGAAATCTCGGCGGCCTTCGTGAACAGCTCTTCAGCTGGAACACCGACCAATACGGCAGAGCACTTTGCACTTGCATACACAAGGCCTGCGTATGCTATTGATAGGGTTACTCCTCCAACGAAGCACGCATACCCACAGAATTTTATGATCATGTCTCTGTTATTTTTATCGCTCTCTGGCAGTGCGTTTTTTATGTACCAGAACACGGTCGAAGACATTATGAATCCGGCGAGCAGATCCATCGTTTGGTACCCTGTCTTGAATCCGCCAGACATTGCCTGGATAGCTCCTGTTGTAGCGTTCTCCACCACGTTTGCATCACAGAAGAATATAACGCCAACTAACACTATTGCTACACCACCAAACTTTAGTGGCGTAAAAACTGTCCCTATGATCTGTATCAGTTTTCCAGGGTTCCATGCTGATAACGTCATCAGTAGACAATATATAAGGTTGAAGACGAAGTTCGTAAGCTCTGGCATTACTACGTGCATCCCCCCGAACGACACGTTAACATTTCTGGCAACGGCGCCAAATGGGCCCGCAACCATCATCATTGTAAACATCAATGTCGCTGTGACGTGCTTCCCAAGCGGCGCGAGATACTTTTTGTAATCTGCCTCAAACAGCACTGCTCCGAAGTATCCCACCAGCGGTATCACAACGGCAGCACATATCCAACCGATCAGCGCCATGTCCCAGTTAACCGAAAATTCTCTCCCGAGAGTCAGGGGAAATATTAAATTGCCGGATCCAAACAACATCGAGAATATCGCAAACCCAGCGATGACAGCCTTGCCAAGCAGATTCATAAACACGGAAGCTTTATACGGATTACCACACCATTATACACTGGCGGTACATGTGGTGCTAGATGCTGTGCAAGAAAATTTACCTCAGCCAAAGTGTGAAGATACGCCCTGGTCACACAAACCATAGCTATTGTAAACACTAGCTATGGCATGATATAAGATTCATTGCATGTTATTGAATTTCTAAGAAACATTATGGGAAAAGAGAGTTGCGCGTCCTGCGGGAAAGTTAGTGTTGCGCTATCGGTGCTAGCGTTGGCTGTTGCTGTTGTGGGGTATTTTAGGCCATATGGTAAGCCTGGTGCCGAGATATCCGATGATCAGATACGCGATGCCGTACTCAACGCAATTAAGGCTAATCCTCAGGTTATCGTCGATGCGATGGGGGAAGGCATGGCTATCAGAAGGGATGAAGAGTTCAAAAAGCTGGCAGAGAAAATTGAGGGAAACAAGGCTGAGGTAGATAAGCTATGTATGACATTCGGTAAGAAGGAATCTAAGAATGTTGTAACGTGTATCATCGATCCTCTGTGTAAGCATTGTGTCGAGTTCTTGAAGAGCATGGTCAAGATGTCTGCAGCTGGGCATGATGTGTGCTTCAAGTTAGTACCAGTTGCTGTGCTCGGCGCTGACTCTGTAACGATCGCGAAAATTTACATATCGTGCTATGAGAAAAATCCGGTGGGCGCCCTCAAGGTTATTGAAGCCGTTGTAAACTGCAAGAGAGAGCTTAGCAAGGATGTCATCACACAGATACTTAAAGATGCAGGATTCAATAGCGCAGAAATCGAATCTATGATGAATGCTGCTGACGCCAAGATTGCGAGGAACGGAGAATTTGCGGAACGCATGGGAATTCCGCTAGTGCCGGCGATATTCGTGTCTACGCAGAATGGAGTAAAGTTTGTTCAGGCTACCAGCATAGAGCAGATTACGCAGGAGATTAAGGGTGGTGAAGTAGCTAAACAACTTGCTGATACACCAGTAAAAGAGGAAGAATCGAAAGAGGAGGAAGCGGACGAATCCTGACACGTAATTAAAGAGGTCGGTTAATTTTGAAATGCTGGATCAGTGAGAACTGCACCCAGCACTTCATTGATGTGTGACACACACTTAATCGAAACATCGGCTGCAATAACCTTCGGGAGATCCTTGAGGTCGTTTTCGTTGTCCTTTGGAATGAACACATTCTCGATTTCATTTCTCCTGGCTGCAAGCAGCTTTTCCTTGAGCCCGCCAATTGCTAGGATTTTGCCGGTCAGTGTAATCTCGCCTGTCATAGCAATGTCGGCCCTAACCTTCCTATTCGTAAACGCAGATACAATCGCTGTGCAGATTGTAACACCGGCTGATGGACCATCTTTTGGGACAGCCCCTTCTGGAACATGCACGTGCACATCAAGCTTAGCAAACACTTCTCTGTCTATCTTGAAGTGATCACACTGGGATTTAACATAGCTGTACGATGCTTTAACCGATTCCTGCATCACATCTCCAAGCTGCCCAGTAGAAATTATGGTCCCAGTTCCAGGAACTAACAGGACTTCTATAGCTAACACATCTCCACCTGACTCTGTCCACGCGAGTCCGGTTACCACTCCGACACTTGGTATTTGGATTGCTTTAGAGTGCTTGTATTTTTCGGCGCCTAGGAAATCTGTTAAGTTATCAAGGTCCACTGTGATCTTCGTAACATCACTATTTGACACAATCTTCCTGACTGCCTTCCTCAATATTTTAGCGATTGCTCTCTCCAGGCTTCTGACCCCAGATTCCATGGTGTAGTTCTTTATGACCTTGGTTATTGTGTCGTCTCCAATTTCCAGTTCGCTGCTGTCAAGTCCGTTGAGCTCAAGCTGTTTCGGAATAATGTGAGCCTTCGCGATGCTGAGCTTCTCCTCCTCTGTGTACCCAGAAAGATTGATGATCTCCATACGATCGAGGAGCGCGTGTGGTATGTCAAGCGTATTAGCAGTAGTGATGAACATCACCTCTGAGAGATCATACTGAACTTCGAGGTAGTGATCTACGAACGTCTGATTCTGCTCCGGGTCTAAAACCTCGAGCAGTGCAGACGCAGGATCACCCCTCCAGTCTACGCCCATCTTATCTATCTCATCTAGCAAAAAAACCGGATTGGAGGTTCCAGCTTTCTTGAGGGCCTGTATGATCTTTCCTGGCATGGCTCCAATATACGTGCGTCTATGTCCCCTAATTTCCGCCTCATCATTTACCCCACCAAGAGCGACTCTCACGAAGGACTTCTTCGTGGCCTCCGCTATGGCCTTCCCGAGCGATGTTTTACCAACACCGGGAGGTCCGACAAAACACATGATTTGAGCTCTCATTTTGTTTACTCGCTTCTTAACGGCGAGATACTCTATGATGCGTTCTTTAACCTTTTCTAGTCCGTAATGGCTTCGCTCTAATATCTCCTCTGCCTCCTCCATCGTTGACTCCTCAATCGATGGTTTCCAGGGCACGTTTAGAAGCCAGTCTACGTACGTCCTAATAACTCCACCCTCTTGTGACATCGTCGGCATGTTTTTAAGTTTCTTCACCTCATGCAATGCCTTCTCTTTAGCCTCCTCTGACATCTCAGAGTTTTTGATTCTCGACTCTAACGTCTTGACTTCCTGATTAGTATCATCAACATCACCCAACTCCTTGTATATCGCCTTGAGCTGCTCGTTCAGGTAGTACTCCTTCTGATTCTTCTCGACCTGCTTCCTCACACGGTTTTTGATCTTCTTCTCGACGGTAACTAACTCGGACTTTTCTTCCATAAGGTATATAAGTTTCTCGAGTCGCTTTTTAACAGACAGGGTCTCTAATACGTTTTGCCGTTCACTAACTTTCAACGGGAGACGCGCCGCAATCACATCGCACAGCTTTGATGGATCATCAATCGATGAAACAGTTGCCCACACGTCAGTTGGAATCTTCTTATTCTTTTTGAAGAAGGACTCAAAGCTGGATTTCAACACTAGCTTAAGCCCATCTAGTTTACGACTATCACTCTGTATTGTTTTCGCCTCAACGACATGACATAACATCATATCATCCGTATCTTCAACGTTAGTTATCTTGGCTCTGTACAGCCCCGCCACGAGCACCTTTACAGTACCATCAGTGAGTGTCATAGCATGATCTATATGGCACACTGTTCCAAGCTTATAAAAATCGTCCTTTGTTACAATATCTTTGGTGGGATCGTCCTGTGTCGCAAACACAATGTGCTTACTTCCATCAAGGGCCAGCTCCACGGCGTTCACCGATTTGCATCGTCCGATAAAGAGAGGAACAATTTCCCCAGGGAAAACAACGACATCACGCAAAGCAACCAGGGGTAATCGCACCTCCACAGCCTTCCTCGACATATGAACCCACACTACAATGAATGGGATACATTCTATATGAGTAGCTTGCTGGAGTCTAGAAGCTGTGATGGATGCCTTCCAATGTTAGATTCTGTCGCCCTTCCCCTGTAGTAAGAGGCGGTGGGTACCACGAAGGTAGCAGAACCCCAGAGAGGGTACAGCTTAGAGACGTATCGAAACTTGAGACATAGATCACATGTATCGAATTTGGTGATAGGTTCTGATATCATTTCACATGGTGATTCCGTGAGAAACTAAGGCATCAATGTTCACCGAGATCATCGATCAGCTTCTGCTTAAGAAGACTTCCTTCGGACCAGAGCTGGAAACTTTAGATCACTACATTGCAGGGCTGATAGCCCTGCATGACGGATTACAACAACTTGGTCCGCGGATTATTGGGAAGGGTAAACGTATCAGATCCATCCTCTATCTAGCCATCTGGAATAAGACATGCTGCTTGAGTGAGGAGTTGAAATTTAAGACGATCGCGATTTTGGAAATAATCCACTTTGCATCGCTGCTACATGATGATGTCATTGATGGCCACGTGGTTCGTAGAGGAGAACCATCATTCGCTGGTAATCATGGTGATAAGACCAGCATCCTTATGGGGGATCTTACTGTTATTAAGATGATCACTGAGTTCATGCACTTGCACCATGATTGTGACATCATAAAAAACCTGTTTCTCAGGGAGTGCTCTTCAACTGCATACGGAGCAATCCTGGAACAGCGGCTACACATTGAATCACCATTGTCAGAGTATGTTCGCTGCGCATCATTAAAGACAGGTTCGCTCTTTAAGTTAGCTTGCTTTCTGGGAAGTTACATATCCGTTGGTGATTTCAATCTCGCAAGAGAAATGGCAATCCTAGGGTTATGCGTCGGAATCATCTTTCAGTTGCAAAACGATATCGATGGGTACGGCAGCACGAAATTTGAGGACTCTGAAGACTACATCATGAAGCACATCACCTTCCCAATTGTGATTGTGCGTGACTACTTTGGTGTGGATGCACAGAAACTCTTTGTTCCCCAGCAAAGTAACTATGAGGTAATACGTTCAACGATACACTCGGCAAAGTTCCGGGATATCGCCGAATATGTGATGGGGAAATACCTGGCAATTGCAAGGCAGGCTGTCAAACTCACTAGAGAACCTTCGCGGACATACCATGATGTTGAGCAAGTCGTATCTTCCAATCGGGGATTCAGCTAGTAGTAGCATGCAGTCCCGAAACAGGGGTGGAAAGAGCCGTTGTACGCGTTCACATCAATTTGAGGCGAACCACTTACCTTCCAGAACCATCTCCACCCCCCACTAAACTTTTTCTCACAATGTTAACGTTTCCTTAACCTTTCCCCCCTTATCATATACATAAGAATCTATATGGGGAGGAAGACCCAATGAACAAGTTAGTACTACTATCATCAATAGTGATGATAGGAACGGGTGT
>JAISWU010000043.1 GCA_031270735.1 Holosporales bacterium | reverse complement strand
GAATCTTTCATATTGCATCTGAAGGAATGTGAGTTTAGATTCAATCACAGGGGAGAAAATTTGGCTCATCTGATAGCCAAAATTTTCTCCAAAAATAGATTTTACTAGTCAAGAGCCTTTAGAAAAATTAAAAATTGACTGATTGGACTTTATGTTGCTAAAGAGACGTGAGGCTTGTATCATTTGCACCCATGCAGATGTGAATTTCTAAACGTTATGTTCAAGCACAGCAGCAAGACCATGAAGATGTTACTTACGGCAGTTTGGGGATATACGCTGCTGCACACTACGAACGTTGGAGCGATGCGGAGGTCATTCGTAACTTCCACTCTAGCAAGTATACCGCCTACTGATACATCCGTATCAAAGAAAAAACAGCAGTGGCACTGCGCTACGGTAAGCGACGGGGAACTCCCGCCACCGTATGACGAGGAGGAGGAGCTTCCGGAGCGGCCGCATGTAGAAGAATCCACCGCGGTAGGAAGTTCACTGGCCGATGTCCTAACACTTGGAGCTGCCGTATCAGATACAATGCGGCTTAGCTCAAGTCGCCCTTCAGCAACAGCAGAACGTCATGACATGCTGACACATGGCTTGGGGCTATTTGAGCGTCTCTTTGCTAGGGGAATACCTGAGCTCACGGAACGTGATGTAACCATGGTATTGGGTGTCGTACCCCAATTGTTAGATAGGTGTCGGCAATCAGAATTTTTTGCGCGGCAATTCTCGCTATTGCAGAATCACCCACTAATTGCTGCATTGTCGACGTTACATAAACTTGGAGATCACGTAGCCGTACTGGAGCAGCGTTCTGCCCTAGTGGCGCAAAGTGGAGCATCGGTAACTGCGTACGAACTTTGGTTTCAGGTGATTGAATTGATATCTACACCACAACCGCATGGACCACCAGCGGGAATTGTTATGCCACCGAACGAACTGAAGCTACAACATATAGTATCAATGGCTGCAGGACGTATGGCCGAATGCAGGACCTTGCCCGATGGAATGGCTGAACTGTTACGAGCATTGTGCCCATCACAGTTACGGAGACTTGAGTCTGAGGCCGAAGGATACGGCTCAATAATACTTAACGAGGTGATAATGAATCTTCGCAGTATTTTAGAGCACCTTGGCACACTAATCGGAGGTAGAGAGAATCGGCAACACGTTATCGCTCAGCTTATTGCGACGCTCGGTCCCGGTATGACATTCAAAAAATTTATGCAGCGACCTGCGACCCATGAACATCTACAGCACCTTACGCATTTGGTGGAGGCAATAGAGGTGCTTTACTGTAGCGAGCCAAATCAACGTCTTCTTGAGTTATACAACTTTCTCGGCAAATGTGAGGCAATTCCAGGTGACGATATAGAGGGGTTCTGCGCGGGATATGAGTGCGCGATAGCAAATGCCAATGATATAAGAACCCTTAGAAAGGTTGCTAACGCAATGTTAAAGCGCATAGCGGGCGATACAGTGATGTGTGAGATACTTAAAGGCATTTTTGGTAAAGAGGTCTTTAGAATGATTATGGGTGTCGTACATTTGGAGGAGTCCTTGCTATGGCTTGATGAAAGCATAAGAAATGAGCGTCGCAGTCCAAATTTGCAAGATATTACAGAGGTGTTACGTGCAATCTTAATTCACTCATTAGGTGGGCACGCAGCTGACGAGCAAACAATTGGTGCAATCGCGCTACTCACGAACGTCCTAGGAGGCGAGATACTGCAAAATGCGGCATTGGAGGATATGGTGGCAAATCGATTCTCGGATTTGGAAGCGATCCACGCTGGGATACTCCGTGAAAATAGGTCTCTTCACGCCAACTTGCACGAATTGGTGAGCCTGATTGCGAATCAACGTCCACTAGCTGAGACTGAACAGGTACATCGGCAGCTTCGAAGGATATCAGAGTTTGAGGCAACGATAAAAGAGTTTGAAAAAACCGTTGCCACACTCAAGGTAAAGCTCGACAAAGCTAGGCAAGAAACCGATGAATCTAGGGCTTTGAATCAACAATTTTGCGAGCGATTGGCGGCAGTACAAAAAGAGCTTGGACAGAAGAAAGCCGAGTTGATAGCAGCCAATCAGTTTCCCTTGGAGTTGCAGGAGAAACTGGCAGTGCTCAGGGGGCAAAAAGAAGAGTCCGAAAAGACAGTAGGAATGTTGACGGCACAACTGGAGGCAGCGCAAGCCGAATTAGCAATCCAGCAGAATGAATTTGAGCAGCTCACAAGGAAATTAACCGCTATGCAGCGGGCGCATGAGGATGAAGTAGCCAAGTTGGAGAGAAAGCGGAAAAAAGAGTTAAACAGAGCGGAGCAACAGCGTATCAGGGAAGTTGGAGAACGTGATAAGACGATAGCAGAGCTTATGGCCGCCCTCAAACAGAAGGATGCGAGGGTAGCGGAGCTTGAAGATACTATCCAGCGGAAAAATGCTCAGCTTGCTAGTGAATCTAAAAAACATCAAGATGATCAGGCCGCCTCTAAAGCGCAAATAGCAGAATCCAAGAAGACAATAAGCAGGCTGCAGGCCGAACTGATGACCACGCAGACGAAATTTGAGCAGCGTAATGAGGCGATAGCTGTGCTTGGGCAACAGATAGCGGATTTGACCAGAGCGCGTACGGAGCGTGACGAAATGTTTAAGGCTGAATTCCAGCGGCAGCATTGTGGCTTTGAGGCCATGCTACGGCAGAGGGATGCTGAGAAAGATTTTGAGGTAGCAAAACTTCAAAAGAAGCTGAACTCGGCGGAGCAGATGTACGTCGGGCGAGTAGTTCTAGGAGATTTTTGCAAAGCAGTTGAGTTCTGGAAGCACATGCCTCAGGTGGGAGTGGATAATTTGCTCACGATCATATCTGGTGCCATCGGGCATATTTGTCAAGAGGATGGCCCCATGGAAATGCGGTTGCGCAAGTTGGCAATTGTGTCCGGGCAGACGCAGGACCTGGCAACAATATGTGCTGCGATGATTATTGGTATCGGACAAGATCGATCGGGTGAAATGAGTGCTGAGCAGATGATGCGAAATTTCGCAAATTGGAGTGGATCTCCAAGCCCTAAAGATCCAGTACCATATCTGTTTAAAATGTGTTTCGCTAGGTACTTAGCGCTTGCAAGAATGTTGGTATATTTTCCAGATGAGCACCACGCCATGCTCGAATCATTTATATTTGGAGCTCAATGCGCGTTGGAGGACGCTGAGACTTTCGAAATGGCCGCTAGGGTGTTGCGAGAGACTCTTGATGCTGAGCGGGCACTGGCTCTTCCTATAGACGGAGCAGAGCACGGCCAGGCTGATGGGGAGCTCCCTCCTCCCGCAAGCAGTGATGATGAGGTGGATGACAAAGACAGAACTCGATCTGACAGAGTATCTCTTGTCTAGTACACTTAAAATTACACGCCGCCCTACTGAGCTGCTGTGCTCTGGTATGATTGCGCCTTGTCGATGGCCGGATGTGATGGTTTGCGTATCTTACCCATGACTTTGCTTTGCTGTGAAGACACGATCCTTCCAAGAATTGGGTTATTTGTGAAGGGCGCACGCTTCGGTTTTGTATTGTCTCCCGTGTTGCTTGCGACCTTGGGAGACTCACCGATTAGATACCCCGTGAACGTTCCAGATAGGAAGAACAGTACGCCGCAAGCTACCATACCAAGTATGATAATTAACTTGCTCACTGCTGTGTTCCGATTTTGGCAACTATCTCGTGGGCCCAGCTGGATATATCTCCGGCACCTGAGAAGAGCACTATATCGTCATCGTGTAGTCTACCGGCAGTAACCATATCGTTTAGGAGCTCCTGTAGCTCTGCCTTGTTATGTACAAACTTCACGTTCTTCCCATCCGTCTGCAAGGCTGCGAACAGGTCGTCGGATGTTAGCAGTGTTTCGGATTCTGAGTGAGGCGCCTGGTACACTGGCTGGTACACAGGAACTATCACAATCTCGTCTGCTTCGTCGAAGCAATTACGGAACTCAGTAAATAACATGTTGAGTCTCGTGAGGCGATGTGGCTGGCATATAATCACTATCTTTCCGCTCGCTTTCTGGCGAGCTGATTTTAGGAGGGCTTTGATCTCGGTGGGGTGGTGAGCATAATCGTCTATGACACAGGCTCCTCCAATCGTACCAACGGGCGTGAACCTCCTGTTTACGCCTGTGAATGTCGCGAGTGCGGACTTGACAACCTCGATATCAATCCCGATCTCCATTGCTGCCCCGATTGCTGCTAGTGAATTCAATATATTGTGGTTGCCGAGGAGAGATATGGAAACATCCGGAATCATATTGTCGAGATACATCACATCAAATACGGCGCCTACGTTGTGCTTCCGGATATTTACAGCTCTGATTATCGCATCTTGATTATCGATACCATACGTGATGATCTTCCTGTCGGTGATATCGCTTACAACTTCGAGAACCTCCTTGTCATCGATACAGACTACTCCGGCTCCGTAGAACGGGAGGTTATCTATAAACGTTCTGAAGGCTACCTTCAGTGATTCAAATGAGCCGTAGTGTGCGATGTGTTCCATGTCGATATTTGTCACGATACCAATCGTTGGAAAGAATTTTGTGAAGCTACCGTCGGATTCATCGGATTCTATCACTGACCAATCACCAGAGCCGAGTTTCGCATTTGTGTGGTAGGCATTGATAACTCCTCCATTTACTATTGTGGGAGATAAGGATGCCATCTCCAAAACTGTTGCGCAGATCGAGGTGACTGTAGTCTTGCCATGCGAACCTGCGACCACGACCGATTTCTTAAACCTTACGATCTGTGATAGCATCTCGGCTCTAGAAAGACACGGGATCTTAAGCTCCCGTGCTCGCAATAGCTCAGGATTGTCCTGGCTAATAGCAGATGAGAAGACCACGATATTTGCGCTCTCAACATTTTTGCTATCATGTCCGATGCACGTCGTGATTCCTATCTTCTCGAGTCTCTCTACATTCTGAGAGGTGGACTTATCGCTTCCTTGGATTACGTATCCGAGTGACTGCAGGATCTCGGCGAGACCGCTCATGCCGATTCCGCCGATTCCTACGAAATGTATAATCTTACGGTTACAGGTACATGCAGCAAACATTCCAGATATCCAGTCATCATCGACTCCAGTGGAATTATATCATTGGAATCTAGGAGAGGCACGTGATACGTGCCTCTCTTAATATTTCGTCTAGTCCTCCTTCCTTAACACAAGAGCCTTGATCGCGTCGAAGTTAACGACATCCCCTCCTACTCTCTTGGTAGCATAGAACTCCACAAATGGTTTGGAGTTGTATGGATCTTTTAGAATGTTGATGTTGGGTTTCTCAGCTATCTGGTAGCCCTCATATAGGTTTGCAAATAGCACTGGTACGCACGTTTCATCTTCTGAATCTACCTTCGGCATATCGTCGCATAGGATTACTGGGTAGCCTAGCAAGGTATCCGGGACTCCGTGCATGATCGAGTTTTGCCACAGGAATTTCCCGGTGGTGTCATCGCGAAGGGTGCGTATATGTGACGCCGCATTACGCGACATGATCCAATGCGCATCACCAAGATACTTGCTTGGCATCTTCTCCATAAGTTCGACCATCTTCTTGTAGTCCTTTATCTGTCCCGGTGCACCGGCTACCACGCCTTCTATCGTGTGTGGTTTCGTCCCGTCAGTGGATATCTCGTACTTCAAGATACCCTTGGGACGGGATACACCATCCCCGAATAAGAAGGCGGCATTTTCAGAAGCAGCCATCTGTGTGGTTATCTTCTCATTGATAAACTCCTCAACGTTAGCCGTGTGGTCTTCGAGAAGAGCATGCGTAACTCTGGGCTTTGCATAGAGCTGATGCAGGTAGATTGAGATTTTGGATATTGACGAGATGTCATCGTATTTGATTAGCTCATCTGTAATCCATCCGGATGACTCCGAATCTTTTGTGTCTACCACAACGTCAAGCCTATCACCTGATGTCAGTGTGACTTTGGCAAGCCGCCTAATTGGGCTTAGTGTGTTTATTTTTAGAGTTATCGAATTTGCAACGGCTGTCGGAAGATCAACGGTTTCACTTTTCTCGCTGTCCCCTTTCAGGAAGGCTGCAAACTTCTTAACGTCAAATGGGTTTTCAGGCAACGCTGGCCTTAATTCATTTATGTTCATGATTTTTTCCTTTATAAAAAATATGTTGAATCTAAAGAGTTTTGGTTCTAGATCGGAAGTTATGTGATATCATTCTATCGGATCGGTCGCATAGCTCAGTTGGTAGAGCACCGCGTTCACATCGCGGTTGTCACAGGTTCGAGTCCTGTTGCGACCACCACTATCTATCCGATCTATAATCAGGATATCCCCCCTGTTTTGGGATATGCAAATTATTTTTACGCCCATAGTAAATTTTTTTGTTGACGTGGCTATGAGCCCCGCGGCAAGCAACCGATGCTACTTGTACCGCGTCATCTTGATCTCTGCTTTCGCACGCGGCCTACGTCATTGCGTGCCGCTTTCCATGTCTTCGTCGTTTACCTGCGTTGTGTTAACCGGTGTAGCCTGTGCTCCCAGCCTGAGTTCGTTTAGGAAGCCCTGTGGAATTAGGAGCATCGGCCTCCCTCCTCCCAACGGCCAGAAATCATCTGCTATGAATGCTTCCTGTTCTGTCACTCCAGTCGACTCCTCGAATAGTCCACTCGCTACTCCTTCCTCTGCCTCCGCCGTTACCGCGGGTACTGCGGGTATTATTGCCTCCCACGGATTTTGCCTTGTTATTGCGCCTCTCCAGACAGCTTTCCTCGGAGCTCGTCCCTTGTGATTCTCCGATGATCTCCGCGTCCTCATCGCCTCCGCTGCTACGGTTATTACTGCCGCTATTACGACCGCCTTCGTTAGCGCTTTCATTTCATCACACCAATATTATTCTACGTTATCATCTAGCATGATCATATTATGACTCATTTGCGGTACGCAACGGTTTTTATATTCACCTTCCCTGATGCGGCAACCGGTGCCGCCGCTAGGGTGCATCGGTTGCGATGTGCGAGAATGAATTAGAGAAGGACTACCTCGGCATCTGCTGTATTAGGCCTATGCATCGATTGAATGCCGCTCTTACATTTGCATCATGTTGTGTTCTTATTGCGGCTGCTTCTGTGTCCGCCTCTTCTTGCGCCTCCTCCAGCATTGCGATTAGCTCTGCATCTCCTGGCCCCTGCAATATCCCCCTCCTCCCGGCTTCAAGAATTATGACGGTTTGTGTGGTTACGGTGTTGAGTCCCGGCCAGGAACCTACCGCGATTTGGTACCTTTTGAGCGCTAGGGTTGCCATTTCTCCAGCACTTTCGGAGAGACAGTGAAGCCTTGATATTGCTCCTACTACACGATCCCGAATCCCAGCCTTATCGATGCGCTCCTTTATGGAACACACTCGCTTTTGTTGTTGCCGTCCTGGAACGGTTAGATCCAATCGCAATTGGTTGGCAAGTTCGTCGATTGCTTGGCTAACCTGGGGGGACGCGCGCAGTCTCACTGCTATATCCTGGTGCCTTTGTACCAAAAAGTACATATTTTCAGGCGAGCTGTGTCGCATCTGTTGTAAGTCGTATACTTGCCTTTGGAATACTTGCACGGCCCCGCCTAGAGCCCGCACAGCACTCCAGTCCAAGCATCGGTCTACATGTTCCCTACACCATTCTTCTCCTGGTCCGCATTGCCTCCGATGATTTGCTGGCGCTCTTCCCTGCATTGCCTGTGTTTCTGCTGCAACGACAGTTAGTGTTACCGCCGCTATGATTATTCTTGTTAGGGGCCTCATTTCACACCATCATGTAATTTCATTTCACCGGTGAATTAAATTGTATAATATCTCGATCATGGAACACAAAGTTATTTTATGTTTGTGATAAATTTCCCCATGAAACTTCGAGACCCGGGATAGCAAGATCTATAATCACTCGTTAAGGAAAAAAGAGAATGGATCGCTATCAACGGCGGCTTGGTCGGGAGCCACTCCCTCCGGGGCCGGTGGAGGTACCACAGCTAGCTGCCTTGCTGCTTCCTGTGGATATTTAAAATTAAGGAACGCCACGAGATCTTCGTGAGGTCCTGTCCACGCTACTGCCCGTTGGTACATAGATAGTGGCAGGTTTCCAGACCATACTCTTTTTTCCTTGCCATACCCCTTTCACAACAAGATCTAGTCCGTTCTTATCCCATCTCATTCTCATACCATTAGGGCTTGTTCGCGCCGCATTGCCGCTGCTCATGAGCGCTGTCGCTAGGCTCGCCACTGTTATCATCCACTGCCATTCCCTCATTGTTATCTCTCATATAATTTCACAACGCCTTGAATTCGGATTATATAGTGATTCATTCATTGAGCCCAGCGTTTTTTTATGCTTGCATGAAGGCCTCCTGAATCCGGAGGCCTTCTTTGATTCACTTAATATTGGGCTTGCTGCTTGATATTATCTACAGCGTCTTGAACTGCTTTGATAAGCGCTCTGACTTGCGACTTTGGCATGAACTGCAGCATGTTTGTTCGCTCAATTACCGTAATTCCAAGTGTAGCGACTCTCGAGATCTGCTCATTAAACAGTTTCAGCGTTTGGATTGCATTTGGTAGTGGTGTCACATCTGCCAATGGATCACTACCAGTAAGCAAGTCTTGTGGCGCCACCACTTCTATCCCAAGCTGCTGTGCCACATAGTACCTGGCTCTCAGTGCCTCTTGCCCAGTAGCAAGGACTGTGGCCTGGATATCGTCAGCGATTAGCCTGTACTTTGATGCTGCATTTTCTATTGCACGATCGGCTTTGAGCTCTGCTGGTGTTGGCGCGTACGCTGGTTTGACACCTGCACGTACCTGCATCTTTGCGAGTGCACGGTACATAGTGCTGAGGCCACACCCTCCGCGTGCGCTCTCGCTACTGCGGATGTCCGTTAACGGTACCGGTTGTATGGTATTCATCACATACCTAAGTTCTGATTCCGTGTATATCATTCCTCCAGATACAGCTATGATCCATTGCCTCAATAGCCCGGTCGTTATACCCAATAGCCTGGTTGGAATGGTCATAACATCGTGTTTGCTTAGATCAACCTCTGCTAGTACGTCGTAATCTTCGTCTGCAGCTTCTTCTAGAAATGAAGCTCTAGTGCCAGCTTTTGGCCGTATTTTATGTGTATCCTCAGTGGCTTCATCTTCCGGCGGTATTGGAACACTCTTCGCGTTTCGTATGATGGCCTCTACGTCAGCTGTGCGGTACACGGCCTGCAGTGTTAGCAACGCTGCGTTATAGCGAAAGTACGCTGTCGCGTAATTTTCGATGTACTGCATGAAATTGCCAATTACACCTGATAGACCAAGCGCGAACTCTGTGCATGGGCTTAGCGGATTCTTACATGGTTTAGGTTTAGTGCATGGTGGCTTTGCATTAGCTGGGACATCATCACCGTCGCTATCTCCATCATCTGCAACCTCGGCGTCGTCATCACCTGATTCCACTTCCGGTACAGTCTGTGAGACTGTATCTTCGTCATCCACAGCTACCTCATCATCATCTTCAGCAAGTGGGTCTTCTGCATCGTAATCACCGTCATCAGCCCGTGTTTTGATATGAGATCTAAAGTCACGGCTTACCACAGCTGGACCAAAATCATCATCGACTTGCTTCCGTGTGACCCACCTTGCATGTGCTCTGACTGGTCTTCTGGAGCTAGTACTACTCACACTGCTTGTACTCCGAAAGCTGCTAACGCTGCACGCGTCATCATCACGTAGCCCGGATCTCCGTGCCGTTCTTGTTGCGTAACCATCTGTTGTGATGGCTACGGTCGCCACCATGACTCCAATGGTAACTAGTTTCGTTCTTACATTCATCTTTTTCTCCCTCTAAATTAATTGCTACACGACTATACTGGGTACGGATCAAACCTCGTCTTCCGCACCCTCATCCGCTTCCTCAGACTCATCAGATTCGTGTTTGTGATGCTTATGAGGCCTATGTTTCCTGGTATAGTCCTCACCTGCCACTATCTCCATAAATGCTGTGATAGCCGCCTGGTGGCCAACTAGTCTCCCATGCTCAGCAAGCAGGTTAAGCACAGCCTCTGTAGTAGATACTCGTGACTCTGCTGCCATTACTAATCTTGGAGCAACATCTCCTCGAAACGTCATTCCTATTTCCTCCCCATCAAATGGGAGCGTCATCGCATGCTCAAGTAGTGCACTTTCTTCACGGTGTGTGGGCCGGTGCCTTACGGTTTCCCAGCATTTCTTATAGACACACGTGAGCTGCTCTATTGCCGCCGCAGCCCCATCTCTGGCTTGCTCAAGTGTGTCAGCCACATCCTTGTTTGCGATAGCACTGTTCAACAGTGGCCTTGGGCTTGGCGGTACCACAGGCCAAGGGTGTAATCCGTGATGCGGCCCGTGATGCGATCCACAGTGATGACTACTGGTACTACCGGTGTCGCCTGCTGTATAAACCCGCGATATTACAGGGCCTCTGTTGCTTCTTGAGTAACTTCTTGATGCCTCTGCATCGTTGGATGTGTATGCGATTGCCGCTGCTTGCAAAGTAATCACTATTGCCATTGTTTGTTTCTTCATCATAGATCCTCCAATCCGTCATCCAGCTCTGCTTTAGCGCACAGATGGTCGTTTCTGAATGCTAATGCCGTGTACAGCGTCGCTATCTGCTGCACAAGTTCATTTACATGTTTAAATACCGTTGCGGTACCTTCTGGCCCTTCACGCCACTCTACATGTGCCGCTAATCGCTCTTCCGCGTCAGGATGAGAACCGCCACCCTTCTGGCTAGCTATTGCAATAGCTTCTGCAGCTGCGTGTATACCTTGTGCGCATTCTCTGTACTGATTTGTTCCAAGCATTACTTTCCCCATGCATGTTCTCAAGTCCGCAAGGGCTTTTACACTATCGCACCGCCGCAGAGCCTCTAACGGGTGCTTGTGCCCTGGATGCAATCCATGTAGACCACACCCTGAGCGCTCTGAATCAGAGTCTTTTTTTGGGCTCTCCATTGCGACCGCTTTTGTTACTGTGAGCAGCGATATAGCCATAGCGCACGCTGCTGTGATTCTTTTGTTCATTTGTTTTTCCTCCCCATTTTATTACTCCTAACGTTTAAAACTCATCCGGTACGCTGTATTGATTGCCTGCCAGTATCGATTCGGATACCTGGTCGCCTATCTTCGACATTAACGCAACAAACTGCTCAGCGATTCCTTCAGCATATTCGCTGGTGTTGTCCCCGTAGTCTGCGATGCGTTCCAAGATTTGCACGTATAGCTCAGTTGCCTGCGCAAATGTATCTCGTGCTTCATTTAGTTTATTACCAAGCGGTGTCAACGTACTGTATAGCCTTACCTGCTGTTTCTTACTAACTGGTACTCCAGCAAATGATATTTTTGGCATAGCTATAAACTTGGACTTAACGTCGCGTTCAACAATGTCGTCACTGTCCGAACTCAATGCTGCTGATCGTGATTCCAGCTCCGAGCTCTGCTCACTATCACTAGATGTCGCTGATCGTGATTCCAGTGATGAACTGCGTCCACTAGATGTCGTTGATCGCAATTCTAGATCCGAGCTATCCTCGCTATCGCTAGATGTTGCTGATCGTGATCCCAGTGCTGATGTGGCCACACTGGCCATCACGCTCGCTACAACGCAAAGCACACTAATCCTCCCCATTGTCATTTGTGGTTATCTCCCCTTTTCCTCCTCGTGCTTACAGGGTATCAACTAGCGTCACGCCGTGTCAATCACAAAAGCAAAAATAATTTTAGGAGATATTTCCAGGTGCTACGAGGAGGCGGAAATGCCGCTACTTCAAGGCTCCTGCCTGCACATGCTCAATGAGCTTGTCTATGATTTCGTCGAGCGCCGACCCATCCATGATCTTTTCTATCTTGTACAGTGTGAGGTTGATACGATGGTCCGAGACCCTACCCTGTGGGAAATTGTAGGTACGGATGCGCTCGGATCTATCGCCACTTCCAACCTGCAGGCGACGACTCTCTGAGCGCGAGGCATTCAGCTTCTGCTTCTCATTCTCATAGATCTTGGCCCTCAGGATTTTCATAGCCCTCGAGCGATTCTTATGCTGAGACCTCTCGTCCTGTACGGCAACCACAGTCCCTGTTGGGATATGCGTGATCCTGACGGCGCTGTCTGTTTTGTTGACGTGCTGCCCTCCAGCTCCAGAAGCCCTGTACGTATCAATTTGTAGATCCTTCTCATCTATGTGGATGTCGACTTCCTCGGCCTCTGGTAGTACAGCAACTGTCGCGGCTGATGTATGTATACGACCAGCTGCCTCAGTTTCCGGAACCCTCTGTACCCTGTGCACGCCTGACTCAAACTTTAATCTTGCGAAGACCCCCTTACCTGATATACTGACGCTGGCGCCCTTGATCGCGCCGATTCCGCTTTCGTGAAATTCGAGTACCTCAAACGTCCAGCCGTGAATGGCAGCATACGATGTGTACATCCTGAATAGATCAGCCGCGAAGAGGCCGGCCTCATCACCACCGGTGCCGGCTCTAATCTCTAGGATTGCTCCCTTATCGTCATCGATGTCCTTCGGGAGCAGCAGTACCTTGATTCTCTGCTCGATGTCTGCGATTGCGCTCTTCAGGAGCTTTGCTTCATCAAAAGCCATGTCCTTAATGTCGTGGTCATCAGACTTCATGAGCTCGTCAGCTTCATGTAGCTCGATCTCCTTCTCCTGTAGCTTCTTGATTTCATCAGCAATCTCAGACAGATCGGAGTGCTCCTTCGATAGGCTCACGTACTCGTTACGGTCGAGCGAGGTGCTGTCGTTGAGCATTGAACCGACTACTTCGTACCTCTCCAGTATGGAGGCTAGCTTATCTCTGAAATCGTTCATTGGTAATCGTGCGCTATCGATGAGATCGTTTTTGAGACCATCCGAAGCTCCTTGCCGAGGCTATCAATTATCTGGTCTTTGTTAGCGTTGGAGCTCTGGATGACGCCATTCATCAATGACTCGATCGCCTCGAGCTTCTTCAGGATCTCACTCCATATGCCATCATTTTGCTGCTGTGTTCCTTTGATTACAAGCTCGTGCAATTCCATCTGATTTCTAGTAATGACCCTCACGGCATCCTGGTGCATCGCAATGGTATCAGTTAGCTTGGAGATCTTCTGGGCCACATCCTTCTGCAGATTGATGATCGACGTCCTATTTCCATCGAGGTCATTCAGCTGATGCTGGAATGCGTATATCGTCTCCACCGTCTTCTCCAACAGCCCCATCGAGAATACAGGGCCATGAAATTCCTGGTAGTTATCGATGGCATCAAAGCTTGTGGTGTATTTCGAGAGCCACTCTTCTATTGCCTCTAGGAACCTATCGGACGCTCTCTTGAAGTTAATATTCAGGAATCCGATGATGAGTGAGCTGGATAATCCGAAGAGTGAGCAACCAAATGCTATCCCCATTCCAGACAGCGGTATCTTCAGACTATCCTTAAGGTTTGCGAATGACTCAGATGCGCCTGTATCCTCGAATCCGAGATTGTCAATGATATTAGCGACATTCCCTATCGTGTGAGACAGTCCCCAGAACGTACCGAGGAGTCCGAGGAAGATCAGGAGTCCAGTAACATACCGAGGGAATGACGATGCGTCATCTACCTTCTTTTCGATGCTCCCAAGGATGGTCTGTAGCTTCGCCTGAGACACCATCTTGTTGCTTTTCGATATATACAATGTCAGAGGGCGTAGCAGCTTAAAATGCTGAAGTTCCTGCTTAGTCAGTTTATCGAAATTCCTAAGCTTCGAGTATTCCGCCCCCATCAGGAAGAGCTTACTGTATATGAATACAATCCCAATAACGAAGCTGCCTATGATCACTGAATTAATGGGAACGTTGTAGATGAACGAGCTCTTTAAGATGTTGAAAAGCCCGCAGACCACCACAGCGACGAACGCCAGAAATATGGATATCTTAATCAGGCAGGAGCCGCTGATGCCTAACCTCATACAGTCACTGTCCTACCGACACCACACTGCGGTCCATTCTATAATATCGAGACATCCTTTGCCATGTGTTTGAACAGGACTTTCATCACTGCTCGATCAGCTTCTGGTATACTGTTTCAGTACATCTCAGCAAGCATTGTAGTTCCTCAAGTTGTAGTTCTGCTTTGGCCCGAGTCTCTTCGGTGGCAGGTGAGGACTCTCGGAGATATTGCGCTACGATTCGCTGTGCGGCTAGATCTGCCATGTGCAGCACGTAGTTCAGTTCTTCCGCCATCCTGTCTTCTTGGTCTAGTTGATCTGCTATTTGCCGCAGTCGGTGCCTTGGGTTTTGACACTGCTGCAGTGTCTGCAGTAGCCATCGAATGCCTGCTTGATCATCTCGTGTTCTCTCCCCAACCTGACGTCGGACTGCTGGGATGGTCGCCCCTAAATACTCAACTGTCCACTGCATTTTCGCGATTCGCTCGATTTTGTCCTCTCTGGTAGTTGCTGTGGCTGGCAAAGGTGGTGGTATTACCAGTAGTTCGCGGGTCATGTCTCTTGCTAACCACGCAATTACTGCATCCATACTATCCATCGTCTCGCCTCCAGCTACCGTGCGTACTTTGTTCCGCGCGTCATTGCGCGTTTGCCGGCCTTGCTGCGCTGCTGTTTGGTAGCGGCCAGCTGTCCGCTCCGCCTTCCGCTCCAGCGATGCATCTGTGAGGCCTCCTTAGATTGAGGTCTGACGTACGCTTGGCTATTTCGCCGTTGGGTGGTTCTGGAGTACAGAGTAGTGTATGTTGTGCGGTGGCGTTAACCAACTCTGCGATAGATTGCATTTGGCTTACCAGAGCCTCTGTACTCCGTGCCGTATTGATCTCCATGATGCTAGCTATCGCCATCAGTATTAGCTTTGTTGTTCTCATGTATCTTTTCATTATTGTCTTGAGGTACACCGTATTATGATTCAATTGTACTAACGTGGTGCTGGCTAGCCAAGATGTTTACTAGGCCAGAATTTAATCTACAGCGCTGAATGATGAAACGAAATCGAAATTGATTTACGGTGCGCAACTGTGATAGGGTGCTGGAGTTGTCAGATACGCCTGGGGTATCTTGGTGGTTGGTGTGTGCTCTCGATCCCGCTTAGTGTGTCGTTCTTTAGGAAACTGAAATCTGCAATCTGTGGAATTATGGGGCGCGATGGAGTGGCGCGTGTTGGGGATTGTGATCTCGAAGATATCCTAATTGAGGCTGATTTCGGTTGTGCGCTTGCGTCGAAGATTGCGAAGGAAGTGAGAGGTGCAGATAATATCATACCTGCACTTAAGGCTAAGCTTGAGAGGATCCTGTTGCCGTTGTTCAAGGAGATTGAGGTAGATTCATCGAAAGCGCCATACGTGATGGTTCTGTCTGGCGTGAATGGTAGTGGCAAAACGACGACTGTAGCGAAGCTTGCATTCCTTCTGAAGAATCGCGGGTTCTCTGTAGGTGTTGTGGCATGCGACACATTTCGAGCTGCAGCTACGGAGCAGCTTTCGGAGTGGGCATCGAGGATCGGGTGCGATATCTTCACGGCGGGAGATCGGCAAGATCCGGCGAGCGTAGCATTTGATGCGATGCGTTCTTCAAAATGCGACGTGTTGATTATTGATACAGCTGGCAGGCTGCATAACAACGCAGATCTAATGAATGAGCTGGCAAAGATCCACAGGGTTGTTGCTAAGCTCGATCCGACAGCTCCGCATATGAACATATTGGTCATCGATGCTACGACCGGCCAGAACGTTATCGAGCAGATCAAGGAGTTTAGCAAGGTGCATCAGATTTCAGGACTCATCATCAGTAAGATGGACGGCAGTGCGAAGGGAGGAGCGATAGTGAATGTAGCGAACGAGTTTCAGATTCCGATACTAGGAGTTGGTACCGGAGAGAGCGAGGATAGACTTGAGCCATTCTCCGTGGACAAATTTTTGAGGGGGTTAGTGGAGTAAGGTTATGGCTTGTGGATGTTGTAATAGTATCACATGTAAGAAGAGCGCTCTGTGGTATCTAATTGCCATCGCTCTCGGTGTTGCATGTGGAATGTCTGGGGTCGACTCTCTGATGCAGATCGGCTCATTGTGCTCAGAGATTTTTGTGAGGATCTTCAGGTGCATTAGCATGCCGGTGATTTCCCTTTCAGTCATCATTGCGCTCTCAAGCTATGACTCCGATAGGTCAATGGTCAGCGTGTGGAAGAAGACTCTCTTCTATACGATCGCCACAACTGTGGTTGCAGCCTCCCTCAGCGCGACACTGTACGTATTGATCTCACCTTCAAACGTAACACTGCTTTCAGAGCACTCGGCTGATGCTAAGCCGATAGCTACGAACTACCTAAAATATTTTCTAGAGGTTGTTCCTGATAGCATCCTAAACTCCTTCATGGAGCACAAGGTGCTGAGTGTACTCCTAATAAGCGTGGTCCTTGGGATCGCAATTAGGTTTATCAAAGAGAGTGA
The DNA here is from genome assembly GCA_031270735.1 of Holosporales bacterium. Classification (GTDB taxonomy): domain Bacteria; phylum Pseudomonadota; class Alphaproteobacteria; order RUG11792; family RUG11792; genus JAIRYU01. The sequence goes on along the minus strand of JAISWU010000043.1, from coordinate 5,997 downwards.
TGCTAAGAGTTCTGTCGTGTCTTTCTTTCGAGGTATCCACAGCGTGTTCTTTACGATCACGAGACTGATAGTGAAGATCCTACCAATCGGATTGTTTGGCTTTGTAGCTGTCAGCATTAAGGAGCTGCAGAGCGGGACTGACCTCGCTGGAATGGGGAAATACTTCCTTGTGATCATAGCGGCTAATCTGGTGCAGGGGATCGTCATCCTACCACTGATGCTAGCTGCCAAAAAAATAAACCCACTCGCGGCGATGAAGGCAATGCTACCAGCCTTGTCAGTCGCATTCTTTTCTAAGTCGTCCTCGGCTACATTGCCGGTTACGATCGATACGATAGAGTCCAAGCTTGGCATCGACCATAAGATCAGCAGGTTTACATTGCCGTTGTGCACGACAATCAACATGAATGGGTGTGCGGCGTTCATCTTCACAACCGTCATATACGTCATGCAGAACCACGGCGTCGAAATTACGTCGTTCACCATACTGACGTGGGTGCTCATTGCAACTCTCGCAGCAATTGGCAATGCAGGGGTTCCCATGGGATGCTTCTTCCTGAGTGCCAGCCTTCTGTCATCGATGGATATTCCGATGCCATTGATGGGGGTGATCCTTCCATTCTATGGAGTTATCGATATGATAGAGACTGCACTCAATGTCTGGTCCGACTCTTGCGTAACAATGGCTGTGGATAAAGACTTTAAGGAACTAGCATAAGAGTCATGATACAATTTGAGTTTCCTCCGCCCTGCATTTATACTAGTTATCGTAGCCGCTAGGTAACAGCGGCGAGTGGCGGTGTTTTTTTATGTATGCCTCAGGGGGTTTATGGATCATCAGAAAAGTAAATTAGGGTTCTGCGCATTAGTATCGATTGTAATAAGCAGTCAATTGGGGTCGGGCGTTTTTGTATTGCCGTCGTCATTAGCGAAGTACGGCGTTCTTGGACTCTGGGGATGGCTTGTGTCCGTTGCTGGTGCCATCGCTCTTGCCCTCATCTTTTCGGATATGTCATCGCGCTTCACAAATAGTGGGGGCCCCCATACATACGTGCTTGAAGCGTTTGGAAAATCAACGAGCTTCTTCACGGGCTGGACGTACTGGATGATATCGTGGGCAAGCAACTCGATACTCCTGGTTACCGCCATGAAATATCTATCCTCGATAATCGGCGAAACCTCAATCACACAGGCACTGGTGTTGGAGGTATCAATGTTATTCGCAATCACATGTATCAGCATCGTACGTGTCAACACAATAGGGTGGATAGGGTTTTGTCTGACGATACTGAAGTACGTTCCGCTCTTCATTTTGCCGCTTATCTTCTTCATGTTTTTCGATTCAGAATCATTCAGCCAAGTGGCGCCCCCGGAGTCTACAACTGCGCCAAGTGCACTATCTGTAATCGCAACGACCTCCCTCCTAACATTTTGGGGATTCGTGGGAGTGGAGTGTGCCACTGCTGCCACGTGTAACGTCAGAACCCCAAAGAAAACCATACCACGTGCGCTGGCAGTTGGAACGATATGTGTGGCGCTAGTTTATGTTCTCAATACCATCTCGGTCACAGGCGTGGTTGGCTTCGAGGAGTTAGCTAAGACAGAGGCACCATACGCGCTTGTGATGGATAAGGTGTTCGGTAGCGCAGGTGATATCATAATCTCTGTACTAGCGATCGTGGTCTGCCTAAGTACTCTAAACTCCTGGATCTTCACTAGTGGCCAGATTGCACATTGTGCGTACATGGATGGGCTATTCCCAAGCGCCTTCGGGAAGCTCAATAAGCATGATGCCCCGATTGCAGCACTAGCATTTTCTTTCTGTGGTAGCATTCCGTTCCTTGTTCTTGAGAGAATTGAGCAGGACGGATTTGATAAACTGATATCTCGTATGTCAGGTGTGTTCATGTGTGTGTACCTGGTATGTTGTCTCGCGTACATCAAGCTTATCAAGAAGTGGTACATCGACCCAAAGGCAAGATGGCATCGGTACGTACTCTCTTGCTCAGCCGCCGCATTCTGCCTGTTTGCTTTGGCCCAGGATATCATTCCACCTATTGTGATACTGGCGGTATTTGTGGTCATCGGAATTCCGATACTTCTGAGGAATAGACGTACGTCGAGCAACACAGGTGGCTAGCATTAAGACCATTACGTTGGGGTGTCGATTCAACTTATATGAGTCCGAAGTTGCCAAGGCCATGCTTGAGCAGGCAGCACCGGATTCTGATATCATTGTGATCAACACCTGCGCAGTCACACACGAGGCAGAGAGGCAGTCTAGACAGGCAGTGAGGAAGGCTATCAAAGAACACAGCGGAGCGAAGATTATCGTCACTGGGTGTGCTGCTAAGACATCATATGATTACTTCAGCTCATTGGATGGGATCCACAAGGTTGTACAGAACGATGAGAAGGGTGACATCAGCGCGTACATCACAGGCCAGCACGATCAGTCCCCTTCTACCGACGTCGACCATAGCGCGATCTTTCAAGGCAAGATCAGAGCCTTCCTACAGATCCAAAATGGATGCGACAATTGGTGCACGTACTGCATCGTTCCATCTACAAGGGGCTCCACCAAGAGTTTACCGATTAAGGATATCCTGAATCGAGTAGAGGAGCTCTTGGTGGCTGGATGTAAGGAGGTCGTATTATCAGGAATCGACATAACATCGTACGGGAAAGATCTGGATGGACCGGTATTAGCCGATGTGATCGAGGCTACTTTGAGGACGTTTCCTGAGATGCACAGGCTGCGAATCTCATCACTAGATCCACATGGAGTGGATGCTAGGCTGAGTGAACTGTTCATCGGGGAGCATAGGATAATGCCTCATCTTCACCTCAGCATACAGTCCGGAGATGACGCCGTCCTAAAGGCTATGAGACGCCGGCACAGTAGGAGTGATGTCATAAATCTGTGCCGGTATCTACTGGAGCACCGTCCCAACATCATACTTGGATGTGACCTGATAGCAGGCTTCCCAACTGAAACAAGCTCGATGTTTCAGAACACACTGAGCCTAGTCGACGAGGCGGGACTGACGTTGCTGCACGTGTTCCCATATTCTCCACGCGACGGGACCGTAGCTGCCAGAATGATCCAGAACCCGAGAGTGCTCATATTGGAGCGGGCGAAGGAGTTGAGGGCTAAAGCCCACGAGATAAAGCAGAAATTCTTTGAGCACATGGTTGGTACGACGGTACGTGGAATCATAGAGGAATGCTCCGATAAGTCTGCGTATGGAAAAACAGACTCATTCATTCCACTACAGATGGTTAATATAGATACCACTAAGGCAACATCAGGCGATGTCGTGAATGTGGAGGTTACGGGATTTACCGAGGATGGGTTAATCGGAGAACATGTAGAGCTGGGCTAGTAGCTCTTCGCAAAGATGGCGTCTACGTCTGTATCAGCTCCTGTGATGATGCACTTACCGCTGGTGTGCGATTGCCGCGTTGGAATGCACCTAACTGACACGGCTATCTTATCGAGGACTGACACGTCAGTTACGGACGGATCGAACTTCGCCTTCACAAACCCACCACCGTGCGTTTCAAAGAACTCAACCATCTCATCGATGGTCTTTACGGAGTCATTTACCCGTCGCTTACAACTCTCCTCACATCTCTGCTGCAAGGTGGTATCATGCTGTGCGATCAGGTCGTGGATGCTACTGATGAACTCACTCCTGCCCATGCTTTCCTTCGCAAGGGTTGTTCTCCTAGTAACGCACACCACATCGTTGTCTACTTCTTTCTGGCCGATCTCTAAGATGAGCGGCACCCCCTTTCTTACGTAGTCCCACTTCTTGTTCTGTGGTGGGGCATCCTTATTATCTACGAGCACCCTGGTCGTATGGCGGAGTTCACTCTTGATGGACTCGCAATACTCCATGACATCGCTCCTTGCTGCCTGGTCTCTGATGATTGGCACTATCACTACATGGTATGGAGCGACTGCTGATGGTAGGTTAAGTCCATCGTCATCTGAGTGGCTCATTATGAGTCCGCCTATGATCCTGGTAGATATTCCCCATGATGTTGTATAGGCATTACGCAAGTTACCATCACGGTCCTGGAACACCATGTTAACTGCCTTCGAGAAATTCTGTCCGAGGTAGTGACTAGTGGCGGACTGCAGGGCCTTGCCATCCTGCATCATCGACTCAATGGTGTACGTGTCAACAGCCCCTGCGAACTTATCGTATGCCGGCTTCTCTCCTGGTATTCCGAACATCTTGAGTACGTCACATATGAACCACCTATACACGTCGTGCATCAACGTCGCCTCTGCTCGCGCCTCCTCTTCAGTTTCATGTGCTGTATGGCCCTCTTGCCACAGGAACTCGGTTGTCCTCAGGAACATCCTAGTCCGCATCTCCCACCTCACAACATTGCACCACTGGTTAATGAGGAGTGGAAGATCACGGTATGATGTTATCCAGCGTGCCATTGACTCGCCGATGATTAACTCCGATGTCGGCCGGACCGCAAGAGGAATTTCCAGTGGAGAAGACGGCACAAGCTTACCGTCGATCTGTTCAACCCTGTGATGGGTGACGATAGCCATCTCCTTCGCGAAGCCAGCCACATGCTCTGCCTCTTTCTCGAAGAGGTCGATTGGTATGAACATCGGGAAGTAGGCGTTCACGTGGCCGTGTTCCTTGAACTTGTCATCAAGGATCTTTTGCATCAGTTCCCATACGGCGAAGCCATATGGCTTGATCACCATACACCCCCTGATTGTGGAGTTCTCTGCCAAGTCTGCCCCAGTGATAACCGCCTGGTACCACCCAGAAAAATCTTCACTTCTTGTTACAGGTAATGCGTGTCGCGAACCAGCCATATCTCTACCAGGAATCTAATCGTGTACCGATCTCTCAGATTATATCACCGGCTCGCAACCCCGTGTGAATAAACAACTCACACGCCCAGAAGCGAGGCCTCCCTCCGGGAGATGGAGAGAGGCTGTTCTGGATATGGGTGGTGTTCTTATAGAGGGTATGTTAGACCTCTATCCTCATAATGCGTCTGGTTCGCGCGCTGTGTCCCACGTGGCCGAGTGCCAACCCCGCGTAGTAGTATGCGTTGATTTGGTCAGGGTGTTCCCACATGCTCCTGGTGTTTTCCTCCTCTGAGCTGCTTGGGACGAACGCCTTTATTCCCGTTGTCTGCCGTACTGTGGCTTTTCCAACCTGTGCGGTGCGTGTGCTCTCGACCTGGTCGTATGTCGCCCACAGTTCGTCGTACCTTAGCGTTGCTCCTATGTTGGGGTATCTTTCGAATGCTATTGCGACTTGGGCCTCGTCTTTCACGAATATCGCCCATTCGTTTGTCTGTTGTGTCCCGACCTTGTAGCTGATTCGCACCACCGTCATCGTCGCGGGTTCTTCGCTGTACGTCGCGACCCACCTCCACCACACAGTATTGTCCCCCCGCTCCGGGTTCATGATTACGTACCTGATCACCTGCATCAGGGGTGTGAGCATGTACGCACTAGCTCTGGTGTCCGGGTTAAGTTGTTTGATGTAGTTCCACGCGTGGAGATCAGCGTGCATGTCGAGTATGCTCCCCGGTCCTGTTGAGGGGGTTGCTCGCATCTCTTCTGCTAACGTCCTCTCCCTAACCTCATCCAGCCCCTCTATCAATGTAGTTGCCTTCTGATGGAGTGTACCTGTTCTGAGTAGTGGTTCTACTTCTGCTGGTTCTCCCGTCTCTGGTTCCTCACTTGTTGCTCTCTCCATTCTTAGATCAATCCCTACCTCATCTGCCAACCTCATTAAGGTCCTCTCCCTCGCTACTCCTGCATCACTATCGCTCAATCCCTGTAACACCTTGAGTGTCTTCCTACTCAACCTCTCATAGTTCCCTATCACCTCCTGATAACACCTCAACTGATGTGCTTGCCTTGCTACCACCCCCTGCATCTCCATTACATGATCAGCTACTCCCCTCTCTACTACATCACCTATCTCTACCTCATCTACT
>JAISWU010000042.1 GCA_031270735.1 Holosporales bacterium | reverse complement strand
GAATCTTTCATATTGCATCTGAAGGAATGTGAGTTTAGATTCAATCACAGGGGAGAAAATTTGGCTCATTTGATAGCCAAAATTTTCTCCCAAAATAGATTTTACTAGTCAAGAGCCTTGGTGTTTATGCGTCTTGCTACATGAAGTATGGGCATATTAGATTACCAAATTTAAGATTGAGATTAGGAATCGGAGCTACCCAAAAGCCCTCTCAAAACCGCTTCTACGTTTTGAGGAAAGAGTGAGTACGAGGAAGCTTAATGCCACCTCATACGTCCCTCCTCATTTATGCTCTTAGAACTTCACACCGAATCCTAAGGTAACGGTATCGTCGGAACATTTAACTACGCTCTTTACCTTCACCCTAAACGTGTGTAAATAATCCAGCCGTGCAAAATATCCCTGAGAGAATTCGTACTGGAGAGTTGCACCTGCGCATGGATGAGCCTTCCACTTCTTCTCGGTTATGTCGAAGGCTGCTGCTCCTGCTACTGCACCGTTACCAGCCGTGTCTCTCATCCGTAGATTGTGGTGTACGAAGCGCACTCCACCAACCGCGTACATTGCTACTCCTGCGACGTTGCATCCTATGCGTAGCAGGGTTCCAATGTATGGCGATGCCTTCGCTGTCACCTCGGCATCGTCCACTGCTCCAGCCGCTGCAATCAGTTTGAATGTTTTCTTGATCCTACCTAGATGGTACCCAGCTTGTAGCTCGAATCCAAGCACGAACGACTTCCAAGCGAAATCATATCCACAGAATAACTGGAATGCCGGTTTCCCCTTTTTCAGCTTCTCATTTACATCTACGGCGGCAGCCAGAGGTGGTGCTTGTACCGCAAATGCAGCAACAGGAACTGTGGTCTTACCCACGTAATTCCTCCAGCCAAAACCGAAGCCGAGCCCTGTGTAAAACCCTCTTGCTGTTGATGTGGTAGCGTGTAGATCACAACACGACACCGTCGCCAACATTCCTGCTGCTACAGCAATTTTTCTTATCTTCATCATACCCTCATAGTTATAAATAACCCTCTATATCAGACTAAGTTGTACAGTTTTTACGGATCAAACAATATGGGTATGTGTCATGCATATTGTAGAAATATGTGGCGTTTTAGCAACAATCATGTCATATTTGTGTATCACTCACAGCCCCTAACTGCTGTATCATTCACAGTATGTTCCTAGCGTTCAGGCATTACGCATGTCCAAGCTCGTTGTTTGTAACTGGAAGATGAATGGCAGCATCCAGTTGGTAGACTCGTGCGTTTCTGCTATGGCTTACCTGCCAAATGATGTTGCTCTCCGAAATCTGGTGATTGCCATGCCAGATATTTTCTTGGCATATGCAAACTCAATGGAACCACGGTTTAAGCTGGCAGCACAGGATTGCTCCGTGTACGGTGGTTCCGGTGCACACACTGGGGAAGTGTCTGCTGATATGCTGATGGGTGTTGGTGTCAAATATGTAATACTAGGACACAGCGAACGTCGCTCCCGTGGGGAAGATACCGAATTGATTCACGCAAAATTAGCGAGCGCAGTACGGTGTGGCATTACGGCAATCCTATGTGTGTCGGATGATTATGAATCTCAGATTACAGAACAGATCGAGGGGCTATTGCAAGCTCATCACGACGATGTTATACTGGCATACGAGCCGGTCTCTGCTATAGGTACCGGACGACTCCCTGGTGTTGGTGATATTCAGAGAGTCGCGGCATGCCTGCGACGGAGGTATGTGATTTCCAAAGTAATGTACGGTGGAAGTGTTACATCAGCAAATGCACTTAACATTCTGAAAATGGATGAGATCTCTGGGGTACTCGTAGGTGGAGCCAGCCTGAAGGTGGATGAGGTATCCGCCATCCTGGCTGCAGCTTCACAGTGTATGAGTTACTCTACCTAATCTTCAAGGTTGCGAGGGCGGCGACTCCTAGGGCTATCGAGATTATCCAGAATCTGAATACCACTGTAGGCTCGGACCAACCGAGCCTCTCGAAGTGGTGATGGATTGGAGCCATCAGGAATATCCTCTTTCGGGCTAACTTGAAGTATGACACCTGCAGAATTACGGAGACGGCTTCCAACACAAATATGCCACCTACGATCGGTAGGATCAGCTCCTGCTTGGTCATAATCGCGACGTAGCCTAGCGAACCACCTATTGCAATTGACCCAGTGTCTCCCATGAACACCTTTGCAGGTGGGGCATTGAACCACATAAACCCGAGGCCTGCACCAACCAATGCCCCTAGGAATACACATAATTCCGAGACACCGATCACACATGGGATCTTGAGATACTCCGCAAATACGCTGTTTCCAACGAGATAGCTAATAACGGCAAAGCAAATCGCCGTCATTGTAACCGGACCAACTGCGAGCCCGTCAAGCCCGTCTGTTAGGTTCACAGCATTCGAACTACCGACTATCACGAAGACCGCCCACGCTACGAAAAACCACCCAAGGTCAATATGTACGTTCTTGATGATCGGGAAGAACACACTGAACGCTCCATCGAAGCTGTCATACATATGAGCAATGCAGTAGCAGCACGAGGCGACGGCTACCTGCAGCAAGAATTTTTTCTTACCGGCCATACCGTGGTAGTCGTGCTTCTTGACCTTGTGATAATCATCAAGCGCCCCTATTCCTCCGAATCCAAGCATGATACCGAGAGCCGTCAGAACGAATACATTCGAGAGGTCGGCAAACAGGAGACTGCTGAAACATACAGAGAGAATAATCATGGTCCCTCCCATGGTAGGAGTCCCCTTCTTTGATTCGATATGTGAGGCAGGACCATCATCCCTGATCGGTTGCCCATTCAACTGAAATGTCCTCAAGAACCTTATGGCTCTAGGGCCGATGATCAACACAATGAACATAGACGTGAAGAATGCACAAATCGAGCGGAAGGTCACGTACCTCAGTATGTTGAGAATGGAGTAGTTTGCTCCGAGCAGTTTGTAGACGATGTTGTAGAACATTTCTTATCCCTTGCAGTATTTGTGGATGTACGATGCAATCCTATCCAGCGCTACACTCCTGGACCCTTTTAGAAGAACCACGCTGCCGCTGTTTTGTACCGATTGTAACACAGCATGTGCTGCTACGTCGTCTGCAACTTCAAAGCATATAGTTGGCCCGATGCTACACATGGTATCGAAGAGACTCGCTTCTCCTATAAAGAAGACTCTCTGCAGATTCATTTCATGCAGCCTCTCCGCCACCAGCTTGTGGTAGTGCACTGTGTGTTCGCCCAACTCCTGCATTTGCCCAAGTACCACGATCTTGCTCGGAGCATCCAAAGTATCCAGTGCTTCTAGGGCGGCAAGGACTGCCGTTGGGCTCGCATTGTACGAATCATCTATCAACGTAAACTCCACCCAGTCCATAACGTATTGCGTACTGACTCCTCTTCCATCCATCGGCTTCAGGTCACTGAAGTACTCGAGGAAGTCTTGCGGTTCAAGTCCCATCGCGTATATCGTAGCAACGACGCATGCACTCATGTACGCAAAGTGTCTACCGACCGACGCGATCTGATATTCGACTGAACCAGCTGGAGTAGCTAGCTCAACAACCTTACCTCTGACTGATTTGATCCGAAAGTCGCAGGCCGGGCTGAAGCCAACTGAGATGGTGGATATCCCTCTTAAGTACGCTCGCTCTTTGATCATGCCGGCGCACTCCAAATCACCATCACACACAATGACTCCACCCTTCTTGATACCGTCTATCACAGAAATCTTCTCTTGGATAATTTCTGGCATACTACCAAATTTCCCGATATGTGCCTCGCAGATGGTAGTGATGACTCCCACGTCTGGATTCAGATAAGTCGAGAGTTCGGAGATCTCCCCCGGGTTACTAGATCCCATCTCAAAGATTCCGAAGTTGGTTGTGGACTCGAGGGTGGTAAGGCAGATCGGTAGGCCATACTTCGTGTTATAGTTTCTCATGCTCGAGACAACATTGAACTTCTTGCTGAGGGCGGAGTGCAACCACTGCCTAGTTGTCGTCTTCCCAACGCTTCCTGTGATCCCAACCAACAGGGTTGGAGCTGCCTCAATTTTTATATAGGAACCGATTGCCTTGAGAGCTTCCAATGAGTCACTGACCAACACAGTTTTCCCAGCAACCATATACATGGCATCATCTATGATCGCCATAACAGCACCATTCGCTAGTGCGTCTACCACGAAGGCATTACCAGCAGAGATTGCTATAAACAACTCCCCGCCGGTAACTTGCCTCGAATCTATAACTACCTTTGGTGCTGCGAACGCCGGGCAGTTACGTATTCTTAACACTTCCTGTAGGATGGACTCTGTGATCTGCACGTATCTCAATTGCCCAAATCCGTTTTCGGCGCGATTATACCACTTTCCTGTATTACCTTACGTATGGATTCCCTCTCGGCTGAAGCCGAGAGTACCGAATCACGCTTGCAAAGCAGATTAAACATATAAATATCAAAACTCAGATATCTTAAAGTCCCCCATCTTATGATGTCCATCTTG
>JAISWU010000038.1 GCA_031270735.1 Holosporales bacterium | reverse complement strand
AGTACTAACTTGTTCATTGGGTCTTCCTCCCCATATAGATTCTTATGTATATGATAAGGGGGGAAAGGTTAAGGAATTATGAATAGGGTGAGAAAAATGTTTAGGGGGGGAATGTATCTCAAAGTAGGTGAACCTGGACAGGTCGCAAAATTTGTGTAATTTGTCGGAGCTTGGTGCTATCCTAGCCACTGCGCATTGATGTAAATTTTATGAATGTCGGTTCCGGTATGATCGCAAAGAGTCTGTTGCTTCTGCTCATGTGGCAGATGACCGTTGTGTCTACATCAATAGCAGAAGGAGTCATGGAGTCGAAGCCAGTCAGCTCTAATAAGAATGATGATAAAAAGAATGGTGGAGATGGCAAGGGCGATAAAGGTAGCAATATCAAAAATAATGATGGGAAGGACGATAACGTTAGGATAGGCCGTATTCCCGATACACTGAGTCTAATCCTAGACAGTACGATCGTGAACAATAAGGATCTCAAATCACAGGCTGATGAAATGCGGGCGACACATGAAGACATAGTTGTGGCTAAATCGGCTTTCCGGCCTCACGCCACTTTTACTGCCGGCAGGAAGCTTAACAACAGAACTTTTCATTCCCGTGATAAATCGGTTAATCCCGCCGTGGACGCGACTAACAAAGACAGAGTCACCGAATATGGCATACAGATCAAACAGAACTTATTTAGGTGTGGAGCGGATAAGGCGGCGTGTAGCGAGGTGGAACACAAGATAAAGGCGAAGTGGGCGGCATGTGATGCACAGGTACAGCAGGTGCTGAGAGATACTTGTATATCGTACTTCACGATCATAGCTAAACAAAAGGAGATCTCACATCTTAAAGCATTGCTGAGGGCCAGAAAAGAAAGCGCCGATGTCGCAAGGCGGATGCTGCAGGCTGGTACAGCAAAGGAGCTTGATGTGCTGCAGGCAGATGCGTCTACGTCAGAGACGGAGTCAAAATTGGCAAAGGCTGAATCAGAGCACACATCATATTGCGCACAATTTGAAACCATGACTGGAATGCGGATGCCAGCCAATCCAACCATTCCAACGAAAATGTTTGATGATGATATGCCAGAAGACAAGGCGGTTGCACTCGCTACAAAGCACAATCCAGAAGTTGTTGCGAGAGGAGAAGAATGCTCAGCTGCAAGGGAAACCGTCAGGAAGATTAATACCGAGTTCTACCCGTCGGTTGATCTGACGGCCGGGGCTGAGAATTCCCACGACTCGTCAATCAAAAAGTTTAATGACCATGACAAGAAAGCGACAACCAAGACATGCTTTGTTTCCCTTGGCGTCACTGTTCCGATATACGATGGTGGGAGCTCTAGGGCTGAAAAGAGGAAGGCTCAGGCCATTGTACTGAAATCAAAGGACGAAAGGGATAAGGTGGTAGATACTGTTAAGTCGGAGGTCCGTGCTGTTTGGGCAGCTATTAGAGCAGCCAAGCAAAATCTGATTTCAGCAGCCAAGGCAGTGGAGCTCAGGACCCTCGTCCTCCACGATACGATGGAGGAGTATAAGGCCGGTGTGAAGATCATGAAGGATGTCTTGGAGGCGCAGAGTCAGCTGTTTGAAGCACAAACACTTGCGACACAGGCCGAGGAACAGTACTTCGCAAACCAGTGTCGTGCAATCGCATTGCTCGGGCGTATGAGTCCACGACATCTGAAGCTGAGATGTAACGATGTTGATTTCCGTGCGCACTACGAGCAGACACGTCGCAGAATGTAGGAGTGGAGAGAGTATGAATTCACCTGAACAAAAAGGGGAAATGTCAATGGAGGACATCCTCTCGTCGATTAGGAAATACATCGCCGAGGAGGATTGTAGTGCGGATGAGCATGATAGTACGGAGCAACATGAGAGTGATGGCGGACAAGGGCCTGTCATCACTCTCGGCCAGCATGATGTTGCAAGCACGCAAGATGGTGCCGATATGAATAAGGCCAATGGTAGCTCCGCTACGTATGTTAATAAGGACACGTATGAGGAGGTGAGTTCACTCACTGAAAATCTCGCAAGAGACCAGCATAAGAGATCTGGGCCGTTTGATAAATTGGCTGAAGCATTTAATGCCTACGGGAGGAACAGAGCTAAGCGTGATCAGCAACGGACGACCGGCGATATGACAGTCAGCCAGCTCGTTGCAACCGTTGCAGAGAGAGCTGTTAGAGAGTGGATGGATCAGCACCTCCGTAACATCGTGGAAGAGCTCGTAATGAGAGAGATTGAGAAGATCAAGGAAGGTGGAGAATGATTGAGATAACAGACGAGGCAGCTCTACAAACTGTGATGAGGGAGCGTGACGTCGTGTTGGTGGATTTCTGGGCGCCGTGGTGTGGACCGTGCAGAATGTTGTCGTCAGTACTCGATGATGTCGAGCAGTCAACCGAGAGTGTGAAGTTCGTCAAGGTTAATGTTGATGAGGCAGCCGATTTAGCAGCCACGTACGGAGTCCAAACGCTTCCAACCGTGATAATATTCAAGGGAGGGAACGAAGCGGCTTCGAGATCTGGCTTCATGTCGAGATCTGCGGTCGTCGATATGATATCGGCTGTACTCTGACCATCATCGAGAAAGACATATATGATTGATCTAAAGTTTATTCGTGAGCATCCAGGCGCACTGGATGCCGCACTCAAGAACAGGAACGGTACACCTTTGGAGGATGAGCTGTTGCGACTTGATGAGGCCACTAGGGCTCTGCAGACGGAGCTACAGAAGATCCAGGCACGAAGGAATGCCAACTCAGCCGAGTTTGGAGTGGCCAAATCGAAGGGGGAGGATACACAAGCTCTAGCGAGTGAGATGGAGATCCTGAAGAAGGAGATGGCTATCATCAAAAACGAGTCGGACGCTGCCAAGGAGAAGCTGATGAGCCTTCTTCACTCCATCCCCAACTTGCCATCCGATGAGTGCCCAGTTGGACCTAATGAGGAGTTTAATGTGGAGGTCAGGAGATGGGGTACGCCGCGTGAGTTTTCGTTCACTCCTCTTGAGCATCATGAAATAGGCTACAAGCTTGGGATGATGAATTTCGAAAGAGCCACCAATATCGCTGGACCACGTTTCGTATTTCTGTTCTCTGACCTTGCGAGGCTCGAGAGAGCCTTAGCTCAATTCATGTTAGACATTCACACGAAGGAGCATGGGTATACCGAGGTGTATGTTCCGTTGATCCTCGAGCAGAAGGCAATGTTCGGTGTCGGCCAGCTTCCTAAGTTTGAAGATGACCTGTTCAAGACAACGCTCGGCTCGTACCTAATACCTACAGCTGAGGCCTCGCTCTCAAACATCTTTAATGGTGATGTTATTCCTGAGGCTGAGCTTCCACTCAGGTACACAGCGTACACTCCATGCTTTAGATCAGAGGCTGGAGCCGCTGGTCGCGATACAGCAGGAATGATACGCCAGCATCAATTCGGTAAGGTTGAACTTGTTAGCATCACAACCCCAGAGCAATCGCGCGCTGAGCATGAGAGGATGACCGAGTGTGCGGAGACGATCCTAAAGAAGCTTGACATGCCGTTTAGGACTGTCGTGCTGTCAAGTGGGGATATGGGATTCAGCTCCGAGAAAACGTACGATATAGAGGTGCGGCTCCCGGGGCAAGGTAAGTACCGAGAAATCTCCAGCTGTTCTAGGTGTGGAGATTTCCAGGCCAGGCGCATGAATACCAAGTTTAAGAACGAGGTGACCAAGAAGAATGAGTATGTCCACACACTGAACGGGTCAGCTCTTGCAGTAGGACGCTGCCTCATTGCCATACTGGAGAATTACCAGCAACCAGATGGCAGCGTACAAATCCCGAATGCACTAACGCAGTTCTTCGGTCGCGATAGGATTTATCCAGCATAGGGCGCCCCCCTACGATCGTACCTTCCTGACACATTCCTTACAGATTGTGGATAATACGACCGCCATTGGTACAGCGATAAAAATCCCAGAGAGTCCAAGAATCGATCCAGCTACGCAGATCATGAACAAGAGACCTACTGGGTGAATACCAGTCTTGCGACCTATGAGCTTCGGGGTGATGAAATTCGAGTCGATGAATGGAACGATGATAAATAGACACACCACATTGATGTACTGATACACAGATGGGGCATCATCAAATATCATCACGAGTGATACCATGAGCCCGATGAGTGGGCCAAAGAATGGAGCAATAGAGCACGTACCAGATAATATTCCACACACCATACATTCATTGATGCTCGTAATCCCAAGGCCCCATAAACCAACGAAGTAAAACACTGACAGTATCAAGCACACCAGTAGCTGTCCTTTGATATACGCAGCCAGGTTTGTGTTGACCAATCGTATGGTAGTGAGCACTGATTTGGGCGCTACCTTTTGTAAGATGGCTCCGGTGGATTCAACAATTGCCGGCCAATCTTTTAACAGATAAAACGTTATGATTGGAGTGATGAAGATAAACATCACAGCATACACAAGCGCTATGCCGGTGTCTATGAACGTGAAGATACGGCTTGGTAACTCTGTCGTAAATTCATTCAGGTATTTTTCAAATCCGTGTGCCACATCAAATGTATGCTCAATGCCACAGGCCTCGGCAATGTCATGTAGGATCGTGTTAACCTGCTCCGGAAACGTTTGCAGGAAAACGGGAAGTTTCTTGATGATCGTGATGATAGCATTCTTCAACAGTGGCACGAAGAATACCGTGAATGTAGACATAGCTACGACGAGAGACAGAACCACTAATCCCGTAGCGAGCGTCCGTGGTAATCGAAGCTTCTGTGATACAAAATCAACAGGTGCGTGCAGCACGTACGCCATGATAAATGCTATTACGAATGGGAGAATCCACTGACCCACTAGCCAAATGGATAAGGCGATGGTAGCAATAAAAAGCCCCATCACAATCATCACTAATCCCCTGCGGTCTTCTATCATCATACGAATACACGGTGGGCAAAAGGTAACTGCGTCAGCATTGTAGCAACCACCAAAAAGCTTAGCCATCAAAAATTCCGGGTGTCTAAGCTGTATTCACAAACAGCAGATCCTACCTGGTCTTAAGAACCTTGCCGAAAATTGCTTTTGTGAGTCTGCAGATCTCCCTCTCCGTACTTCTTTCTATTGTCTCTTCCTATTTGCACACGGTTACAGCTCTTGCATCTATACCTCTGGATACCTCCTTTTAATCCTTCTTTCCTTAAACATGATGAGCCACAGTA
>JAISWU010000018.1 GCA_031270735.1 Holosporales bacterium | reverse complement strand
GATGATAGTAGTACTAACTTGTTCATTGGGTCTTCCTCCCCATATAGATTCTTATGTATATGATAAGGGGGGAAAGGTTAAGGAAACGTTAATAGGGTGAGAAAAAGTTTATGGGGGGGCTTTACTCCAATGGAGTATGTTGGTAAGGTTCTGGATGTAGGTGGTTCGCCTCAAATTGATGTGAACTTGTACAATGCACCTTAACCGCATTGACACCCCAAAGTCACCATGATAGCATGTCATGTAACTTTCGAATTTACGGTACCGTATGTGTACGCCGTTTGTAAGGTCGTCTGATGTGCAGAGGAAGTGGGTTCTCATAGACGCCGATGGAATGGTGCTTGGGCGGATGGCAGTCATCATCGCCAACATCCTGCGTGGAAAGAACAAACCGTGTTTCACTCCTAATGCTGACTGCGGCGACCACGTGGTGGTTGTGAATGCAGACAGGGTGGTGTTAACAGGGAAGAAGCTTGATGATAAGAAGTTCTACTGGCACTCAGGATATCCTGGAGGGATCAAGGATCGCACTATGAGGCAACTGCTTGATGAGCCACGTTCGGACAGGGCAGTGCGTAACGCAGTCCGTAGGATGATGTCGAAGGGACCGCTTTCAAGGCAGATTCTTTCGAAACTCAAGGTGTACAAAGGGGCTGAGCACCCACACACAGCGCAGCAACCAGAGGCACTGGATATTGCAAAGATTAATAGTAAGAACAGTCGGAGAGTTGAATCATGATTGAAATCACGAGTGTAGATAGCATAGTAAGCGAAGCGCCCCCCAGGGAACCGAGATTGGATCCATACGGGAGAGCCTATGCGACTGGTAAGAGAAAGAACTCTATTGCACGTGTATGGATTAAACCCGGAGCTGGGCGGATCCTAGTAAATGGAACCCCGCAGGAGGAATACTTCAAGAGGGCTGTGCTCAGTATGGTCATACAGCAGCCGTTCGCAGCTACATCTAGAGATAGTCAATATGATGTGTACTGCACAGTGAGTGGTGGTGGACTATCCGGACAGGCAGGGGCCGTGAGGCACGGCATAAGCAAGGCACTCGATGCATTCGAGCCGGATCTCCGCAAACTACTGAAGCAGGTAGGCTTCCTGACGAGGAATTCGAGGATTGTTGAAAGGAAGAAGTACGGTCATAGAAAGGCCCGCAGAAGATTCCAGTTCTCTAAGAGGTAGCTTTCTCATGAGCCATGTGAAGCGGCTTAAGCGATTCGGGATGCCAATTGTATTCTTGGCATCCCTCGCCTTCTCGTTACTCTTTGGTGGGTTGGTCTCGTACGAGGTAAGATCGTTCATGTACGCCGTGAGCCTGACCATCAAGGAACTGCTGGTGTTTTCACTGCCGTTCGTTGTCTTCGCCCTCATCTTTAATTCGATTACGAAGCTTGGTGTAAAAGCGCTGGGATACGTGCTTGTGGTGGTTGTGCTTGTCTGCACATCCAACTTCATGAACACTATGCTGTCGTATCTGATATCGATCGGCGTTCCTGGGACAGGCATCGATACGACTCTGTCTGATGTCGATAGCAACCAGGAGCTGCTTCCGATGTTTACGACGAACATAGGAACGCTGGTATCTAACGATGTTGCCATGATCTGTGGTGCGTCGCTTGGGATTTTGTTGGTTCTTCTCAAGGGCGACCTGGCAGAGAAACTCTCGTCCGTCTTCAGTATTTTTACCAGGTGGTTCTTCAAGATACTGATGCCGCTGATTCCAGTCTTTATCATGGGGACAGCTGTGAAGCTCCAGCATGATGGGATGCTCGCAAAGATCTGCCAGCAGTACCTTCCGATCCTGGTTATCTTCGTGATTTCGGCATATGGGTATGTGGTGCTGCAATACATGGTGTTGTCTGCATTTAGGGTTGAGAAGTGCTCGGAGTACATCAGGAACATACTACCTGCCATGGTTACGGCCTTCGGATCCATGTCTAGCACTGCGGCGATGCCATTGTCGATTCAGGCAGCCGAGAAGAATTTGGACGAGAAGTGCAATGCTGGAATCATTGTCCCGGCTACAACCAGTATCCACCTCGTAGGAGATTGCTTCTTCCTTCCGTTGGTGGCAGTGGCAGTCATGATGTCATTCGGGATGGCATGTCCAAGCTTTGCCGATTACCTCCCATTTGCCATCCATTTCGTGCTTGCCAAGTTCGCAGTTGCGGCAGTGCCTGGAGGGGGGGTCTTGGTCATGATCCCAGTGATGCAGAAATATCTCGGTATGTCATCCGAGATGCTGGCCCTAGTGACTGCACTGTACATTCTGTTTGACCCGCTCATTACCACATGCAATGTAGCTGGTAATGGGGCACTGGCTATCATGTTCGACAGGATTGTTAGGGCCTTGAGAAGTAGCAAACGAAGTCGTTGCCAAACGTAACTCATCGTAGCTATGCTATAATCGATAGAGCCTCTGCATGGGAATAGGAGGAATGGAATTCACCAAGGCCCACGTAAACGGTAATGATTTCGTCATAGTGTTTCAGAGGCCTGAAGGACTGGATGGAGAACTGGCAAGAGCTATCGCAGATCGGCGATATGGTGTGGGGTGTGATCAGATTCTGTTTGTGCAGCCCATGGGGAGAGTCTACGATGTCGCTATCTTTAACAGTGATGGCACGCTGGCAAAGATGTGTGGCAACGGCGTCTGCGCAGTCGCGTCATGTGTTGCTGCCCACTGTGGACATGAAGACGTTGACGTCACGGTGAGAGTGTGTGACACCGAATATAGCATCAGAGTCTGCAGGCCCGGTGTTACAGTTGGGTTCCCGCTCCCAGAGCCGCTGGGCAGCGGGGTAGTTTCGACTGGCAATAAGCACGTTGTTGTGGCGATGGATGAGATCGGTGAGGTTGATTCCATATCCACGCATCACAGTGAGTGTAATCTCCACTTCGTCAGTGTGATGGGCGATACTAAGATTAGGATGAAGACATTCGAGCGGGGGGCAGGCTGGACCAACGCATGCGGCAGTGGAGCAGTAGCCTCTGTATTCAGCCTCGGTCTAAAAGGGAGGCTCGAGGTACAACACGACGGCGGAACGTCATTTGTAGAGATTGCCAGCGATCGTGTTTATCTGACTGTGCGGCCACGGATAGTATTTAAAGGAGTTTTGTGTGAGCAGGGTATCGTTTAACAGGGACAACATATTTTCAGAAATAGCAGGATCCCCGGATGGAGTCGGATACGACGTTTCGCTTACGAAAGTTTACGACGATATTAAGGATGCAAGATTCGAAGAAGACCACACCGTATCACGTGGTGTCTGGGAAAGGGAGCTCAAGAAGGCTGACTGGCTGCTAGTCGAAAAATTAACCTACATGGCGCTAGTGGAGAAATCCAAAGACCTTCAGATTCTGGGGTGGTTGATGGAAGCACTTGTGATACTGGATGGGTTCGATGGGGTCGCGAATGGCATCGAAACTCTGACTGAATTCGTGAAAATATTCTGGGAGACAAGCTACCCCAAGACTGAGAACCTGGAATCCGACGAAGAGCAGAAGTTCCGGATCTTGGAGTGGATCTACGACAACGTCGCTAGACTTTCAAAGTTCATTCCGTTCGCCTCGATTGGGGATGATAAGATCGACATCTGTCAATACGACCGCGCAATTGACCTGCGTAACTCCGTTGCGAGGGTTGGGCTCTCTGCGTCAAAGATTCTCGATAGAGCCCAGAGAGATGGGGTGAGGACGATAGAGGAGATCAGCAACATCGTCAACCATATGGACGATGATGTTACCATAGCATTGAGCGACTCTATTGCTAAGGTCGACCATGTTATCGCTGAGTTTAAAAACGTTATTTCGTCTGTGCCGGGTGGTAGTCCCAGTGGAGCCTTCAGTGAGCTATTGGAAAACCTAAGGAAGATTGAGAGCGTAGTAACCAGCAATAGGAAGCGGGAAAATAAACCAGATGACCCCTTGGAGGTGGCGCCGCAATTGGTGGAAGTAATTCCACAATTGGTCGACCTAGATTCCAGAGATACCATATATGACAAGATCGACGCAATTGCAAAGAGGCTGGCAGTTATCGAGAAGCACAGTCCAAGTCCATATATCCTAAGCCTAGTTGTTTCGTGGAAGAACAAGAGCTTGCTTGAGATAATGGATGACCTGAAAACAGGTGACACCGAAGTCCACCGCTTACTGAAAAATTTGATGAGCTAAAAATTTTTGTGGCTAAGTTAACAGATTATTAATAAATTTCGCATAGAGTCATAATATATCAGATACGGACTCTGTGTGCCATTATGAAATATAAGATAGCTGGAAGCGTCATAGCCGCCTTGCTCGCCGTGATTGAAACTACAACGGCAATAGCCTCTGCTCCAGAGGAAAAGGGAGCAACTCAGGACAGTCAGGAAGCAGCCGTTCCCAAACCGTCAGGACAGGGAGAGTCGGCTGATACTCCAATCATTCGCACAATAAGCGGTAAGGAGATATTGGAAGCATTCCCAATTGTTGCAATATTGAACGCGGCCTCTGACGATGTCACATCTACTGCACGGGGAAAAGTGTACTCGTTTGCAATTACCCAGCGACTCATACAACACAATCCTCATACCCAGGTGGAATGCCAAGTAGCAGTGGTAGATGCGATAACGAGTTGTGTCAGCGAGACCGGAGCCAATACAACAGAACGAGAGCTAGTCCATGCAATGGTCACTTCAGCAGTCGGTCGAGCTCAGTCGGTACTAAAGAAGCTGCATATGGCAGTAGAACTTACAGGGATGGTGGCACAACTAGAACTGCCCCCTCCACTTGCCCCCGCCAGGCCAGTGAAGGGACAACAGCCGCAGCCGGTTGTACCTGTGCAGAAACCAGCGCTGCCGGTGTTGCATGCAAGCGTGTGGCTTAACGAGGTAACCGGTGAATTAGGGGTGGTGGACTCCATGACTCCGCCGTTGCATGAGTTTGCACAGAGTGTGGAGAGTTTTGCGCAGACGGCACTGGAACTGGAGAAAAACTCCGTAAAGCAACCTCCGGCGAGGAAGGGCACTCCACCTCCTACACCAGTTACATCCCCCAGAGCGGCGGCAGTAGAAGCTTTACTAAAGAAGGCAGGGGAACTTAAACAATTGACGAGTTGACCTCATACACTTTCGCCCATGCGTAATATAAGGAGCGATTGAAAAAGCTCCTTTATCACGCTCCAACATTTTGATGGCAGTTTAATCTTGTTCACCTGAAAACTTTAAGCTAACTTTCGCCATCACCCTGAGCAGCACAACAAGTATGAGAGCCAATATTTTGGTGGAAAAGTTGCCAAAGTGGGCGGAGTAGGTTACGCAGAACGTGCAGCAGATCAGTAGCCACAGCATCGCTAGTTCAGCCACTACAAACAGCGATGCAGCACTATTATGCTCATGGACGTACACAAACTCAGAATTGCTACTCCCATCGAACCCGCACTCGTACGAACTACAGTTGCCGCTGCTACTAGTTTTTGAAAGCAACTCTGTAACCTTGGAAACCAGCAGTGCACACACAGCCACAAACCCTGCTAGCAGAATCACTAAGCTGGAGGTCGATAACTCGCTGACAGACAGCACTACTTTTTTTTCCTAAAGCACGAGGGAATATCAAGCTCATCATCATTGTCATCATCCACCCGGTTCACTGGGGCTGACCTACGCTGGTCCTGCTGAGACTTATCACTATCATACTCATAGTCATCATAGCGTCTCCGTGTTCTAGATGTGAACTTACCAAAGAACGAAGATGCTTTCCTCTTAGGTTGCTCGTTAGAAAATTCATGTTGAGGTTCATCATATTGAACCTCACGAAAATCATCTAATGGGTTATCCTTCGAGATGTTTCCGGCGTCACGCTCACGAAGCGGCGCCTGCTTCATAGTCGTCTCATCGAATGATTTTAATCCATCCGTTCCACCCTTTCGGCCGAACGATGCCACCGATGCAGCCTCCTTTCCCTTGAACATATGATCATGCTGTACGCCGATGCCTGTCGCAACAACAGATACCCTAATCTTCCCGTTCAACCTCTCATCAAACGTCGATCCAAAGATAATATTTGCATCAGAGTCAACCTCGTCCCTAATCCTATTGGCAGCTTCGTCTACCTCGAATAGTGTCATGTCGTATCCACCAGTGATATTAATCAGCACACCGCGGGCACCCTGAAGGGACACATCATCGAGTAGCGGATTTGAGATGGCTGCCTCGGCGGCGTCGAGGGCACGTCTATCTCCGTCCGCCTCCCCGGTTCCCATCATCGCCTTTCCCATCTCGCTCATCACGGCTCTTATATCGGCGAAATCGAGGTTTATGAGACCTGGCATTATCATGAGATCTGTAACTCCACGAACGCCGGAGTACAGCACATTATCCGCCATTTTAAACGCATCCGCGAAGGTGGTATTCTCGTTGGCTAGTCTGAACAGATTCTGGTTTGGGATGATGAGAAGCGTGTCTACATGCTGCTGCAGCTCATCGATACCACCGTCAGCTATCTTGGACCTATTGGCGCCTTCAAACATGAACGGTCTCGTTACAACTCCAACCGTCAATATGCCGGCATCCTTCGCAATCTTGGCAATTGCCGGGGCAGCCCCAGTACCTGTTCCTCCTCCCATCCCGGCTGTAATAAACAGCATATTTGCACCGTCTATGACCCTCAGAACTTCGTTCGCAGACTCCTCAGCTGCCTCACGTCCGACGTCTGGCTTAGAGCCGGCACCTAGACCACGTGTAACAGACAGTCCGAGTTGTAGCCGATGGGTCTGTGGGGCTAACGATTGCTTCAACGCCTGAGCATCAGTGTTCGCAACGACGAATATTACCCCCTCCAGACTTGAGCGGATCATATTATTAACGGCATTCCCGCCTGCACCACCCACGCCAATGACAACAATCTTGGGACCCAGTTCTTGCTGCTCTATGTGCTCATCAGGCTCATACTTATTCATCTCTAAAGCACGCAAATCCACCTATTTAGGATAACAGTATACAACCGCCCCGCGGTAATGGAAACCACAATGTCACCACTCGCTTCAGTACTACGTTTCCTGCATATACCTTTTACTTGGGGTGCATTAGCCGATCAAGTTCTGCAATTCTGCCCTGTTGTTCTGCTGCCAACTTTTCTCTCTTAGCGTGTGCGGCGTCCCGAGCTGCACCTCTCACTGTAGCTACTCTCTCCGCGATCTCCGCGTACTCACGTAGGATTTCTTTGTTCGTCTCCAATGTATACACTATAAGTGCGCTAGCTGCTGCGAGATCGGCCACTCTATCGAGGTCATCCAACTCTCGGCCACGCTTGCCCAGCATGCTCCCGATCTCGTCTATCGCGAGACACATATCTGGCCCGTAGGCGTGTACGAAGGCCTGCTTCATTGATCCAATAAGTTCAGTTTCTTGCAACCCAGTTCTGAGCAACTTCCAATACATCCTTCTGATCCTAATTGGATCTCCATGCCGGCTGTCTACTATCTTTTCCGCAAGTCGTATTTTCTGCTGCCAGGTGTTATCTCTCTCAGCTGGTATATACCAATCTTGTCGATTCGTGATTTCCTCCATTGTATCTAGAGGAGACAAAGCTTCCGGCACCTCGCTATTACTAGTGCCAATTGCAAACACAGCATACACATTAGCAACAGTTGGTTCACTACCGGTTAGCGCTCTGTAGTAAATTTCTAGCCCATCATCTAAGATTCTCGTCACTGCCGAATTCTTTTCCATAAGTGAGCTGCCCTCTGCTGGCATCCCAGATATTACAGCTACGACAGCCACTACCACACTCCATTGTTTCATTGAACTTTCTCCCGCAAAGCTCCTCTCCCCTAAAGTCAGGATACTACGTGACAATCTGTTTGTCTACTGCGCCACGAAAAAAAATCACTTGGTGTGGCCGTTATGTAACACTACGTTTCCTCTGCTCTATCACAGCCCACGAGCTCAGCCTTATTGTGTTTGTCCACAACATAGATGTGTGTGGCGAATGAGTTGATGAATGATCTGTTGTGACTAACCGTGAGGACAGTTCCATCGTAGGATGCGAGGGCTTCAGATAGGGCCTCTGTGCTCGACATATCGAGGTGGTTCGTTGGCTCGTCGAGGATGAGGAAGTTGCTCTTGCGAGCTAAGAGAGCCGCCATTGCTACCTTACTCTTCTCGCCACCAGACATAACTCCAACCAATTTCTTGGATCCGTCCTTGGTAATTAGTAAACACCCCAGTATCGTCATACCTTGCTGATGTGTCACTCCTGGAGCTAGTCTCATCACATTATCGAGGGCATTCATTTTGGGATCTAGAATGGTAAGTTGCTCCTGCTCGTAGTATCCCATGTTGACGTTGGTCCCTACAGTATACTCACCGCTAATAAACGGGATCTCCCCTACTATGCTTTTGAGCAGAGTCGACTTGCCTATCCCATTGGTCCCAATTACAGCGATCTTATCGCCCCTGATGATTCTTAGGTCTAGATGCTGAAGTAGTGCGTCGCTTCCTTGGTACCCTATTGCACAGTCATTGAGTTCGGCTACCACCTTCCCACTTTGTACCTCCACGGACATCTTGAACTTGACCTTCTTGCTATCGTCATCGACTACTAGTCTATCCTCAAGCTGCTTCAGCTTCTCGATCATCCTGATCTTGCTTTGCGCCTGCTTCGCCTTGCTAGCCTTCGCCCTAAATCTATCGACGAATGTCTGCAGCTGCCCCTGTTTCTTCTTAAGTGATTCCTTCTCCTTGATGATTGACCTCGTGGCCTCCTCCTTCTGCTCAAGGAACGACTCGAAGTCTCCGTGGTACACATTCAAATTTGCATTTGATAAGTGCATCACCATGTCGGCAAGATTGTTAATGAAGTCCCTGTCATGTGATACGAACAGGAGGGTTCCCCTGAAAGACTTCAGGTACTGTTCTAGCCACGTAATGCTCGGTAAATCGAGGTGATTCGTCGGCTCATCTAGGACTATGAAGTTCGGGTTGTTAATCAGCATCTTTGCAAGCTCGAGTCGCATCCTCCATCCACCTGATAGGTTCGTCGGATCATCATTGAATTGTGAGGTTTCGAAACCGAGCCCAACGAGAATACCCTTTGCATCGGCCTCCAAAGAGTACAGCCCTTTGTCGCTGCATTCCTGCTCTACATTCTCGTACGTATCATAATCGTCAGCTATGTTTAGCAGGGCCTCGTTCAGTTTATCTTGTAGCTCACACAATTGGATGTTGCCGGATATGCATTCATCGAGGATAGTATCCTTGGGGCATTCACATGGGCTCTGAGGAAGGTACCCTATAGTACAGTCTCTCGGCACAATGATGTCTCCATCGTCGTGTTCCTCGAAGCCACACAGTATGTTCAGGAGAGTAGTCTTACCGGCGCCATTGGCTCCAATGACCGCTATCTTCTTGTCCTTTGGAAACTGGAAGGAGAAGTTGTCAATAATCAACCTGCTGCCAAATTTCTTGGTGAGGTTCCGAATGATAATCATGCGTCAGATGCCGAGTGAGCTTTGGGGAGCTAGCGTGTATTGGCTATTGTACCATAAAGCTACTTGCGAATCATCCTTCACCATCAGTCACTCCGAAAACATCTGCTCTGGCTACCCAGCCATGCACTCGGCTACCATCATGAACCACGTTTACCTCACACCAGTTCCCGCGGATACGCACCAGTTCCATGACCACATTTTTTCTGGCGTACGCGATGACCGGAGCCGAATCATTGGAGCGTTCATGGATGCGTGTTTTATCAACATGAGTTACGATTATACGTCTTCTGTTGGACAGCATACTCTTGTGGATCCAGCATTCATCTCCGTCCGGATCAACGATCTTGTACCAGGTATCGTACTTCGCGATGACAATCACCGGCACTCCACGGATCACGTATATGTACCTCACCTTATAGTTGTTACCAGGTCCGACATGCGAGTTCGCATTATTGCTTTTTATTGACATGTAGTACGGGGTACACCTCCCACTTCTGATCGTTGCAAAAGTGCTGGGACAGGTAGTAGTGATGCTAATCCAGCATATGGTCCGTAGGATCAATGCGAGATGGTTACACCTCACCTATGTATACCCCTAGCTGTCTAGCAAGTTGGACATACGCATTGTCCTTCGACAATGATTTTGTTGGACATTTCAGACTATCAGCTATCCCTACGGCTTTCACCTTACCATTGACATAACACAAGAGCCTACTGCGATTGCCAACATCAATCTGAGTTACCGCCTCCACTCCAAACATCGTTCCCAAGATCCGATCGCTTACAGATGTTCTCCCACCCCTTTGTATGTGTCCTAATGTAACAGTCCTAGCATCTATGCCAATCTCCTTGATGCAGGCTGCCAGGTGGTTGCCGATGCCATCATACACAAGGTGTGTATACTTCACAACTCCGTCTACCATCTCACGCTTATGTTTAAAGTCCTCAGACTCTACAGATTCGGCAACCACCAGTATGCAGTACCCACGGCCATTATCAAAACATCTGGCAACTCTCTGCTTTACCTTATCGAGGTCGTACCTAAATTCGGGCACCAGAATTATGTGAGCACCAGATGCGAGACCAGCACACATCGCTATGAACCCGGCGTCTCTACCCATTACCTCAACGACGATAGCCCTCTCATGGCTCTTGGCTGAGGTTATGACGTTCTCGATTGCTCCGACTGCAACATCAACAGCTGTCTGGAATCCAACGGCAACGTCGGTACCATTCACATCGTTATCTATTGTCTTAGGAATCGCGATGAGGTTTATCTCGTTATTGGTACAGAGCAACTCAGCTATCATCTTCAGGCTTCCGTCACCACCAACACATATGAGCCCGTTCAGTCCTAGTTTTTTGTATCCGGCATACAGCGATCTTTTAATATCATCTGCAGAGAGCCCGGCCTGCGCTGCGTATGATACCAAGTTTGCATCAGCATACAGGATACTTCCAGAAGCTGATAACAGGGACTCATTACAGTAGTTTGCATTCAATAACGTGTACTCCGGACTGTTGCTTGCAAGGCCACGTAAGCCACGCCTGATCCCTAGTAACTCATACCCAATCTGTGTTGCCCTAATGTACGCTGCCCGTATCACTGAATTCAACCCAGAGCAATCACCCCCTGATGTGAGGATTCCAATCTTTCGCTTAGTCATCTAGATGAT
The DNA here is from genome assembly GCA_031270735.1 of Holosporales bacterium. Lineage (GTDB taxonomy): Bacteria > Pseudomonadota > Alphaproteobacteria > RUG11792 > RUG11792 > JAIRYU01. Next base: position 405 of record JAISWU010000018.1, on the reverse strand, counting down.
ACGCCATATAATTGCGCTACAGGCGGAAGTGTACCATTGTTCACTACATTTCGCAATAACGGTACCCACAAGCGTACGCGTTCAGGAGCCGTGAGGAATGGGCAGTTAGGGAGGCGTACGTTGAAAGTGGTATATTGACAACTCTGCTATGGGCGTAAAAAAAATAATTTGCATCTCCCAATCATACCCATATACCATGGATGTATGAGCTAGCTGTTATAGCTGTCTCATATCAAATCACCCGCTACTAGTCCTACATCTGGATAGAGCGGGCATTACTTAAAATTAAGGCTCTTGACTAGTAAAATCTATTTTGGGAGAAAATTTTGGCTATCAAATGAGCCAAATTTTCTCCCCTGTGATTGAATCTAAACTCACATTCCTTCAGATGCAATATGAAAGATT
>JAISWU010000039.1 GCA_031270735.1 Holosporales bacterium | reverse complement strand
GAATCTTTCATATTGCATCTGAAGGAATGTGAGTTTAGATTCAATCACAGGGGAGAAAATTTGGCTCATCTGATAGCCAAAATTTTCTCCCAAAATAGATTTTACTAGTCAAGAGCCTAGTGATATATACTGTAACGAGCACACCGTGGTGTGTATGCATCCAGAGCGCTGCGGGCGCGTGGTGGTGTAAATGCCACCAGCGATAAACTGTGTAACGTAGGTGTGCGACGCGCTTTGTGTGGGATAGGATGTGCGGCATACAATGCAGAGTAATCTATCCTGTTTTACGCCCATAGCCCATGTGGCAAAAAATATCGCAACATGTCAACATGGTGATGAAATTACAAATTAGGTACATAGCTGAGATCTACGTTATGCCCAATACCCCATACACGTCCTCACCTACCAATTCGTCGAGCCTAAGCTTCACGGCTTGTAGTGACATGTTGTAGTGGTCTGTGATCTCATCATGGATAATTTCATCCTTAGAGCAGTACCAATCGAACTTCGTCTCAAGCGACATCCACCCATCAACCCCAGATACCTTATCGCAGAATTGGATGAGGTCTATGTATGATGTTCTGGTGATGCCTTGCAGTATGCTGTACACAGCATCCGCCTCTTTCTTATCATCGTGACAGTAACGCAGCATGTGCTCGAAACTAGCGAAGTCTGGGAACGCATGAGATATGCAGACCTCTGCAATGTCCGGATACTGCTCCTTCAATAGCTCGTACCCCACTCTAGGATGCTTATAGAATTCACGTGGCTTTAGATGAAACTTCCCGACATCGTGCATCAGTCCGTAGGTGTACGCGGTATCGGAATCTAATAAGCTAATGTGACTAGCTAGTCTCTTGGCCGTATCTGCAGCAGTCAGCGAGTGCCTATAGACCACCACAGAACGGAGATTAAGGTCCCAACCTTCTGGTAGATATTTTTCGAGCATCATTGTCTCACAGTTCCGTCTCCTGACCTCCTGCGATCTCTAAAGATAATCCTGATGGGAACATCCTTCAATCCAAAGTGAGACCTCAAGCTGTTGGCGATGAACCGCTTCTGATTCTCCTGCATGCTGGATTTGTTTGAAACAAAGATCAGGAAGGTGGGAGGCGTCGTGCCAACTTGCGTTATGTACTTCAGGCTAAATCTTGCGGCGCAGCTTTGCAAGCCACCTCCTTGGCACATACAACGGAGCCACGAATTTAGGTCAGACGTCTTAACTTTCTGACTGTGCTTATCGTAAGCTAACAGAGTGAGCTTCAGCATCTTGTTTATGTTGATGCGTCGCAATGCTGAGACCAGCAGGAACGGCACTTCCTTCAATTGAGCAAAGCTAGTCTTGAAATTCCTCTGTAGGAATGCGGGGGTGTCGTGTGGCTTGAATGGAGTGATGTCGCACTTGTTGAAAGCAATGACGAGGGCCTTTCCCTCCTTTACAATATCAGCGGCGATTTTGAGGTCGTAGCTTTCGATCTCTCCACAGATTAATGACGATGCATCGATTACTAGGATGACAGCATCTGCGTTACGGTAGGCGTTTCGTCCGTTGGAATCCACAATCATTTCCAGAGTATCGGCTATTTTGGATTTCCGCCTAAGCCCCGGAGTATCAATAATCTTGATGAGTCTACCTTTGAACCTGAACTCTAGCTCAGTGCTCTCGCGAGTGAGTCCTGCGAAGTCTCCAACCAAGCGCCTACATTCGCCCACTATTGAGTTTACAATCGCGGACTTGCCAGTGTTTGGTCTACCAACGATTGCCAACTTCATTGCTGGATCAGCTGGCTCACCAGCATCGGTAGACTCCGTAGCTTCCATGTCAGGTATGAAATCGCATATTGACTCCAGGAGCACATCGATGCCTTCTCCATGCTCAGCTGATACTTTAACAACTCTTTCAAAGCCGAGCTCAGTAGCTTCTGAGTAGACAGCATCAGTTCCACGACAGTCTGCTTTGTTAACCACGATGATCACAGGCTTTCCACTCTTACGAACGAGCTGCGCTATCTCACGATCGTTACTCATGATCCCTGAGGAAGTTCCATCCAGCACCAGCAGGACTAGTGATGACTCATCAATGACACGCTCTATCTCAGTACGTACGAACCGCGTGAGATTAGGGTGTCCGCCAAGTGAGAGAGCATCGAATAACCCAGGTGTATCAACGATGGTGGCTCGCTTGTTCAGTATCTCTGCTTCTCTCTCCCTTAGATCCCTCGTCACACCTGGTCTGTTAAATACCACCGCCTCCCTTCCGTGTGTCAACCTATTGAACAATGTTGATTTTCCCACATTCGTCCTGCCTGCAATGACGATTTTGTCTCTATTCAATTTTGTAGATGTCTCCCATCGTGGACGTTACGTACATACATCCATTCACAACTATCGGGGTCTTCGCTACCTCACAACCCTTGAGGGCCTCTGGAGCCATACGCGCCTTCACCCGCCCGTTCGCTGCATTCAGGAGCAGGATACTCCCAGTGTTACTAAACACAGCGATATCTCCGTTCACGATGAGCGGACCGACGACACGTATGTCCCCCTCCTTAGCATCTTCGTTAGCTAACGCTTTTTTGGTGTGGGTGCTCCAGTTGATAGCCCCATCCTTTGATGATAGACACACGAGGTCACCGGAGCCCGATAAAATAAAGATCAATCCGGAGTTTTCGATGGGTAGATTTGGAGTTCCAATGTCGTGCTCCCATATCATGATTCCGGATTCTGCATCGTAGAGAGCTATTTTGGATTCCGGAGTCGCAACGAGGACGCGGCTATTGAACACTACCGGGGAGGCAACTATATGGGATATCGCGGCTCCACTTTGTGACACGTCAGACTGGCTTAGAGCTTCTTCCCAATAGGTCAGTCCAGTCCGGTCATATACCTTAACCTCGCCAGAGGTGTATGGACAGATTACATTCCCACCGTACACAGTCGGCGCTCCGGAATCTACCATTGTAGTCTGCTCGCTACTTGCAAGCATAGACCACTCAACCTTTCCTGTCTTCGCATCTATGGCCAATGTCTGATTCTCGATGGACGTAACAATCAACATACCATCAACAAACAGAGGCGCCCCATTGAGAGGACACTTGGCATCATACTTCCATACTTCCTTCTGTGTCTTCGCATCTACCGCAAGTACGGTGCCAACATTCGTGGCGATATAAATAATTCCACTATCGGCCGTTATGCCACCAGCAAACACAGCGCTGTCTGGCTGTGGTGCTACATGCTTCTCCCACAGTTTTTTTCCATCTTTTTGAGAAAGACAGACGAGGGTCCCTCTGGCATCGATGCCGTATATATAGTCTCCAGCTGCTATGATGTTTGAGTGAATTGGCCCACTACCAAGCGACGATTTCCACCTGAGCTTGTTAAGCCCCCCGACCTTATAATTCGGAGAGTTATGCTGCTTATTACCGGCAGCATCAACGTAGGTAGACACAATGGTAGGTGGGGTAAGAGTAACAGTTCCCGCCGTTACCGGTTTGCCGGATGACTCAACACCCTTAACGGCTGTCACTCCTGGTATTTCGTCCCTCTTCCCTTGAAGAATTTCCTTCTTATCACATGCAGTAAGGAGGATTAGTACGGCCAGAGGGTATAATGAAATATGTTGCATCGTTAGGCTTTTGCCGATTGCCCTGCTGTGTTGCATTGTACACTACAGCAGCGATACTGCGGTATCATAAAGTACGCATTGCACCATCCACGAAAAAGTAGAGGTTTCTTGCACCATGGTGTACCATTGTGGTGTCAGGTGTATTTTTCTTTAGCACAAGGCGTGCCGTGATATTAGCTAAGCTTCGCAATGCCTCCAACAGTCTAGTCATCAAAATTATTTTCGGTGCTATCATCTTCAGCTTCTGCCTGTGGGGTGTTGGTGACATCATCAAGAACTATTCCTCTACCATAGCAGTTGTCACTGTCGGTGATACGAAAATTACTGCAGATGATTTCCTGAGAGCGTATGAACTTGAGAGACAAAGGATTCGAAATAGTGCCCCAAAGCCATTATCAGACGAAGAGATGCAACGACTTAACATAAAGCAGAACGTCCTAGATAAGGTGATTCAAACGTCTGTGATCGAGCAGGCCGTGCTGAAACTCAACATTACAGTCTCCCAGAAAACGGTGCTAGATGTCGTACGCTTGCTCCCTGAGTTTCAAAGAGATGGCATGTTCGATGATATGTTGTACGAGGCTGTGCTGCGTAGGTCTGGCATCAGCGAAGCAGCTTTTCAATCTAACATTCGTGAGCATATCACGAAGTCTCAGATGTTCTCGATGATTGCATCTGGGTATAAATTACCGAGTTTCATAAAGGACATCATGGCGAAAGAATTTGAGACTCAGTGTGACGTCCTCATAGCCAAGATCGATCTCAACAAACTCAAATACGACAACAAGGTGGATGAAGACACCCTGAAGCAGTTCTATGAAAACAACCCTGAGAAATACAAGAGGCCTGAAATGCGTGATGTAGCCGTATTGATATTGGACTACGAGCGCCTGGTAGCTGATATGCCAGTCGATGAGAATGAGGTTCATAAGATGTACGAGGACACGAAGGATTCGTACGTTGTAGAAGAGACACGCGATTTTGAAAGGTTCGCATTTGGAAACGGCAGAGACGCAACTACTGCCTGGAAGATGCTCGTAAAGGGAGAGTCAACAACGAAGGTTTCTAAGAAGCTCATGGCCAAAAAGGTCGTCTTGAATAAGTGCAGATTTTCGGACTTCCCAGTCAAGGTTGGAAAGGATCTGTTTCACCTCAAGAAAAATAAGGTCTCGAATATCCATGTCATAAACGGAATCTCCTACATTTACAAACTCACTGGCATCAGTGGTGCCCAGCGGAAGAGTGAGGCGGAAGTTAAGGCAATTATTAGGAGGGAGCTACAGAAGGAGAGAATCAGCTCGCCTGAATTTGACGAGCAAATGAAGGCATTGAGGACTCGCGTTGATGACGGCCTTGGATCAGATGAACCTATCGAGTCCGTTGCTAAAGCAACTGGCATGCAGCTTGTTGAGATCAAAGGTGTGGCCCATGATTCTGAGCACAAGGATCTATCCGCTGCCATTCCAGATGAAGAAACCAGAGCAGAGGTTGTGGATACTATGTTCAACACGGATGAACAACAGGCCAGCCCCACGATTCCATCACGCACTGGAGGCGCAGAGTACGTCGTAGCTGTCAAGAAGGTACACAAGGAAAACATCCCCGAGTACAGCGTCGTACGAGCACAGACTATGCGCGATTTTGTCCTCGAGAAAAAGAACAAGCTCGCTACTGATAAGATCAATGAGATCCTGTCGAAAGACAAGGAGGCAGCTAATGAGGTAGCCAAAATGGATGGAGTGAAGTTGTTTAAGTTTTCGAAGATGGATGTGATATCACATTCGAAAAATCCGTCTGCTACTGTTACAAATGTGCTTAATGAAATTCCAAGTCCGAACGTCGTGTTGAACGTCGTCTCCACGCTTCGCAAGGGTGAGGCAACATACTACAAAGTATCCGATACTCAGTACGTTGTCATAGCGATCCGGGACATGATGCATGGTAATAGCACGTCTAGTGATTTCGCAAGTGTTATGAATAGGTACGTTGACTCGTGCACAGAACAGGATGCTCCACTAGTCGCGGTCGATGCCTTCAAGCGGCAGATTAAGGTTAAAGTAAACGAGGCTCGTATTGCCTCTGCAACAAAGCACATTGATGTAAGAACAGGGGATTAAGCCCATGTTATCTCATATGCTCATTCACTGCGCTTAGCGTACTCCCAAAAACTCCTCTGCACGTTTGGCGGCAAGCGCTCCGTGGCCTGCTGCATAGATCGCCTGCTTCAACGATCGACTGACCACATCTCCTGCGGCAAAGATCCCATCGCAAGATGTAGCAGCATCTGTGGCTCGTATGTATCCGTCATCATCCAGGGCTACTAGATCCTTCACAATCTCTGACATGGGTGACGTTCCGACTGCAACAAATATTCCATCTACGCTTATCGTCGTCTCCGCTGCAGTGAGCCTGTTTTTGATATGCAACGCATCGACAGTTGTTCCACCTGTAATTGCTGTTGGCTCCGAATCCCAAACACAGCGCACATTGTCCTTACCAAAAAGTTTCTGTTGCATTACGTTGTCTGCCCTTAGCGCATCCCTCCTATGTACCAACACAACCTCACTGGCAAAGCTTGAGAGGAAGAGTGCTTCCATCACAGCTGAGTTACCTCCTCCAATCACTGCAACCTTTTTGCCCTTGTACATTGGGCCGTCGCATGTTGCACACCATGATACCCCCTTATTGGTAAATTCGGACTCCCCGGGGATATTGAGATGTCTGTGCCTAGCTCCTGTCGTAATTATCACGGCTCGTGTATGTACTGGATTGGCTCGTGGGATCGCTACCGTGAATGTTCTATCGTCCACCCGAGGTATAGCGATTGACTCAGCTGTTTCGTAAATAAACCTCGTACCAAGCTCCTCTGCATGCGTCATCATTTTCATCATGAGGTCCGCCCCCTTGATGGAATTGAACCCTGGGAAGTTTTCTATGAGGTCGGTGTTTACGAGTTGTCCACCTGGGTTCAGACCAGTGATAATAACAGGGTTGAGTCCGGACCTTGCTAGATAGATTGCGGCTGTGAGACCAGCCGGACCAGAGCCAATTATTACTACACTTTCAACGACACATTCCTGCATATCTTTGAACTAAATATTCTACTGCTACGACGCTCAGTTTACACCAGCTAGTAACAACTCTGCACCATCCTGTACGCGCGTGTACACGTGCCTATTGCGAGAATGGAAAAAATCGCATACACTTAAAGTATGAGGGGAGTGAGTGATGTGGTGCAACAATGAAGTTGTTTCTCGTGATGGTGTGTGTGTTAATGACCATTGCTGAGGCTCGCACCAGTGAAACGCCAGCAATCGTAGAGACTGTAGAGGGTCAAGCGACTTCCGCCGAGACGTTGTTCTATCAAAACGGATATGTACGTGGCATGCGTAAGATGTTGAAGTTACGCGAAAAGCACTGGCTTCTTACGGATGCATATGGTAGTAGATCGTTTCTTGGGTACGGAGCAGTGAGGCTACTGTCTCCGGAGGGACTCAAGTACGAACTTCCGTTGTATGGTAATCGTGAATGGGCAACAGGCATCAAGATACACGGATACGTCGGTGTAGGAGCAATGTGCTCACGCCGATGTGTGCCGCAAGCTGGTATGCGGACAAATACTGTTACATTCATGCGGGTAGACATAATGCACAAAGAGAGCGGGGCTGGTATTTCTGGAGAAATATCTTGCCGGTTTATACACTGGCATTCGACTAGAAGCAAACGTATCCGTAGGCCTTACTCAGTTAGTTTAAGGGGAAGCTATAAATTCTGATCCTGTATATCGTACCCTGTATTAGCTGGATCAGCTGGGTCCATCTGCGTAGTATCTGCCATACCTACCTGTGTGGCCGCCCGAGTAATTTCTGCGACTAGAAGTGTAACGAGCGCTCTGATAGAGAGTTCGACGTTGGAGCTGCCTCGCCCATTTATTGCGTTCTCGATCAGAGAGTGCACAGTTCTCCAGGTTGCTTCACTTCTGCTACCACCCTTACTAAGGGCTGCTGGTATTGTGATGCCTACATCGAGTGCCACTACTTCCATCCCGTTTCGAGCTTGCTCTACCCTGCTCGTGCTGCTTATGAATGGGATGCCCCCGCTGTATGACCTCGTACTGAGTGTCATGATTAGTGTATTTCTAGTCACCCTCGTTCCATCAGTTAATTCGTCTCTCAGACTTGTGGGATCATTTTGTTCGTATACTGCCGAGTATGTAGGGATATCCAGCCATTGTTCGGTTATCTCCCCTGTCACATCCCTTTGTACATCGTCGCTACCAAGTGTTGCACCGCCTACAGCGGTTGCTCTCAGGATAACTTCGAGTCCAGCTATTACTAAGTCAGTATGTCGCTCTACGCCATCCACTATCTCTCCAGCTGCAGCTCGGAGTATCGCCTCGACAAGGCCATCTTCAAGATTAACGCCTGGTACTTCGCATCTAGTAACGAGGTCATCACTGGTATAAAGGCCAATCGTGTCTGCCATGAGCACCTGATTTTGTGTGTTATTCATCAGCCTGTCGCTTACAATTGTTTCAGCGCTTCTCGTGGTTCCCCAGCTCCGTGCACCAGCGGTGTTTTGCGCGTCCATCGCTGCCATAAGTTTTTTACTGGTACGACACAGGCCGCACCCAGGCTCTGGATCTCCTCGGATCATTCTTACGGTCTGCATTGCCGCTACAATCGGGATTATGTCCCTCATGTTATTTATTCCCAGTGCCATTATGACAGCCGGTATTGCTCCAGCTAAATATCCAACTGTGATATCAAAACCCCATCCCAGCATTGCCGTTGGTATTCCAGATGCAGTCCTGATTGCATCCTCAAGGGTTGCTAGGAAGTATATTGCTGCTAATGTCTGGCTTCTTCCACATGTGCGTAGCAAGAGCACTATGTCAGTGTTGTCCTTCATTCGGTGAAGTCGTACGTTCCTTGTGATTCTGTCCATCGCATTCGCATATGCGGCCATACTTGATGTGAACCTGATGCCACGCTGAGACGCACATATTCTACCCTGTGTCGTCTCCCTGTCTATTACTTCCATTTCATGCATGCCTTGCGGAATTGATTCGGAACCATGCTCAGACGCGTCGCTATCAAGGTGCATCGTATTGGCTATATGTACCGACATGGTGATTCCGCACAAGACCAACTTGATGATTGAGCATAAACTCTGTTTATACTGTAACATAACTTACTCAATTACAATATCATACAAATATAGACTAAGTAGAAAATAGTTAAAAAAGAGTTAACAAAAGCAAAGCTCTCGACTATTCATTCGATAGAGGTATGCTATGAACGCGGTGGAAGTGAGGGTATTGACAACTCTGCTATGGGCGTAAAAAAAATAATTTGCATCACATAAACATACTTCCGTACCATGGATATATGAGCTAGCTGTTATAGCTATCTCAATCACTAAGTCACCCACTGCTGGTTCTAATATCTGGATAGAGTGGGTATCAGTTAAACAATGCATTTTAGAAAGGAGACATGATATGTCTTTTAATCAAGAAGCATTCTTAGAGGATGCAAAGAGAATTCACCTCAAGGGAGGTGATATATTACCAGATGTAGACGTAAGGAAGAGGCTAGATGAATTCATAGACTATGATAAATCACTCTTCTCTAATACTCATATGTGTCAGTAGATTAACCTATCGGTTCCTCGGCTACCTCAATCAGTGTGTCGGAGGCTGGCGGCTCTGGAGGCTTGTCGGATTTCAAAACATCCATCACCTCCTTCTTGGTTTTAGCATCCTGTGAATCTGATGTAGCCGTATCGGTAGGCTGAGATTTGGAGTCAGCTGGTTTCTCCGGGCCAGCAGGCTGCTTCTCTGATTTACGATCGCTCTCCTTCTCGGAAGGTGTATCCTCCGTGCCGAGGAGAGCTAGATCCTCCGCAGTGCTAGATTCTCCAGGCAGAGATATGACTTTAGAGGCGAGGACAGCCTCATTCGCAACCGCCGTAACGGACGATGGCATCTCTGGCATCTTGCCTGCTGGCATCGGGATCCTCAATGTGGTCGCGGATGGCTCTCCTGGTTGCTTCGGAACGGACGCTGTGATGCCAACAAATACCTTAGCATCTTTGCCATTGCTAAGCGGAATCTTGAATCCGAGGACAATCTGGTTGGGAGCTAGCTGCTCTGCATTCACCGAATCAGTTCTGTATTTTTGGAGCATCCTCAGAGCGGCGAAATTACCTACACATTGGAGCTTTGCCGTTGTGCCATCTATTATCAAGTCTGGATCGTTAGGATCAGCCACAGGCTTGCTAGCCTGCTCATCTCCGTCTGCCCACCGGAGGTGAAATTCAATGGGCTCACCGAAGTACCACATCCCACCCTTGTCCTGCGATATCGGCTCGATGGCTACGTCATTGTTTGGTTTGAATACTTTGTCAACGAGGTAGTCCGTATTGGCCTCCTCACGTTTGTTAACATCGAAGTTTGCCTCCAGAGTTACCTTCATCACCTCGTACTGACTCTTGAGGAAGTTTCCGAAGAACTGCCTGAGATCGTGGATCTTCTGCATAAATTCATATGGGGCTTTCGCAGCATCTCCGAGCTGGTATATTTGATCTAGTACCTTCTCAGGGCTCCCACCGAACTCTTCATACATCTTGAAGAATTCTCTTACAGCGTCGATATCCGCATCAGTCGCGACACGCTGAGCCCTGTCATAGTTAGCGAATGGGTATTTCCCATCTAGATGCTTCAGGTAGTAATCTTGTAGCGAGTTGTACCTAGCAATGTTCCGCTGCCTCAGTAGGATCTCGGCACGTGCCATCAATCCGCGTTCGATGTCCTTCTTGATCTTGAGGAAGTAGTCCCCTGATTCTCCACTAAGAGACTTGAGATCAATCTTCGAAGTTATATCATCGAGGGTATACCCATTCAGAGTCCGCGTGATGAACCTCTCGAGTGCGGTAACCGAGCTTGATGGATCCTTCTTCTGGATCCCCTTTACCGAGTTCACGATCCGAGTCCACTTCACCAGCTGCTGGCGGTTTCCGAAGCGCTGATCAAACACAACATCGGAGTTTAGGAACTCCACAATCGGATCAGCGAAGTCTAACGCCAACCTTGAGATTACGCTGCGCTGCAGTTGGATGTATAGTTGCAGTTCCTCTATGTCTGCCGAGGAGAATGCGGCAAGTCCTGCTCCGCTCTCTCCATTCCAAAACTTGAATGTTAAGTCAGCAGGGATGTATGGCTTCTGACTCTCGAGGAGCTTATCGATGTGGTTCAACAGAGTGAACCCTATAACGTTCAGCACGCTCCTCAAGTTCCCGAAGACGAATGCAAACTTGCCACTCCGTAGGATACCGAGGAGATTGACAAGCCTGTGCGCCACCCCCTTAAGCTCAGTCACCTGCTTCTGCAGAATTTCCTCAGACGTAATCTCCGGAGTGATCCCAGTAGGTGCATCTACAAGACTCTGAGATTTGGCAATCGTGCTGGCTATAACACTCGACATGTTCGATTGTGCGAGTAACGTAACCCCTTCCTGGAGAGCCTTCGGGAAATCCTTGATACTACTTGCCATGAACTGCTCGTAGCGCTTCCCGGTGTCGTATGCGTACTGCACAAGGTCATCATCCCAGAAGATCATCTTCCCCTCTGGAATGTCGGTGATCAGCTGGTAGTCTCCAGGCTTCTCCATGAACGGTTCAACACACAGCGACGCCAGGCACCGCTCCAACGTGAAGATTCCGCTTGATGGAAATATCTTTTCCGCAGATGGTTTCCTCTTTACGGCTACTGCTGGCTTTGTCGCGTCACGCCTCAGCATCTCATTGAATTCGAGTAGCTTGACCTTGAGGTGTTCGAAGTTAACAGCCGTCACATCGAACAGTTTCTGAGATACGTCCTTCCCGAATAGCACCTCGATTCCATCGAGCAAGGAGTCATACTCGCTGTCTGCTTCGAAGACATCCTTATCCAACCATGTCTTCCCCTCTTCTCCCAAGTTTTTACACACCTCTGTTAGATCCTTCGAGAAGGTTATGAACTTGGAACAGTCCGGAATTTCATCCAGCTTCTGTCTTGTCAGTTGGGTCACAAACTGTGTCAGTGACGATACGATGCTGTTCGTAGACTTCGTCGTGAATATGCCATCGATGTAACTTTGGAAGAGTGCGATCAGAGTGTTGTATGCAACGTCCTTATACGGAGTCAGATTGATGGGAGGGAATGGAGTGTTCATCAGGATGCGACGTAGTTCCTGGTAGTTGGATAGGAATTCAGCTGATAGCGACCCACGGAATGTGTAGGAGATCAGGTCATTCAAATCATCCGGATCACCAGACGTCCGCAGAGAGTCGAACTTCTTGATGTTCTTTTCAAGCTCAATGAGGCCGAAGACATATTGCTTTAGCCGTGCATACTCCGCGCTGTTGCTCGGATTTAGGACATGTGCAATGCTGGAAGATCCAGCCTCTGGTTTCATGTTCAGCAGCTCACGTGCCTTCAAAATCAGGTTCATGTATATCGTCCTGACGACCACACGCTGGTACGACGTTCTGAGTGTATCGGTCAGTACTCTGTTGATCGAACTAAACCACGATGCCGGTACGAACACGGATGACAACCTCATGTTGTTCAGCTGCTGCATCATCATGAGGAGACTGTTAGTACAATCTGCCAGGATTTCATTACCATCCTCCTGCAAGTTCTTGTACGTAAGATCACCAGCGTTTTTGATGAGAGAGGATATCTTGAAGAGGGATGGGTACAGTACGTCCCTATCATGCTGCAACACATCACGTGCATTGAACAACCCATAGCTGCCGATTGCAACGAACGCTGCCGTCGATACCTTAGCGATGAAGATAGACTTGTTGGCACGGTAGACTTTCGACTTCATGGGAGATGCCAATCCAGCCTCCGCAAAAATTTTCTTCATCAGTAGATCGTCGAAGAAGAAAATCTTCTTTGGAGTGAACGGCTCGTTCTTGAGGGAAATTGATACGTTGCCTGCTTCATTCACATCAGCATCCGGTATCCCGACTGTTGCCAGTGTTTCGTAGGATTGGCCATTACTGCTGGGTGGCAGGAACGACATCATCTTGCTGTCGCCGGTGAAGTAGAATCCCCTGAAGTAGAACCTCTCATCGACGGATGCAGACTTGAAGAGGCTATCTACGTAGATTCCGAGCGCATGCTTTATCGTGAGCAACTCACTCGGAAACACGAAGATGCCATCCCTCGTCGTAGTCGTAAAGCTCTCTGCTAGTATCTCCATCCTGATGCCGTTGAGTTCATCTTCCAAGGTCGCAAATCCCTCATCGATGATCTTAGGGTTGTACACGACATCGATGGAATATGGAGACGACCACCCCAGCATGTTGTTTCTATTCCTAACTGGAATCTCCGAGCAGAAGCTCTGAAATCCGGGAATCACATCCGTCTTTGTTACGACGACGTAGATCGGCAACTTCATCCCGAGGTAATTCTGAGCGAAGTGTAGCTTGCGTGCAATGAACTGAGCTTTCTTAGCCAGGTCCTCAGGCGACAGTTTACTTTTGCCATACAGCTCCTCCGCTGAGATCGTAAAGATTATGCCGTTCAGTGGTTTCGCAGATCTGTACCGTGACAGCATGTTCATGATGAGGTTCCAGCTCTTCTCGTCTGCATCAGATCCGCCTCCTGGCATGAACACGGAACCCTTAATATCTAGGATGACTCCGTTCTTTAGGAACCACCACGTGCACGGCGAGTCCTCTTCCTCGTCGTTGTAAATTTCGTTACTCGTGAACCCGCTCATGAGTGATGATTTCCCAGAGCTGTCAGTGCCAACCATCATGTACCATGGCAGCTTGTACTTGTACCCAGCTCCCAATGAATTTCGTAGGAAGTCTAGAGCCTTGAAGAATGACTTAACGACTCCATTCGCGCGTATGTATCCCCGCATGATCAAGTACTTGTTGATCCACTCACCAATAGGCCATGGACTTCCTGCATCAGGATCATCTGGAACCTCATCAGTACTAGCAGTTCCGCCTTGCATTGCAGACGGCGGGATATCAATCACCCTCTTCGCCTTAACCTCGGCGCGCTTCAATGAGATAAGAGTGAAGACTGTCACAAGGAGCATTGCGATGAACGCAATTGCTAGGACAATGCATATCAGCATAGGTAACGATATACCTCCGTCCTTAATGCAAGAGACGATGCTACTGATGAGTTGTCCGAAAAAATTCATAAAGATACCAGGTAGGTCATATCAATGGCCCCTGCCTCGTCTGCTCAGATATCTGTTTCAGTAGGTCACCGATCTCCCCAGTGATCCCGCACCATACGACGTATGATACGATGATGTACACTACTACAACAGACGCGATGCACCATGACCAAAAGCGATGATCAGGAAGGTAGCTATCGTCGCTTTCGAAGTGCGTGTATTCATAGCACGAGCTAATCATGTGGGTACGCCCTGGAAAAAACAGCCTGGCTTGCCTAGTGTTCAGCATGGAATGTAGCCGACCTTTGTACCATGCTATCCGCTCATCAGAATTCGTAGTACCGCGGTACTTCCCTTTGAACCCGAGGCTCAAGGCCATCAGGTACAGGAAGGCCATCTCTTCATTCCTAACATCCACTATGATTTCGTCGGCCATGCTAAAGAACTTATCGCCGGCAACTTCGGTTTGAAACAGCTGCTTCTCCAGGAGAGTCATCCTCCAGAATGCCGCTCCATCCCACTTGAGATTCAAAAATATTTCATCAGCCAAGACGGTGATGATATATTTCGCATCACCTATATACCGCGGTGCGGACCTCGACTTTGCGAGCATCACATCGGTCACATCCTCAATGACCTTCATCATCCTCTTCTGTATCCCAACGACGGCACCCTCAACATTGTTGCTGTCCTGCTTCGTAACATCAGCACTACCTGGACTTGTCTCCTGGGGAGTGCCAGTCTCACACGAAAAGTATAAACTCAGGGCCTTCTCTTTGTATCTTAGTAGCTCGTAGTAGAACGCCTGAAATCCGTGTACGATGGCGCTATCGCTTGCGTTGAAACTCATCTAGCTTTCTTCCCTCCCTTTGGAAGGTATAGGTTGATTTCGATTGGCTGCACCCCGGAGGTGTTGGATGGATTGAAGACGTGCAGATTCTGCTCGCCTCTGATGAACTCATCATCGATGCTGACCTCGAATACGACGGTGCCGATACCTGGCAAAATTTTAGACATAATCTCCTGCCTTATGGGAATCCTACCGGCTCCCTTGGTACGCTTGATCCTTACATCCTCAATGACGAAGTCTGAGACTATCACGGCATCGTTCATCCACGCTTCTACCGCTGAGATACTGCAGGATTTCTCGACCCGAACACCCACGTACAGCTTCTTGCCGATTGCCATTGCAAGATCATCAGCTGAGACGTATCTGTAGAACAGGCGCTCCCGTCTGTTGAATGGCAGCACAGCGAAGCCTCGCTCTATTGTGGATGTGTAGTGCTCTATCAGATCGATGACAGGATACATACACGAATCGATATCACAATGGTCATACGGCTTCATGACAGGCACAATGTCCCCAGGAATCAGTACCGACACCGCACCTAAGACAGTTGCAAGCGCCTGATATAATTCGTATGGCCTGATCTCATTGCTGTATATCAGTGCCTCGAATCCAGGCATGATGGATACGACCTGAGATAACATCCCTGCCGTCTCATGCGACGTACTGTCAGCTACAAGATTCCTCAGCTTCTCAGCGAGGAACACAACCTTCTCTCTGATTGATATCGCGAGACTCTCGCACCTCTTCCACAATGGGAAATGCTTCTCTATGAAGAAACACGGAGGGGTCCTGTTTTTGATGTGACACACCCCGTCTATCTTGATGATAACACAGAGCGGGAACCCAATGCAAAAATCAGGTACCGTATCCCCCACGTGTAGGAAAGCGTTCGGGAACAACCTCGGTATCCTTATCTCGTTATCCTTGAGATTTTCATCATGTACGATATTGCCATCCACTGAGTAGAAGCGAGCTGGGTTCCCAAGGATCGGAGAGACCTCATCGGAACTCTCAGCAATCACCAGGTACACCATCGCCTCATTAGAGCTATCCGGCATGGCAGAATTAAGGTCCACACTGAGCGGCTTGAGGTTCTCATTCTTCTCCGGGAAAAAACTTAGGATCAGCCCATCTTGAAAAACAGCTTCAAGTTCCCTTATCCTAAGATAGCCATCCGTGAGCGCAACTGTATCCATCCGTAGATGTCTGAGGCCATAATGATTCGATGACAGTAGCCTAATCTGCGTGGAGAGCACCCTGAAGTTCCGTAAGTCGTTCTGTTGGAAATGATGTTGTGACAACAGCATCCCCTCATGCCAATTGATATCAAGAGGAATCTGAAAAATCTTCTTGCTGGTCTGTGTCATTGCAAACAACCCACGACTCGGCGTACGACCATTCTATAGAAAGCAAGGGGAAATTCATACAAAATTGCGGAACATCTCCGGATTTTGAGATAAGATTAACTACGGCGAAACTCACGAGGTTGCACATGTCATTAGACCTCTTTCGAAACCTTCAGAATCGGAGTTTTGGAAGATGTCTATTAGCGAGTTGCATTACTAGGGTCATCGTGCTCATCGTATGTGCCTCATCACAATTTACCTCATCAGCCAGTACGCGTAGAGATCGCACCATCGCGAAGTATAGCATGTGGATTGAAGCAGTTTCGAATCCAAATGACTGCACCAAGGTGTTCCTCTTCTTCTATAACAATCCTCACTGGCCTCTGTTTCAGGAGACTATAAAAATTGCTGAGACTAAGATAACGGCCTCAACTCCAGATGATCTGGTAATCAAGTGGTTCAAGAGATACCCACCGAAGACACGGGAAGGAACCGTAGCATACATAGATCGTCTCCTCAGGCATGAGCCGGACTTTGCGAGGAGCTACATAAAGCAGACATGGATACTTCAGAATCTGGCTCCTGAGTTCATTGTGGATTTTCGTACAAGGTACAGAAATTATATAACTCCCATCGACGATGCAAAGAAAGCTAAAAGGCTCGTCGGATTGATAGCAGTGAAGCAACTTGTTGAGCTGCAGAAGATTGTGTCTGTGGAGATCAAAACATACATCTCCGACTTCCTCAAAAAATTTGTTAATGAGAAGACGTGGGGATACTCCAGAAGCGACCTTGTTGATATCGACAAGAAGCACGCCATAGTCCAGAAACTTATCGACCAGAAAAAGTACAAGGTCGCAGCAGGCATACTGCTGCTATCAAATGATGATGAGGAAAGATACGGTAGCGCATTCTTTAATCAGAGGCGACATGTAGCCTTCGAGGCACTGCGTTCCGGTAATCCTAAGCTCGCATACGATGTGATGAGTAAGTACAAGATTGATGCTGGTCCAAATGATGAGATGATTGCGAAGGGCGAGTGGCTGCTGGGATACATATCCTACAGATTCCTTAGTGATAACAGGCATGCCATCGCTCACTTCGAAACGGCGTACAAGAACTCGGTGAATGCCATACGGTTAAGCAAGAATGCATTCTGGTTAGCGGATGTACACCACGCCAACGGTGATGTCCTGCATGCACTTGAGTGGTACACAAAGGCAGCGAAGCACCCATCTACGTTTTATGGATACATCGCCAACATGAGGGCCAGTGCTCTCGGAGGTGATGATATCGTAGCGGCAATGAGCAAAGCACTCACCCCGGCAGCAACTGAGATGGTATTCTACAATAGGGAGCTCGTCCAAGTACTGACATTAGTTCCTGATAGAAGTATGTCCCGATATTTCTACACGCAACTCATCCATGAGATCGCAGATCCAATGGAGGAGCTGCTGCTACTCAACATCGCGACGAGCAATGATGAGATGGCGATCCTAATTGCTGAAAATGCGAAGAGGCAGAGATACTTTCTTCAAAGCCCAGCGTACAAGGTGTTGGATCAGTCTGACAAAGCACATGTCCTTAAGGTTAGCAAGGACCCATGTTTCATGAGCCTCGTTCACGCAGTGATACACCGTGAGAGTAACTTTAGGGCGAGTGCAGTGAGCCACGTGGGTGCTGTCGGGCTTATGCAGGTCATGCCATCGACCGCACAGTACGAAAGCAAGAGGCTCAAGTTTTATGTTGGGGAGTCGCTATTCGATAGGCAGGCCAACATCACTCTCGGTGCCTCCATCCTCGCGAGGCTGCTCAAGAAGTACGACAGTAACGTTGTGTATGTGATAGCAGCCTACAATTGCGGGGAGGGGAACGTTGCGAAGTACCGGAGGAGCATCAAGAGCTTGAAAAACTTGTCAGCGCTAGACCTGATGGAACTAATCCCAATCAAGGAAACGAGGATATACGTAAAGCACGTCGTGAGATCGCTATTCTCATATTCAAAGATCTTCCTCGCAGGAGACTGCTACGGGAGCTCATCCATCATTCAGTTCAAGAGCGATTCCAACTGACGCTGGGTCAACATGTGGAGGTACGACTTTTAATGCAAAGGAGTAAGAAGATATTGACCACAGAATTGCTGGATGCCATAATGTCAACAGTGTGAGCTAAACACCTAAGTTAGTCAGCAGTGGGTTGTTCCGATGGGGCCGCACGTCACGGGCGTGTGTTTTTAACTAATCCTCTGCTCAAGGTTTAATCGGAAGGAAGCAATGATGCAATTTTCTATGAGGCAGTTATTGGAGGCTGGTGTCCACTATGGGCACGTCACGCGGAAGTGGAATCCAAAGATGGCGCCGTACATATTCGGGGCGAGGAATGGGATTCATATCCTTGATCTTGAGCAGACCGTGCCGATGATAGAGGTAGCCTTAAAAGCCATTAAGGATACAACGGCCAATCATGGCAGGGTTCTATTCGTTGGAACAAAAACGCAAGCGGCTGACAAAATAAAGGACGCCGCGCAAAGGTGCGGTCAGTACTATGCGAACCACAGATGGCTCGGCGGTATGATGACGAACTGGAAGACTGTGAGTGTATCAATTAAGAGACTCAAAACAATGGAGGAGCAGATCGCAAATCCGGCCGGACTCACTAAAAAGGAGATTCTGAAGTTGCAGCGGGAACGTGATAAGCTAGAGCTGGCTCTAGGTGGAATTCGTGAGATGGGTGGACTGCCGGATTTGGTGATAGTAATTGACACTATCAGAGAAGCCATCGCTGTGAGTGAAGCCACAAAACTTGGCATCCCTGTTGTAGCGGTAGTAGATTCGAACTCTAATCCGGATGACATTACGTATCCTATCCCTGGGAATGACGATGCTATCAAGGCTATAGAGCTATACTGCAATCTGTTTGCTGGAGCTGTTTTAGACGGGCTACGTAGCGGCATGGAGAAATCGGGAATAGACATAGGGACAACTGATGCCATACTCGATGATAATATAGTAGTTGTATCCGAGCCTCAAGAAGCGGTAGTCATCTCAGAGCAAATGGTAACTGACGTAGCGCAAACGCCCGCGTAGTTAACGACTCGCATTAAGGGCTTGGAGCACTGCTTCAACATCGCTTTCTGTATCAACTGAAAGTGCGGCGCCTGTGGTTGGTACGATCCATATGTTGAGGCCGTTTTGGAGCCCACGAAGTTGCTCCAGCCTTTCCGTCTTCTCATAAAACGTTTGAGGGAGTGACACAAATTTTTTCAGGCTATCGTACCGGTATGCGTATATGCCGATATGGGTATACATAAACGGAGAGCCGTGCGGGATTGGAGAGCGAGAGAAGTAGGTTGCCATTCCTGGAGTGTGCTTGTCCATATTCTCGAAGACGACCTTTACGACATTCTCGTCACTCGCCTTCGTACTGTCATCGCAGTATGTTGCTGGAGTGGTAATGTCAATTGACTCATTTGCCTTGAGCACATCTAAAATCTCAGATAGCATTTGTGGCGCGAACACCGGGGTGTCACCCTGCAGGTTGATAACGTATTCCGGCTTCTGTTGTAGTGTCTCAAGAGCAGCAAACACACGGTCTGTTCCGGACCGGAGCTCTGGGTCGGTGATGATGGCCTCTCCACCATAGTTCTCGACAATCTCTCGAATCTCATTGCAGCAGCATGCTACGTAACATCTGCACAAGTTGAGTTTTTGTGCTTGCTCTAGTACCCTAATGATCATGGGTTTGCCGTCGATTGGGTACAGGACCTTCCTCGGAAACCTGGAGGAGTCCAGCCTTGCTGGGATGAAAATCGCCGCTGAATTATCCATAGATTTGTGCGACACTGTTCTAAGGGAGGCATGCAGCATGGTACCAGATTTCTATGGCTAAGAAAATTACGTTGCCTGGATTCTCGCTAATTGAGGTTTCCATCTCGCTCTTGATACTCGGGATAATATCAAGCATCGTGATGACTCAGCTCAACATATTTAACAAGGCATACACTAGTCAGAAGACGCAGAGCAATATCGATTTTGTCGTGAAGGCCATTGCAGCGTACTGCATGTCGAACGATGAGCAGTTGCCATTTCCCTCGCCAATCTCCGGTAATGTTGGGATACAGAGCGAGAGCATGAAGGATACGTTCGGATATGTCCCATTCAAAACACTTGGCATCATGGAGAAATTCTCGAAGAGCGGGAATGGGAAGAGACTTCTATATAAGATGAATCCGCATTTCGGAAAATCATCAACTGCCTCCGATATTACATTTGGTATTAGCGAGTTTCATTCTGATATCAAGGACGACAAGGTAGCTATCGTTATTAAATCACAGGACAGCGACGGCAAGGATGAGATCGTAGTGTGGTACGGTGAAAAAAGTTTCATCGCAAATTTCATGAATGGTGTAATACGGAGAACCGAAGCGAAGACCGGACTATTTGATGAGGAACCGATTTGAAGTCACTAACGTCATATGCAGGCATATTTAAGTCCCGGGAAGGTAACGCAGATCAATAACAAACATCTCAGGTTGCCTCACATGTGCTTGAACATACTCAGACACTCACCCGATTTTCAGCATACCCTGTACCTGGATCATAGACGCTTTCATCACCATTGTGCCCATCGACGTAAATTCTACGCCTAGTCCGGACATCTTAACCGTTGTCGTTGCTCTAACCTCCCAAGTAGCACACGAGACTTCAACCGTGGCCTTTGCATCGAGGCGGATCCCCATCCCACTGAATTTAACGTCTTGAACTGCAGTTCCTTTCACAGAACCTTTGGAGTCCATCACAACATCACCTCCAGCCTTCACCACAAATTCATCATCAGCTTCCACTACAAATGACCCCCCAGTCTTGAACACTATATCGTCAGATGCCCACACTGAGATCTTTCCCTTCACATCTACCTTCAGATCTCCTTTGGAGAGGGTAACAGCCCAGTTTCCATCTTCTAGTGTTATAGAGTGGTTACCCTTATCAATCATGATCTCGTAATTTCCCTCTTTGAGTGTAAGACAGTGATTACCTTCCACAATTTCGACGACGTATGCAACGGGACCATCCTCGCTCTTTAGAGACACAGTTTTCGAGCCCCTCACCAGTGTTTGGGTAGCGCTATCAATAACCTTAACCTTAAGATCCTTTTTGCAGTGGAGATATACCTCCTCAGCACCACTCCTATCTTCAAAGCGCCACTCATTTCCTCCATCTCCATCTTTGGAAGACTGGGAGAAGAATGTTGAGACCGTGTTGCTGCTCCCTGGATAACCAGCAGGAGGCCTGTTAACACCGTTATACAAGCATCCCACTATTACCGGTCGCTCTGGGTCACCATCCTCAAATATAACCAATACCTCCATTCCGACACGTGGAATGACGAGGTTCCCGAAGCCATTGCCGGCCCAGGATTGAGCTACCCTCACCCAGCACGAGCTTTGCTCATCTTCCTGTGTTCTGGAATCCCAGTGGAACCTGACCTTCACCCGGCCCTCACTATCACAATATATTTCCTCTCCAGGAGGCCCAACTACAATCGCAGTCTGAAGGCCATATATCCTATTCCTGCGACGTGTGCGCCTCGGTCTAATCGATGTTCCCTCTGGAACAGCAGTAAAAGAAAAGCGGGAAAGTGGGATAGCCGGATCAGCCGGTAGCTGATGAATGTAGGACTCTACCGACATTACTATGAACCTACCGTTGTGGAGCTCTGTTGATGAACCAAATATTTCGATGATGTGCCCCGGGGCTAAAGGGTAATAAGTCTCGGCTCTGATTGCTCTGGCAAGGGTGTTTAGGCCTTCAAGTTGGAATCTCGATATCGCATCTCCATATTCTCTATCCATGAACGGTCGACCGTAGTCTTCCTCAAAGCCAATAGCGTACGGACTTGAAGCAGCTGACGCTGTTCCGACACTCACTACTGCTCTCGTATGATCGAATGAGCGTAAATGAACGGCTCCACAATGGACAGTACTGGAGAACGTGAGTCCGAAGACAACATCAGTTGTGTACACAAACTCCTGAACTACAGTAGCAACCCTCAGGCGGATAACCGCACGCCTTGCCGCTACGATCCCGTCAAATATGCAAAATCTTTCACCACCTGAATGACTTTCAAAGTGGTAAGGCAGTCCTCTACCCTCTAGCAGTCGTTCTATAACCTCGAGGTCGCTTTCATCGTATTGTACGATGTACGGTTGTTCCAACGTCCAGGGCGATTGTAGGTCTATCCTGAAGTCTGGGATATTCCCATCTCTCAAGAGAGTCCTCACTACAGCTTCTGGCTGCTGGTGGAAGATACGGTTTCGTCTCATAAGCGCTAACATTGCAACTGCCGGCCTTATCGTGAAATGGAACAAAAACCCGGCATCTCCAGGTGACCCGTGACTACGCCCCCCACCAATTCCATGCACAACTCCCGAAATGTAGCGCTGATCCTCGGATTTTCCAGAGTCTCCTGAGGCAATGCACAATGACATCGGTGCACCGGCCAGTGGATCCAAATCTATCGGTTGTCGTGTGTGGACTGTCACACGACACGATGAGATCATGGACATTCCCTCTGTGCCTTCAGCACTGACAACAACGCAATCTTCCGGTAGAGCAGTACTCAGAATTTTCACTGGTAAGTTGGCCTGTGTCCTCGGGAATACCATGTTCTAGAACATATAGATGCTACTTGCAACGCAAGGAGTGTATCAGAAAGCGGCACCTGAGCAAACGTCATTGGAGCTACAAAAAATTTGATGACACGTGATTAGCTATTTGCTACCATCAGCGTCCAAGTTTATTCAGGAGTGAGATTTTATGTACTTAATCAAGGTAGCCCTGGGAAGGGCAGTAGTGTTAGCAACGCTGTGTATAACGGCGGGGAATGCGGCAAGGCGTATGCCACCATCAGTATGTGGGAGGGTATGGAAAGTGAATTCTGTAGTCACAGATCTGAAAGCCAGGATAATGAAGTGGGAAACCAAGACAACAGACGAGATGCCAGCAAGAGGTGTTGATACATATAGCGTGTATGGGCCAATGACATCTGGTAAATCTGCTGTACTAATGAGGTTGATGCAAGCTGGGATCCCATGTGTTACAGCAACATACTACTACGTAGGGGATTCCATATCCACAAGAGACCCGGAAGCCCACACACAGCGGATTCTGGCGGATGTGGTGGTAGGCGGAAGGAAGCCATGGGCTATGCAGTTTCAAGATATATTAAGAGAAAGGGCATTAGATGCAAGGGCAGCTGGGCGCAGGGTGATAACGGTACTTCCAGATGAGTTTCAATTCCCCACGACAGGAGAGGCTAACACGTTCATGAGAATAGCACAACGGGTAGCGACGCGATATGGGATCAGAGTAGCGGTAGTGTTTTTCCATCTCGACCTTGACTCCGATGGCAGACTATTTTCTGGAACAGAGGCTATCCGGAGCTTCCTCCTCCTCCAATCATATCGATTGAAAGCCAAATGCCCGTGTGGGAAACCGGCGCCGTTCACGGGAAGGTACGGTCGTCTATCCGGTAAGCGCCTGTTCGATCAAGACCAGGTAGTGGTCGATGGAACACCAGATATAATCTACGACCCGACGTGCGAAGAACACTGGGACGAGGATCTACCTCCAGAGGTACTTGAAGCATTATCACGCGGATAATATGCCGCTTTTTGCATTGTCGTAACAGGAGGAATTAATGAGGCGGAGGGGAGCCGCCTCCCGTTGTGGCGCGCATATTCCCGATAACGCCGCTTCCAATTGGAAGCGGTACATGCTACACTGTATTGTGTGTGGCAGTTGGTTGGTCGCCGTGGTTGATTGTGACTACGGAGGAAAGTCCGGGCTTCATGTAGGCGTGGCGCCGGATAACGTCCGGCGTTGTGGATCGCGAGGTCCACGATAGGGAAAGTGCAACAGAAAGTATACCGCCTCGTATGAGGTAAGGGTGAAATGGTGTAGGTAAGAGCTCACCGCGTATGTGGTAACAGATACGGCATGGCAAACCCCGCCTGAAGCAAGACCAAATAGGAGTGATACGAATCCTTGAGATTCACGATTGCCTATGATCGATTACTCGGGTAGGTTGCTAGAGCTTGCGGGTAACCGTAAGCCAAGATGAATGACCAATCAGAATGGTAACACCATTCGGACAGAACCCGGCTTATAGGCTGTCACGCACGCAGATCTCTGCCTCACCACCCTTACCTCCACACATTTCTAATCGGTGAATCACCTAGCGGTGATTCCGGTTCCAACACTCACTCCCCTTTGGACTAACTCAATTATAACAATTTACTCCACTCCAGTTGTCAAGGCACGCTATCGCTCTATAGGCCTTGACAAGGCGTTTCGTCAATTGTGGTTAGGGTTTCGTTCCAAAGGGAAATGGTGTTTTGGTAAGGTGATGGGTGGAAAGGGGGGGGTACACTCCCCTAAACATTTTTCTCACAATGTTAACTCTTCCTTAACCTTTCCCCCCTTATCATATACATAAGAATCTATATGGGGAGGGAAACCCAATGAACAAGTTAGTACTACTATCATCAATGGTGATGATA
>JAISWU010000036.1 GCA_031270735.1 Holosporales bacterium | reverse complement strand
ACCTTCTTCACAGGAGCAGCAGCTTTCTTCTTTGAAGCAGCACTCTTCCTTGGAGCAGGCTCATCATCATCACTGTCCACTACCTTCTTAGTAGATTTCCTCCTTGGGGCAGGATCCTCATCACTATCATCCACTGGTGGTGGGAGCGCTTCCGAAAGCTGCCGGGTGGCCTCTTTGACATCTGTAACATCAGGGCGAGCCATTGTTGGGAGCTGCAGCTCCTGGTATATATCCCATACACTGTGCTTCCCTGGTTCGACTCTTCCTCCATCTTCACTGAACTCCTTCAGCAACGCGGTTACTTCTTCAGTAATTTGACCCGCCAGCTCATGATCTGTGCTAATAACGGCATACAGCACCGCGTCTATCAGTGTGTTCAAGGCTGCTCGCGCTTCGGTCGTGTCTCCAGATTGCAGATTGATCGCATTCATCGCACTTGCTATGAGTGTTGCCAAGCTAGCGGCTGATGTTGTCCTCAAACCTCCAACAGCAGTGAGGATTTCGTCCCCGTATTCTCCTTCGACATTTCTTACTGCAGTAAGTACATCAACTACCGTCTTCCGAGCTCGTACGGCTCGCAGCATATTATTCATCACCCCTGCTCGTAGGTGTCCTTTCGTTACACCCGCCGCACTACCCCGCGTTACTCCGTGTTCTACTGCATGGTGCAGCGCTTTCGCTATTGTCTCTACACCAGCTCTGTCCTCATCTAGAAAAGCGGTAGGCAGTCTCGCTCCCGGCTTCCGGCGTCTCCGATATGGCTCTTTTGGGGACGCCCCTGTTTCCTTCTTTGCTGAAGCTACTTCCTCACTCACTGATGAGGATCCGTCTTCATCCGAAATACTATCAAGTATCTGTGAATCACGCAGCCCCCTCCTTAGACGCCTTCTATCCTGTTTCGCGAAGTTGCAGGATAGATCCCTCATGATATCCATCAGTTCTGATCGCATATGTTCTACCGCGGTTTCGGGGACCCTCGCCAGTTCGATCGCTAAACGACAAGTTGCCTCTGCTACCACCGTATCTTTGTAGTCTGCCAATGCTTCATCGATCTCAGCTTCATCATATATACCCCCCGTTATCCTCGACGCTTCATCAGCGACCTCTCTTGCCCAGCTTACGAAGTGGTCTATACTATTTGGGAGTGTACCCATTACGTCCGGAGAGGCTGCTCTCAGGATTTCTACGAGTAGCCCTGTCCTGTCATCCGCTCTATCTTCTTTCTGCTGCTTTTCCAGAAGCTCAATCGCAGATATTCGTGTCTGTTCCCGTGCTTCAGCGGGAGATACTTCCGCCGAAGATAGGCCCACAAACCTAGAAGTAGCTTTCCACGCTTTCCTTAAAAGACTCGCTGCCCCTGCATCATCCATCATTACTGACGCCAACGATGTGACCACCAGTAGCTTAGTTATTGTATTCATTGTTGTCCGTCCTCAATCTCTAATGAGATAGCGCAGCTCACTTCACTGACGCCAAATCTCCTACACCATTCTAGGGTTATCTTATCACACTCCATATCGTATTGCAAAATCTCATTATCACGAATTCATCGAATCAAAGAAGTCATCATTGGTCTTAGAGTACTTGAGCTTCTCAATAAGAAACTCCATAGCCTCGGTGGTACCCATAGAGTTAATGATGCGCCTGAGTATCCACATCTTGGACATCTTGGTCTTGTCCTTAATAAGGAGCTCTTCCTTGCGGGTTCCGGATCTGTTGATATCTATCGCCGGGAACACCCTCTTGTCTGACAGCTTCCTATCCAGGATGATCTCGGAGTTACCAGTACCTTTGAACTCCTCGAAGATCACGTCGTCCATGCGAGAGCCAGTTTCAACTAGGGCAGTTGCTATGATAGTGAGAGAGCCTCCATCCTCTATGTTCCTCGCTGCCCCAAAGAACCGCTTAGGACGCTGAAGGGCGTTCGAATCTACCCCCCCCGTCAGTACCTTCCCGGATGATGGCACAACAGTATTGTAGGCCCTTGCCAATCTCGTAATGGAATCCAGCAGGATGACGACGTCTCTCTTGTGCTCAACCAATCTCTTAGCCTTCTCAATGATCATCTCAGTTACCTGCACATGCCTTAACGCTGGCTCATCGAACGTAGAGCTAATCACCTCGCCATCAACTGATCTCTGCATATCCGTAACTTCCTCTGGCCTCTCATCAATCAGCAACACGATGAGGTACACATCAGGGAACTTGGCAGTGATAGCCTGTGCGATCGTCTGCAGCATCACAGTCTTACCAGTTCTTGGGGGAGCGACTATCAGAGCTCTCTGCCCTTTACCTATCGGAGCTACCAAATCAATGACCCTCTGTGTGAAGCAGATCTTGTTGTTCTTAGCATCACCCGGCTGTTCTAGGCTCAGCATCTCGTCTGGATACAGAGGTGTTAGGTTATCAAAGTTGGTGCGTCTTCTGATGTTCTCGGTATCCTCGAAGTTCACTTTCGTAATCTTGATGACGGAGAAGTACCGCTCAGATTCCTTCGGTGCTTTGATCTGACACTCGATCGTGTCT
Organism: Holosporales bacterium; assembly: GCA_031270735.1. Classification (GTDB taxonomy): domain Bacteria; phylum Pseudomonadota; class Alphaproteobacteria; order RUG11792; family RUG11792; genus JAIRYU01. The sequence continues at coordinate 14,613 of JAISWU010000036.1, read as the reverse complement.
CCTGTCTTTAGGCCAAACTTCTTAACGAACGCTGGTGACACGTACACATCATCCGGACCTGGGAGGTAGTTCGACTCTGGCGATCTCAGGAATCCAAACCCATCCTGGAGGATCTCGAGTACCCCAATGCTTGAGATCGGGATATCTGCCTCTGATACTTTCTTCAGTATCGAAAAGACGAGATCCTGCTTCCGCATGGTATGCGGATTCTCAACGTTGTGCTCAGTCGCATACTCCAGAAGCGCCGGTAGCGACTTTAGCTTTAATTCTTGAAGATTCATTATTGTTCCTTAAAATGCAAACGCTGTGGTGAAGACCTTGCATGGCGCGGAGAAACCGGTTGACCTCTCTCGCGGGTTGCAATATACTATGTAGCGTACTCCATTTTTTGTCCATGTCAAACAAGTTTTTTTAGGTGCCCACATGAAAAAAAATATCCACCCTGACTACCACACCATTTCCGTCGTGCTGACGAGTGGTGAGAAATTTGAGACGAAGTCTGTGTATGGCAAAGATGGGGATACCATTCACCTAGATATAGACCCTCTCACACATCCGGCGTGGACTGGAGCAGGTCGGAGGCTCGTAGACTCTGCAGGGCAAATCAGTAAGTTTAACAAGCGGTACAGCATTAAGTCGTAGCGTCTCAATCATGTGGTAACTCAGTATGAGGAGTTGTAATGTCAAAGGATGCTGGCCGCGTAGCCTTCATCTATCAGTCCATTTTTGATTTTGTTAATACAGTCATCTCGCATGGATCTAAATCCCTCGCTACTAATGACGTATTCTTTCAACGTTCGCATGCTAGCATTGTCGTGGATTAGGTCCTCTACCTTCTTGCTGATTTTCAAAATTTCTGAGACAATGGTTCTACCCGGTTCGTAGCGTTTCCGTACGAGCCGCTGCGCTACTACTGCAATGATGTTATCCGCAATTAAGGAGCTAGATATGTCGAACTCTCGTAACCTGGAGATGACTCCGAAACTGTCGTTTGCGTGAATCGTTGTCAGGACTAGATGCCCAGTCATTGACGCCCTAACAGCCATCTTTGCCGTTTCCTCATCACGTATTTCGCCTATCAGAATCACATCTGGATCTTGGCGAAGTATCGATCTCACCCCATCAGCGAAGTCTATCACGCCCCTGATTATCTCGGTTTGCTTGACATCCGAAATTCTGTACTCTATCGGATCTTCAAGCGTCATGATGTTTCGAGACTTTTTATCCATCGTTTCTAGGAGTGAGTAAATCGACGTCGTCTTCCCAGAGCCTGTGGGGCCACAGAAAATTACCATCCCACAGTGGTGCGATGTTACCGATTTAAGGTACTCGATCTGCTCCGATGAGAACCCTATGCCCTCTATAGATATGAGGTTCTTGTCCTTGTTTAAGATTCTTATGACGATGTTCTCGCCGTACATTGTTGGGTGAGTGGAAATCCTGAAATCGATGTTGCCCTTTTGAAAGTGACCAGATTGCGGCCTCCTGGTTTCTGACATATCCAGCCTCGCCCTTACCTTCAGCGCAATAGCCAGCTGCTGAAATTTTTCTATTGGAACGGTGTAGCGATGTGATAGCGCGCCATTGATCCTGAACATTATTTGAAACGTTTCTCGAAAGGGAGTGATATGTAGGTCCGAGGCAGACTTACTCAGCGCTTCCGTAATTGCCAGTTCGACTAGGTCTACCTCTCGACCAGTAACCTCATCATATTTTCTGCTGATCGCAGTGTTGGAGGCAACGTAATACACGTGGGGCAACTCCCTGGTTGTACCGAAATTTGACAGGCAACGCCCTATCTGATCCTTTGTGATCAAATCTCCTGGATCAGAGATTGCAATGTGAACAGCACCATCGCATATAGCAATTGGAATGGCAGACAGCCTACTCATGCTCTCATAGTCGATACCATCGAGTCGTTGAAATTCACCGAGGGTTGTGTACTCGAGATCGTACTGTGCCGCTGTTGACTGTGCTACTTCTTCCTCATCGCATAACCTCACATCAGCCTCATTCTCAACGTGATACACACCATCGGTTGATAGCACGCCATAGGCAGTAACTTCGGATTACTCCCTACCCATCCATCATCATGCTTTCCATCGGATGACCGCGGTCGGCTGCTATGCTGAAAGCCAGTACCATCAGTCTCTCTTGCTGTAACGTGTTTTGGGCTGGTATGTGGTGCTTAACCTTCTTTACGAGCCCGGTAGCTGCATCGGGACCTTTCCCAGTAGCTGCATCTGGTCCATCCGTAGCGACTGGTGCTTCCCCGACAGGGACCGTCTTCTTCTCAGCCTCAGCCGGCTTACAGGTACACTCTTTCTTGGGCTTGCCACACTTGTCGCAGACACAGTTACAGTCCTCTTTGGATTTTCCACACTTCTCGCAGATGCCGCTTTCCACGTCTGCGGCTTTCTTTTCGCCGCCCTTTTCCGGCTCACCACCTGCTCCAGCTGCAATTACATTGCCTCCCAGAAGAAGCGCAGCTGCCACTGCCAGTACATTCCTTACCACCGACATATTTTTTACCTAAGTTAATTGGTTCCACGTAAGACTGAGCCTACATTGGAAAAGTAAAAGAACCGTTACAATCTCAAAATTTTTTTGTGACTAAATTATTTCACACGTTCAGCATACTGATGGGGTACAATGTTCTGTGTATGGACGAGTGGAGAGTGCGATGGCTGGTTCTCTAAACAAGGTGACATTAATCGGCAACTTAGGGAAGGATCCTGATATCCGCTTCATGCCTGATGGGACGAGGGTCGCCTCGTTCAGCATAGCTACCAGTGAGTCTTGGAGAGATAAGGCGACCGGTGAACGTAGGGATAAGGCAGAGTGGCACCGCGTTACTGTGTTTAATGACAAGCTGGCCGAGATCATAGAGCGATATGTGAGGAAGGGTACCAAGCTCTATGTCGAAGGACAGCTGCAGACGAGGAAGTGGACAGATCAAACCGGGACTGATAAGTATGTCACTGAAATCATCATCGGTAGATTTCGCGGGGAGCTAATGATTCTGGACTCCAAGAGGGGTGATAGTGACTACGATGGCAGGACCGACGAGTCCCCGCATGATATTCCCATTGATGACGACGTGCCGTTCTAACCGACGTGTCCAGCCCTCATGAAGGTATCTGTCTTAGGTGCAACTGGAACGATGGGAGGGTTGGTTATCAAAGCGTTGCTGCAGGAGGGAGGTTTTGCGATAACCGGCAAGGTATCCAGCCGTGACAATATCGAGGTAATGTTTGGTTGCTCCGATGTCATCATAGATTTCTCGTGTCCGTTTGCTACAGAGGCAATGTTGCGCTACGCAGTGAGCAGCAGATCGCATATCCCGATCGTGATAGGAACAACAGGGCTATCTAAAATGCACCGCGATCTGATGGGGGAATGCGCAACTTACAGTCCAGTGTTTTGCTCTCCGAACATGAGCCTGTTGGTATCGGCGTTGAATGTTACGGTGCACCTGCTCGCGAAAATTATGGACGAGGATTTCGACATAGAGATCTTTGAGAGTCATCATAGGATGAAGAAGGATGCCCCGTCAGGAACAGCACTGATGCTGGGGCGTACTATTGCAAAAGCGCGCAATCGGGAGTTTGATGATGTTGCCAACTTTGTGAGGTACGGGATTATCGAGCAGCGGAAACGTGGCGAGATCGGGTTTTCCGTACAGAGGAGTGGGGCGGTTGTTGGTACGCACGAGGTCTCTTTTGTTGGTGGCCATGAAAGCATCAAGATTAGGCACGAAGCGCATTCGAAAGAAATTTTCGCGAAGGGCGCAGTGCAAGTCGCCAAGTGGTTAGTCAGACAAAACAACGGACTTTACTCGATGGACGATATGGTACGAGATACAATTGCTCCGCTGATTGATGGGTGGTCCAGAGAATGCTTCGGGAGCAGCGATCACAAGCATTAGTAGTGCCTCATCTTTAAATGCCCGTTGATCCGAAACCGTTGCTGCCACGTCCTGATACCTCGAGCCCCTCAACCTCTTCGAGTGTCGCAGTTCGGAATGGGCTAATTATTAGCTGTGCAATTCTCATGCCATGTGATACTCTGAAACTAGAGTTTGAGTGGTTAATCATGACAGCCCTGATCTCGCCGCGGTAGTCAGAGTCTATGACTCCAGGAGAGTTTAGGAGTGTAATCCCGAATTTCGCTGCTAGTCCAGATCTCGGACACAGCATCCCGAAGTATCCGTTTGGAATTTCCATTGCTAACCCGGTGCCTATTATTACGATCTGTGATGGGGCTATTATGATGTCTTCGTCGATGCATGCGGCCATGTCGATTCCAGCACTATGCTCGGTGCCGTACGTTGGCACGATTGCTCTCACGTTGAGTTTTTGAAAGTTTATCTTCATTGATTCTCCTTTAACATCCTTACGATCTCCTGGTCTGCGGATAGGACGGCGATGTTGTTCACGTAGAACTTATAGATCGACTCGGATTTGTCGAGCTCGATGATCTTAGAGATGAGATCCCTTACCTTTGATGTAAGACCATTGTTGGTTGCTATTATCAACAAGAACCACAGCTTCTCGATGTTGCTGTTATCAACCGCCTGCATGAAATCCTGGGCCATTTCAAATGTATCGCTTCTGTTGAATCTCAATAAGTATCCGGCGAGGCGTCTGCTGGGATTTAAGGCAGCCGATCTTCCAATCATCTGCAGTAGCTTCTTGTCACTGTATATAGTTTGGTCAGTGGTGCATTGCAGATCCAATAGGGCGATCAGGGCAATCAGGGCATTTGTATCGCCTGGATATGCGTTCAAGATTCCTTCAATTATCTTGATCTTCCTCGGTACACTTTGTTCCACTTCGGCCTCAAGTAACCCGATGGTAACCGTGTAGCTCGCTATAAATTCTCTGGATAATCCATATCTGAATTTCCGCGGATTGAAGATAAATGGGACGCCACTCTTCCTTGCAAGCTTTGCAATATCAAGGATCTCCTCCTGTATAACCGAGACAAACCGAGGATGCTTCTTGAGGGTCGCGTTTGCAACAGCTACAGCCTGTACCAGCTCACCCCTGATGATTAAGTTACGGAGTCTCAGCTTGGTAATGAAGACATCAACCCTGGGAATGCCAATGTGTTCCGTAGCCTGTCCAGTGTAGAAATTTCTTCTCAACGCGATGGCTGTCTTAATCGGATCGAATAAGCGCTCCACATCAGCTATCGCAAACAACCTGGGAAACTCATTATCATCCGACAGAATTAAGTTTACGATGTGCTCAACGGACTTGGCGTACGGCCTCGCTCGCAGTCTGGCAAATGGGATAGTTACCAAAGCGATCACGGCTCTGATAAGCGCCTTCGTAAACAGTAATGCAACAAGCGCCGCCGCTACGCAGTACACACTCACGGTGGCGTGCGTACCATTGATACCGATTTCTAGATTCAATGTATCAGGGGAGTACACCTGCATGATAAAGAGGGCGGCGATCACTGCAACGAACGTTACAAATTTTTTCCAGAATCGCATCAGTACAGGTCGCACGAACTACCGAGCTCACCTCACATGATTCTACAGCAACTCAGTTTGGTAATCATCAAAATTAGCTGCATGAACCAGGATACACTGAGCATGATATAAACGAGTTTATCCTGCTGACAGTCTCATTTGTTCCGATTATTTCGATTATCTGGAAGACGCTGGGAGATACGAGCCTACCACATAAAGCTACCCGCATTGCTTGGGCTATCTCAATCAGCTTCACTCCTCGCTTTTCTGCCAGTTCCTTAATGCTCTGCGCAACCTGTTCCTCGGTTACAGAATCACCGATTTGGTCAAGCACTGAAACGACGTCACGTAACAGGGAAATATGGACATCGGTTACGTACTTTGAGCATGCATCATCGTAGTGTGTTGGTGCCGCAATATATACAGCTGCTGCCTCTGCGAGCTCAACCACTGTTTTAGCTCTCGTCTTCAGGCCGTCCATGCCACGGAGGATTCTCTTCTCCTCGATCTCACCAATCTGCTTCTTTAAGAGGGGAAGCACATAGCTTAGTAGCGATGCGTTGTCCCTCTGCCTGATGTAGTGTGAGTTGAGGTTCTGGAGCTTCTTCATGTCGAACCTAGATGGAGACCTGCCGATATTCCTCAGATCAAACCACTCTATCGCTTCATCCCTAGAAATGATCTCATCATCACCATGACTCCATCCAAGCCGCAGCAGATAGTTGGAGATGGTCTCCGGGAGATACCCGAGCTCTCGGTAATCAACAGCGCTAGCTGCTCCATGTCGCTTTGATAGCTTAGCTCCGTCAGGTCCGTATATCAGTGGGATGTGAGCAAACGAAGGGACAGTCCATCCGCATGCCTCGTATATCTGCACCTGTTTGAATGTGTTAGTAAGATGGTCATCTCCCCTTATAATATGTGTGATACCCATATCATGATCATCTACAACCACCGATAACATGTACGTAGGAGTACCATCTGATCTGAGCAGTACAAAATCGTCAAGCTGGGCATTCTCCACTGTGACGGCTCCCTGAACTAAATCGATCACAGTCGTATTTCCGTCTAGTTTGGACTTAAGTCTAATTACCGACTGTGCATCCACGATGTTCTTATCGCGGCATGTACCATCATACTTGTATGGCTTGCCTTCAGAGAGGGCTTTCTCCTTCTTGGCAGCTAGCTCTTCTTGAGAACAGCAGCAACGGTACGCCCTCCCATCCTTCACCATCGCCTCGGCAACTTCCCGGTGCCTCACGAGACGGGTCGATTGTATTACTGGCTCTTCATCCCAATCGATTCCGAGCCACTCGAGTATCTCAAAGATAAGCTTAGTATTTTGCTCGGTAGAACGAACCTTGTCTGTATCCTCTATCCTCAGTAGAAACTTCCCACCGTTGTGTCTAGCGTACAACCAATTGAACAACGCAGTCCGTACAGATCCGATATGAAGCACTCCCGTTGGACTCGGGGCAAATCTTACCCTTGGTGACATTACTCTTCTTCTGTTTCTATGTCAATATCGATATCTACATCGGCGTCTGAATCTTCATCGTCACCGTCTTCCTCCAAAACAGCATCCATATCCATCAACGCAGCAAGGTCCTCTTCGTCCAACTCGCCCAGTGTAGAATCCTCGTCACTGCCATCCTCCCCTTTAACAATTACTTCAGCCTCATCACTATCATCCTGAGCTTCAGAGTCATCTACTATCCTGTTTTTCGTCAGCACATAGAGACCACTAATAGATATAGCCTCCTCTGCAATTTCTCGAAGTGCAATGATCGTTGGCTTATCATTATCCTTTGCAACTGATGCCTGTGCCCCACGTGCAATACTTATAGCTCTCTGGGCAGCCATCAAAACCAACGCGAACCTATTGTTCACCTTCTCGATGCAGTCTTCTACGGTAACTCTAGCCATATCGGAAACAAACTCGGTAACAAGCTGTGTCAGAGTATATCACAAACAGCCAGGATGTGAGGTAGTTTTTAGACAGCACCTTACACAACTTATACGTTTTGTGATACAATCCCGTAGTCATCATCGAGTGATACAATTCAATGGCAAAGAGCGAAAACGTAGTAGCGATCCCGATAGAGGAGGAGGTTCAGAGTTCATACCTCGATTACGCAATGAGCGTTATTGTTTCGCGTGCTCTGCCTGATGTACGTGACGGGCTTAAGCCCGTCCACCGCAGGATTATATATGCAATGAATGAAACTGGGAATCACCACAACAAGCCATATCGCAAATCAGCAAGGGTCGTTGGTGAGGTAATGGGAAAGTACCACCCACACGGTGACGCAGCAATCTACGATACCATGGTGCGGCTTGCCCAGGATTTCAGTCTAAGAGTCCCTCTAGTAGATGGTCAAGGAAATTTCGGATCGATGGATGGAGACTCAGCTGCAGCTCCGCGATATACAGAGGCTCGGATGGCTCAGGTAGCACATGAGCTCGTTGCCGACATAGATGATGATACAGTTAATTTCCGCCCAAACTATGATAGCACCATAATGGAGCCGTCGGTGCTCCCAGCTAAGTTCCCGAACATCCTCGTCAACGGCGCTGGTGGAATCGCAGTCGGTATGGCAACGTACATTCCTACCCATAATCTCGGTGAGGTCATAGACGTCTGTTGTGCAGTTATTGACGACCCAGAGATCACAACCGATAGGCTTATGCAATACATCCCTGGTCCTGATTTTCCGACCGGTGGTATCATCATGGGGTGCGCTGGCATCAGGCGTGCATTCGAAACTGGGCGTGGCCCGGTTGTCGTGCGGTCCAAGACCAGCATCATAAGGGACGGTGGTGATAGAGATGTGATCATCGTTCACGAGATTCCCTACCAAGTTAATAAGGCGAAGCTCGTCGAGAAGATCGCGATGCTGGTAAGGGATAAGACTGTCGAAGGTATCAGCGGTATCAGAGATGAGTCCAATAAGGATGGTGTAAGAATCGTCATCGAGATCAAGCGGGATGCAGTCGGAGAGGTAGTGTTAAACCAGCTCTTCAAGTTCACTCCGCTACAAACAAGCCTGAGCTACAACATGCTAGCTCTCGTGAAGAACCGCCCCCAGCAATTATCACTCCGCGAGATCATCGACAACTTCATCGAATTTAGGAAGGATGTCGTGATTCGGCGTAGCAAGTTCAATCTCAAGAAGTGCCGTGCTAGGGCGCATATGTTATTGGGATTCGCAGTTGCCATCGCAAACATAGATCGCGTTATTAAGATAATAAGGGAGGCGGCCGATAGGCAGGACGCACGGGATACGCTGATGGATCAGGTGTTCGATGCAGAGCATATTAAGCCGATGCTCGATCTTGTGGAGGGTGCGTCTGAGAGTGCCACTTCATACAAATTATCAGAGGAGCAAGCGAACGCTATCCTTGATTTGAGATTACATAGGCTCACTGGCCTGGAGCGCGATAAGATTCAGCAAGATCTAAGCGACGTCGTCGATCAGATCAATGATCTGATATCGATCCTAGGTTCCAGAGAGAGGGTAGTCCAAATCATCAAGGACGAGATGCTGGAGGTGAAGGAGAAGTACAACACCCCGAGGCTTACAAAGATAGAGATGTCGTTCGAGGATGTTGAAGATGAGGATCTGATCCAACGCGAGGATATGGTGGTAACCAACACACTCGGTGGATATATCAAGAGGGTCCCGCTCTCGACGTACAGAACACAGAAAAGAGGCGGGCGCGGGAGGAACGGAATGGACACGAAGGAGGAGGATGTAGTGCAGGAGGTCATCATTGCAAATACGCACGATGATATCCTGTTCTTCTCGTCATTCGGGAAGGTGTACAAGATGAGAGTCCACAAGCTTCCGGTTGGATCTGCTACTTCGAAGGGGAGAGCCCTCGTGAATATGTTGCCGATCGAAGCTGGGGAGACGATCTCGACGATATTAATCGTGAGGCAGGATGAGGATTTGGCAGGGAAGACCCTTGTGTTCGCAACGTCCTTCGGTAATGTGAGACGCAACAAGTTTGAGGATTTCGCCAGTATTCAGTCGAACGGCAAGCGAGCAATATCACTGAACGATGGAGAGAAGTTGATTGGTGTAGAGCTAGCCACTGCAAACTCAGACGTGTTCATCTCAACACGGAACGGGATCTGTAATAGGTTCTCGATCGATGACATTAGGGTCTTCGTTGGAAGAGCATCCAATGGAGTAAGGGGAATAAGGCTGAAAGGTGGAGATGAGGTCATGTCGATGGCTGTTCTCGATGTATGGGACATTGATAACCTCGATGAAAGGGAGGAGTACTTTAAGAGAGCTGAGAAGCTCAGAGCACTTGTGAGGAAGGGTAAGCTGACTGACGGCGAGATAGTAGAGGACAGGATCACCACACTAGCGCGAAACGAAAAGTTTATTCTGACAGTGACGGAACGTGGGTTTGGTAAGGTGTCATCCTTCTATGATTACCGTTCTACAAGCAGAGGTACACAGGGCTTCACCAACATCTCGATTACAGAGAGAAACGGCAAGGTGGTGGCATCATTCCCAGTAGATTTCGAGACCCACATCATGATGATAACGAATGCTGGTAGAATCATGAGATGCTCAGTCGAGGATATTAGGATAACCAGGAGGGTATCGCAGGGAGTGATACTGTTCAGGCTAAACGAGGGAGAAGTTGTTACGTCTGTCTCCGTCGTTGAAGAAACTGATGATCAAAGCTAGTCAGTTCTAACCTCTCGATGAACATCAGGATTACGGAAGACTATGTCGGCAAGCGGTTCGATGTAGCGATCTCACAGCTATCAAATGGACTTTCAAGATCTATGATCCAAAAGTTGATGAAGCGCGGATGTGTGCTGATTGGAGAGTTCCCGCTTTCGGATCCTTCGAAGAAGGTAACTGGGCAGTGTGACGTGTATATTGATAGTACATCGTGCGATGATGATCAGTACGAAATTGAGGCTGAAGACATCGAGCTGGAGGTACTCTATGAAGATGAGTACCTTGTCGTTATCAACAAGCCAGCTGGACTTGTATGCCACCCCGCTCCAGGACACAAGTCCGGGACCCTCGTTAACGCAATTGCCTTTCGATTCAATAACAAGCTGTCTGACGTTGGAGGCCCTACGAGACCGGGTATTGTCCATCGGCTGGATAAAGATACCTCAGGTGTGATGTTGGTCGCAAAGAACAACGATGCTCATAACAGGATCGCTGCGCTGTTCGCTAATGGTAAGGGCGACCTCATTTCACGTAGCTACACATGCTTCGTGTTCGGAGTACCAGCACAGAGATCAGGCTGTATCGACACGCTAATCAAACGTCACCCGAGGTTGAGACAGCAGTACATCGTCGGGGAGGATTATGGGAAGCGGGCACTTACGATGTATGAGCTTGATAAAACACTCTACTGCTCACCCACAAATGCCATCTCAAAAATTACGTGTAAGCTGTTGACGGGACGGACCCATCAGATCAGGGTACACATGAAGCATATCGAGCTACACGTAATCGGTGACCAGGTATATGGGAAGAGTAAGGTAGATTCTACGTATCCTGAGGTAGTGAGGAATTTGAAGAGACAGGCACTGCATGCAGTGGAGTTATCATTCGTTCATCCATTTACGAAAGAGCGTATGACGTTCAGCTCTCAGTTGCCACCAGACCTCAAACTGATAGACGCGCTGTTTATGGCATGAGGAGCAAGAGAAACTTTAAGATACATTCCCCCCCATAAACATTTTTCCCACCATATTCATAATTCCTTAACCTTTCCCCCCCTTATCATATACATAAGAATCTATATGGGGAGGGAAACCCAATGAACAAGTTAGTACTACTATCATCAATGGTGATGATAGGAACAGGAGTAGTAAGGGGAGGTGAGAGCCTAAGAAGTGAGGAAACCCTAAAGAGAGAGGATAGAACCCTTAGTAGTAGATACCACAGGTGATAGGGATATCACAGGTGATGAAGAGAGGGTAGGTGATGAAGAAGGGGTAGGTGATGAGCAAGTGTTGATGGAATTTTTGAAGAAACATCAAGAGCATTTGCCACGAGTTACGTTGAGTTACGCGAAAGAGCGCTTACGCACTATTGTCATATGATATTCTGCATTTGCGAGTATCTCGGCAAATAACATTGTTCTCTAAAAACATAAAATTTTCAATAAATTACATATTCTTTGCTCAAGACAAAATCCTTCGAGCACCTTTCATGAAATTTTTGGTAAGGCTTCTAATCAGCATCTTGAAGCTGTTGCAAACGCTGGAGCGAAGCGAAATAGAACACCTTGCGCCCAGTGGGGGGAACAAGAGGATTTGGATGCTTCAGAGATTCGGAATACTTGAGATACATATGCTAGTTATTAACTAATGCAGAGCGACTCTTCCACTTTCTAAACATTCGCTTAACTTCTATGTTATCTGGCAACTGATCTTCTTCATATACCCATTTCAGATCATATGATTCATCACTAACAACAAATGGTTCGTCCTTTATTGCCCTCAGATGAAATTTGACATCATAGTGATAATGTTGATAAACATCTTCGTATGGAGGGATGAAATGTACTCCTACATCGAAAATGTTTTCGTTAACTGGTTCGACAGAAAACCCAGATTCTTCAAAGGCTTCTTTCAAAGAGACCCGTAGCAAATTACTATCGCCATCTGCATGGCCTCCAAGCTGCAGCCAAGCGTTAAACTTCTTGTGATGGGTTAACAAAACAGCTGTACCATAAACGTTCTCAATCCAGCAGCTTGCCGTAAAGTGTCCTTCTTCGCAGTTACGTTCAAAACAATTTGGTTCTCTTGAGAGAAAATTCAGCATTTTACATTTATCTTCTTGTTCTATTAGATCATTAGGAACGTAATTATTCAGTAGGTTAAGTATCATGACGTCCTTTGCTCATCAAAGTTCACTAGTGCAATGATACAAGATTTTTGACTCAAAATCCTTTTTAATGGAATCGGTAAGACAAACCTATTAAAGACTCTCGAAAAACCAACTTTGTGCTTGGATTTTGAGGCAGGATTGCTGTCGGTGCAGGATTGGAATGGAAACGTTTTAGCAGTCCAAACCTGGGAAGAAGCACGTGATTTAGCTTGCTTGATCTGTGGCGTGAGTCCAGCCGTGAGGGCGGACAAATTCTATAGCAAACGGCACCATGAGTACTGTCTGAAAAAGTACGGGTTTGCCGAGGATTTGAAGCGATATAAGTGCATCTTCATCGACAGTATCACGGTCGCATCGCGGCTCTGTCTGGAGTATGCGAAGTCGATGTCAGATGTTGTGAAGACCGGCAAGCCGAAGGTCGGCTGCCATCCAGACGTCAGAGCAGCTTACGGATTGATGGCAACCGAGATGCTCGCGTGGATTAATCACTTCCAGCATCTGCAGGGAGTTGATGTGATCTCTGACTCCACTTATGGTGAGTGAACGCATCCGGTAGGTTTGGCCACACGCGCGTTGCAAGTGCACGCCAGTTATCCTCCGTAAGCTCACCACTGTATGCTACATCACGTACGCGCGAGCCTGTGAATTTTTCATATCCACACCAATGAAAGAGCCTAGCCAATATGCTTAGCTCATCACAAATACTGATACACGTCTCGGTAGTACTCCAGCTGCGTCCATGCCCTGCATTCTCCACGGCGCTATAAAAAAACATGTCACGTAGTAATTCTCTGTTCTGAAAATAATCTGCCGTTACAGATTCAGGTTCTCCGATGATCTTAACAACCCTCGCCGTGTAGTTTCCGAGATCTAATCTTGGAGCTAGTAGCACCAAGATTTCTCTAAACAACTGGGCATTTGCGTCAGCCATGTTCGATAAATTGTCTTCGCAGTAATCTACCAAGTGCCAGTATTTACAGTCGAGAAAGAGATTCATTGCTCCTGTTGCGCTTTCATCTTCTGATACATGTTTTGTGAATTGTGCTTTTAGTGGGGATGTGTCGTAAGAATTAAGCTTCCTTCCTTCGTAATATTGACCTCTGAACTCTCGTACGTCACGTGCCGAACGTATACCTCTCGGAAGCTCCATCTCCATTGCATTAGCACTAAAGATACTAAACACCACTAAGTATAGCAATTTTTTCATTGAAACGTCCTCCCCAGGATTGCTTATATTTTCATGATATCATGTACTGTTTCGGCCATGCAAGTGGGAAGTGGAATGTTGTATTCAGTTGTTGTAATTCCGAATTGGAGTACTCATCTCCTTTCACATATCCAATATGCCCAAGCCTCGGACGATATGGAATCACAGGAACTGCCGTTGGACAATGTAGTGGCGTTTTCCCTACCGTTATACGATATACGGTCGACTTGATTCCTGCAGGAGAATACTGAATTGGCTCAGTAACTGACTCATACAGGTGGAAGCAGTTATCACATATGGGATCAAATATGTCAGGAGATATGTAACCTGCTATGGTTCTGCATTCTTCTCTGCTAGTCCATAATTCGTCTTCTGGATCTGGTGAATGACGATCACGATCATACCTAACTGGATCCTCTATATGATGCAGGAAATGAGTAAACTCATGAAAGAGGGAGCTGGAGATAGATTTCGGTTTAGTAGTGATACCACCACGCTCATCAATACAATAGTACTGTCTGCATGGGATTCCGATGCCTGACCTATAGTATACGTTAAGATTGATATTCACAGTATGAATCTCATGAGAGTATGAGCTACCTTTCTGTCCTATTGGCGGCTTTTCAGTACGAGTCTGCTCAGGGCCTATATCTATGATCCTCAATCTCAAACCAGGTGGTAACTTAGTCATAAGCAACCCGAACATTGTGTTGCCAACAACGTTACTACAAATATCATCTAATGCCTTAGATATCCTTTCCCTATCATCTGCTGTGAATCCATGTAAGGTAATTGCTGAGAGCATCCTCCTTACATCTATATCTGGTAATGTATCACCTTCCTTAAGGTGAATCCTTTTTGCATCCTCTAAGAATGCTGTTGTGTTAAAAGACATATTATGTCTCCTTTCTAAATTAATGGTTGGCTCTTGACTAGCATCTCGGAAGGAGTATGCTATGAAGATGAGGAAATTCAACCGGTTGAGCCCCCAAAAGAGGAACAAAATTTTTTTGTGCTTTGCAGAGGACTTAACCGCCACT
>JAISWU010000035.1 GCA_031270735.1 Holosporales bacterium | reverse complement strand
AGTGGCGGTTAAGTCCTCTGCAAAGCACAAAAAGATTTTGTTCCTCTTTTGGGGGCTCAACCGGTTGAATTTCCTCATCTTCATAGCATACTCCTTCCGAGATGCTAGTCAAGAGCCACGCGGAGATATATCTTTCATTGGCAAGTGACCAAGAAGAGGAGCTATCCATTTATTGAAATAAAGTAGTTCAACTTTATTTGTTCTGTTATTCCTATCCCCTTGTGCGTCTTCAATATATTCTTTAAATACCGTTGCAAACGTGATATTTTCTCTTTCATACTGTTGTTCTTGCTTCCTGGCTACCTCCCGCTTTTCAGATAGAGTCTTTGCTCCAGTACCAGTACGGTTGTTTTCTTTCAACTCAGATAATCTTTTTGAAGCTTTGCGCTCTGTGCACCCCTCAGATGCCCATCCTAAACCCTCCTCCTTGCGCTTGCCATTAACCTTATACCTGATCGTGAAGTAACGATCCTTACGTATCCCATACTTCCTTGTTGGATACTCATAACAACGAACTCCAGGTGTATTTGTTTTCATCCACGTAACACCCATTATGACTCACTCCTTTCCCAGACCCGAAAAATTCGATCTCTCCAGTGCAACTAGGTCTCGTCTCTCCCACTCCTGTCCCCCTTTTTTAGACGATGCAATGTGATTATTTGCGGTGTATGACGATAGCGTATCCAATCTTTAAGAAAGGAGAAGGTGTTAATGAGCAGCTCTAATGATGAGCAAACATTGGCTGCGGGAGGTAGCAGCAGGCACCTTGCAGTGCCTGCTGCTTTTTCGTTGTGGTATGCTCTAAGCCGCTTTCTTAAGCGTGGCATCTATCTAGAGATCACTGCCATGTCCATTCACATTTCCCAGCATCGTACGTAGTGACCTGCCTGCCTATCTCTACGACTGTTCCACCGCTGCCCTCGTTGGCATATTTTATGGCTGTTACTTTTATATTCTCGGGACTAAGCAGGACATCGAAATCGTCAGGACCTAGTATTTTGCACTCAGTGACAGTTACGCTGTTGAATTCAAATATTGCTCCACACGACAAGGTAGCATTGTTTTTGGACTGTCCGGCATTAATGAAGCGCGCGGCCCTTACGTACGCTAACACTGCACCGCCCACGTGCAGCATGAAAAACGGAAATGTGGCCATGTCGATGAAGCGTATGTATACGGGGTAGAGCGTTGGTATGTGGTGATTGTACCCCCCGAGCCTATTCCCGCCGAGTCTACTGCCGAACTTCAGTTGTACGACCATGGCTGGTATAAGGTTCTCAAATGGAAACTCAGGCGGACTGGTTCCCTCTATCTTGGTTTGTGTATCTAGACCTTCCACGTTCACGGCATACGGGGGCGTGCTGGTCCCAACATATTTGTCATAGTTCGCTCCATCGGCAGCCTGTTGGGTGTACCAGCGGTCGTCCCTGATGTACGGGTCACTCATGTGTTGCTCTCTCGTTGGTTATCTGGCGTCTAGCTACGCCCATACGCCTAGCAGTCTACTGGCAATACGTTAATTTTTTATTAACATCTCGAACATTTTTTACGAGCCTTGGGATTGGGTGAGCGAAAATATCCCGATAATTCAACCAAAATATAAAGCATCTTTGTGGGTAATAATTGCTAATTTCATATATCTCTAGCATGTACATTAAAAATATATCATCAACAATAGTTGCATCCACGATTGAGATTCAACTATAATGCGAAAAGTGATGGTGTTTTTCAACCATATATATGCGCTTTTGGGGAATTGACTCAAGATCTCGTGGTGTAGAATTCCACTTGAAGTTGTCGCAGTTTTAGATTGGATTACTGGGATTGTGGTTAGGGCGTATGTTTCCGATGACATTGTGCAGATGCGTGGGGTTGCTGAGGTGGATAGCATCGTTGCAAAATCGATGGAGTGGTCGGAACAGTACTTGGATTACACTGTACCGTTCGCTCTGATTGCCGGTGATTTCAGCGTAATTTTTCAATCTAAAGGGTTCCGCGCTGCTCAGGATTCCGACGGACGTTTGCTTGAGGATATGATCCTGATCGTTAATGAGTTGCTCCAAAGTAAGGCTAACAGAGTCTATGACCATGAGCGTGGTATAGAATGCTGCAAAGTTGCCACGATACGCAGTGGCCGATGCATATTTTATGCATGCCTTGATGATGATGACGTACGCTATAGCCATGATCTCGAGAGACATCATCACGATCTACATGGACCCATTCGTAACATTGCTAGCTTTCTGCATCTGATAAAGAGGCACGTTGAGGCTGCAGACATTAGGAAAATTGATGAGTACACCGGACTTGCTCTCAACAGCGTCCGCGCATTAAATGAGCTGAACGAGCACATGCTTTCTGTTGGTCTTTCTGGTAGGAATACCCCAGTTAATCTTGTAGCGGTAGTTAATGACATTCGCTGCTTATTGAGTACTCAGTTGGCAACGGCTGGATGCACTATTAGTGTTGACGGGGCTATACCACTAGTGAGTGGAAACTACGTATGTGTGTTACGGATCCTCAAGAATCTCATCGAGAACTCGCTGCAACATTCCAGGGCAGACCGTCTGGCTATTTCGCTCAGACTGCTATCCAGGACATCTAAATCCGTCTCTATCCTGTTTGAAGATAACGGAGCGGATGTTACCAGTGAAATCAAAGAGGCGATTAGTAACGCGCTGCGATCACGTGATACGTCCGCGGGGTTCCTTGGTCTGAGGATATGCAGAGGACTGATGAACAGCATCCATGGAGATATTCAGGTTGTGATGGAGAAACCGTCTTGCTGCTACGAGTTAGTATTCAAAATTTGGAAAGGAGAAAATGTAACATGACAACAAAAAAGACACAGATGAAGACCCCATCCCTTGTGGATGTGTTCGTCGGAAGACAGCTCAGAGAGAACAGGGACAAGCGGGGATTGACTCTAGAAGCTGCAGGGAAAAGCTTGGGAGTATCGCCGCAGCAGGTGCATAAGTACGAGCATGCACATAGCAGAGTACCGTTTACTGCGGTATTTAATCTTCTGGATCTCTATGGAGCAGCTTTGGGAAGCTTCATTGATAACGTTCAGAAGGCATGTGCAAGTAAGGAGCCATGCAGCTGTCGTCGCCATGTAACATTGTTGATAGTCGAAGATAATCCCGATGATGTGAAACTTGTATGTGAGGCACTACATTCTTTCGATGAGTCCATCAACATAGTGACTACCAGTAGTACGCGGCAGATGCTGAGTATCCTGCGTGGGGAGGCACCACACATTAGCGATGTAAGACCCGACATTGTGCTCCTTGATCTTTGTATCCCCCAAAAACGCACAAGACCCAGACAGGGTGAAGGGATCAACGCGTTAAGAGCCGTAAAGCAAGATCGGTACATTTCTACCATTCCGGTGATTATACTAACAAACAGCAAGAGAGGTGATCTCGTGCGACGGGCATATGACAATGGAGCCTGGGG
Organism: Holosporales bacterium; assembly: GCA_031270735.1. GTDB lineage: Bacteria > Pseudomonadota > Alphaproteobacteria > RUG11792 > RUG11792 > JAIRYU01. The sequence continues at coordinate 6,508 of JAISWU010000035.1, read as the reverse complement.
ATACATCTATAAGTCCATGGAATTCGATTCCTTCAAAATAAGTCTCATTGGGTGCGTGAAATACTGGACTGAAATAGTAGTGCGTCCGTCCAGTGTATACAAGCCTCACTCATATAAGGCAGTGAGCTAACGTTGTAGATACATCGGGTCTAGTGCATAATCGCGCAATATATGACGAGGAGTGGCTTTCGTCTTCAGGACAATGTAGAATCGTCATTGCTGGATGGGTGGTCGAGCGGTTGAAGGCACCGGTCTTGAAAACCGGCAAGGGGGTGACTCCTTCGTGGGTTCGAATCCCACCCCATCCGCCAGCGAGCTGCGCCTGGACGCACTCCATATGTTTTTCTGTGGTTCGTAGACCCGTTGGGTCACCGAGCTTTCGTGGTTTGCCTGCGGACTTCTGTCTTTCTCAAAAATCACTATTTTGCTCAATTCTTGAGCATTTTTAACCCCATAACTCCATGTAAGCCCCGGAAATCCAGGCTATGGCACTACGGCATCCTCCTTTCCTTTGGTATGCCTTCTAACCAAGGCAAGACTGAACTGATCTAAGTTAATCACCATCTCACGGAATTCGCCCATGCCTGCTTCATGTCACAGCCTGTGGGTGGTATTGTGGATGTTAAAGCGCTTTTATCATCTCCAAATTTTCCTGGCGAAGGCGAGCGGAGGTATCTGCCCATACGGTAAGATTTATGAAGAATTTTTCGATGACATTAAAATAAATGCGTTGCAAAATGCCTTATTGATGATAGCATACTGCCATGAGAAATAACCTAGGTAAAAGCAAACATGAAGAGAACGATGAAGCTAACGCTAGCCGTACTGGCCGGAGTAATGGGATTATGCGGTAGTGGAAACGCGGCGAGAGAAGCATGGTCCACGGGAGTAGTACACTGGGTAGGTCCTAGTCGGTATTTTCATCCCCTCAGTGCAGGTCACCCTGATCCAAAAGCAGCACAATTGGCAACCGTAAGAGATCAGGAAGTAGTCCGTCTGCTAGATAAACAGCTGCAGTTGATGCACGTGATCTTTGGAGAAGATTCACCGGAAGTAGAGCAACTGGAGCAGGAAATAATAAATGCGCAGACGGTAGGTGTGACGGTAGCGCTGAGGAACGGAACAGTCCTATACTTAGATCCAACAGACCCATATCCTAACCCATGGGAAATCAGACGAGTAACCGTTGTACGGCAGCCCACGTGTGGCGCACCATTGATACTTCCGGTGGATGAGCCAACAGTATACAGCCTGAAAATCCCGAACATAACAGGCCAAGCACTCACAGGGGATGCGGTGCAAGGAGCAGTAGCCACATCAACTGGTGTGGAGATGGTAGGCATACCGCCGAATGGTCCGTGCATGTTAGAAGTTCACTATACATCTAACGTTGAAGTACTGTTCAGATTCAACGTTAGTGACCGGAAGCAAACAACCAACGCACTGGAGGCTTTGTTGGCGCCAACGGAAGAGATTCCGGGCAGACCAATCATAGTAATTGGTCTTTTGCAAGAAGAGGGTTTTGTCCCGACGATAATAGCAGCATACGACCTAGCGGAGCTGCAGGAGCTAGGACAACGGACGGGTATGCCGATGTTTTGGCTGGAGGATACACCTCGAGCAATCAAAGCATTTAAGAGTTCGAGATATGAGACACTCTTGAAAAAGGCGAAACCATTTGTGCTACCGCCGGCGCCAACCCCGGTACCGCCAGCCCCGGATACGCTACCCGCAGTGAACGACGAACTGGTGCCGGAGACATGATAACCAAGGTGGGAAGGAGATACCTAGTATCTCCTAGACCACAGAAGCCCAGCCCCGAATAAGTTGCGGTTTGATAGGTCAAAAGATAGCTTCGTGTTCTTCGCGATCTTAGTTTCGACGACAACGCTGGTAGTATCCTTGGCCGCTCCTTGATCTACTGATATCCTCACCTTCCCGATCTTCTTACCAACGCTGATGGCATCGTACTCCTTGTTAGCAGCATCTCTATTTTTCTTGATGCCAATCGAGTCGATGCCGAGTATTGATTTCATTTTGTTGATGATATCGAACCCACCCATGCCGGTTACCTTGTTCATGACCGAAAACATCGCAAGTCCCTCGCTCGTGGAGATCTCAGATGACTTCTTATCGTACAGCATGTATGACAGGATATCATTTTTTGTCATGTACGGGATCGAATAAAATTTGACGCAGGACTCGCCGTTGTGCTGGATGAACTTGGCCCCAACGATGGTATTGTCAACATGCTTTTCAGCTGAGACATTCACGTCGAAGTGATCGTTGTCGATCAGCAGCTCGCCATTTTTCAGCTTGAAGGTGTTCTCGTTAACGGTTACCTTGCCTTTGATCAAGGCTAATTTCGTCTGGTACTTGATTGTGTCCAAGCTGCCAGTTATGTGCCCATCGCCATCCCATGTACTATCGATTCCCATGCCAGTTATTGCCAGTGATGACATAAGATCGACGTCGATGGCAATATTCCGGAGATAACTTGATGAGTCCTCTATAGGGGCTTTCGTGCTCTTCGAAGCTGTGGCCTTATATTCAGTGGAGCTCTGAGAAAAATCGATGGACCGAGATGCCATGAAGACCATGCTCGATATATCAACTTTAGCAGAGCTTGTGCTCATGGTCCCTTTGATTGTACACTTTTTGTAGAGATCACCGATCATGGTGAGCTCGCCAACTAGTTTGGCGTTCACCCAGTTTTGATCTATGACGGTCAAGTTATTGACTTTGAGTAAGAGGTTGACGTCTGCTGCGTTTGTGTCGACGTGGATTTTCCCGCTGCCGGAGATGTTGCCGGGTTCTTTAGAGCCATCATTAAGGTATATGTCCTTGACTAGTACGGTGTTGTCTTTGATGTCACAATTCAGCCTGATGTTCTGTAGATAGGTACCTGCGTTGCTATTAATGTAGTGTCCCTTCTTCAAGGTCACGTTACCTTGCAACACTGGATTAGCAATTGAGCCGGTAGCACTCAGATTATACACGATCGTTCCGCTGGCAACCTGATCTGCAGGAAGCTTGTAGTCTGCTACGTTGAACTTACCAGTGGCCTTCATTTTGATGGGGCTCTCTTTGGTAATGAGCCAATCCTTCGCTGCGGCCTCGGCTGCGATCACGTTCTGCTTTTTCATGAACTCGAACGTGAACTTCACACCTAGCTTACTGGCGGAGTAATCAGCCCCAATGTTGATCAACGGTACCCTAATGGAGCCAACGTTAAAGTTGGTGAGTGTCAATTTTGCGGTCTCGATACCGTTCAGATACCTGCAGGTACCATTCAAAATTCCGCCGTACTCCGGTCCTAACATGTGCGAGATATCGACGTTCGAGATCGTAACATTACCGGGAGAGAACTCGCTGCGAGAGAGGTTTATATCTTGGCAGTGGACCTTTCCATTTGGCATCATCACTGTCATCTGTGGAATTGTCAAGTCATCCTTAATGATGAACGGCACCATCGAGATTCCATTATCGAAGCGAACGTTGTTGCATACAATGAAGTTGGTACCAATGTCATACTCTAACTCTCCTGATACGCCGAACTGATCAGAGCGTAATTTGGCATCTACGAAGTCGTCTTTTAAGGCAAGCTCTGAGATTAACTTTAGATCCACGAACGGTAGGGATATAGTTCCAAGCAACTTATCTCCGCCATCATAAAGTCCATCGAACGAGACACGTTGCTCTTCGTAATCTACTGAGATGCTCGTACGTTTAGTACGCGTGTCATATGCTACGTTTGCCAGTACGTCGTTAACACCGATATCTGCGATAATGCTCGTGCCTACGATACCCCACTGACAATCTAGTGAGTTATCTCGAAACATCGCCTTCACGCGCCTGGTGCCGATTTTTCTGCCATATGTGAATAATAGATCTTTGAGGATTAGACCATCGTAATCCAGATACTCGATAGAAGCATGCTTGACCACTTTTTGCAGGAAGAGCGGAGCAATGTGTTGCAGTGAAGAGAGCGACGTCTTGACAGGCATCACCGATTTTATCACCACACTGCCGGCACTTAAGTTCTTGATATGCACCATGCTCTTGCTCAGTTCGATGCCTAGTTTATCCACGCTAAAACTGACCGTACCGTTAACTACCTTCAGCCCAATCACTGAAAATTTGAATGGGAAGAATCCGGCGGTCTCAGAAAAATTTATGCGCAACGCATTCCCAGCAAGGAGCTGGGCTATTTGTCTTTGGATGAAAGTGACCTGCAGAGCCGCAACGATTGACGCGATGCTCACAGTTGCTATCAGTATTCTCGTTATGACATGTCTAACAGCAACACCGAACCTCACACGATTCTCCTCCGCCTGTTGAAGGTTGTGATATGAATCATAAAGTACAGTGCCAGCAGTGCGATGAGGCCAGTGATCCCACTCGACACAAATATGTACTCCAGTGAGTAGTGATGTGCCACGAAGCCGGCGAGTGTATCGGCGAAAAATGATGCTACTGCATTAACCAACCAGTAAACTCCGATGCCGGTTCCCCGGAGATCCTCCGGCACCTTTTCGGCAATCAACGATACGAAGACGTTCTGCGTAGCTCCGAGCTGTATTCCCCAACACAAAACCCCGATGCACATAGTCGTTACCGATCCAGCAGCGTACATTATGATGTCCGCTAAGAGGAGTGCGGTGATCCCGACGCTGAGGAGACCAGTCCGGTTTGATCTGTCACCCAGCAATCCGATGGGGTACGACGAGATAGCCGTGCCGATGTTAAGAACAATCATAACGACTGGGGCAAACATCAGGTCACTACGGTAGCCCTCATTCATGCGAAGGATCAAGAACGTCTCATTCATCCGCGCCAACATGAACACCATGTTAACTCCCATGAGTAGCCAGAACGAAAGCCCAAGGTACTGGAAGTTCTTGAAGGAGAACTTGACCTTCAACTTGGGTGGGGGTAGCGGAGCTCCAGACGCTAAGGCTGGGTGATCGAATCTCTTTGGCTCCTTAATGAACATCAAGATTCCAAATGCTACGAGTGCAGGAATTGATGCCAAGGCAAACACGGCCTGATAGTCGTAGTGTGTCGCCTTGATCGCGAAGATAGCCAATACGCCCCCCAACATGGACCCAAGATACGCGAGGCTTCTCTTCAAGCCATACGATGCGCCTATCCTCTTCCTTGGAGCAACGTCCGCGATGATAGCGTCCCGTGGCGATGCCTGTATGCCATTGCCAAATCGCTCCATCATCCGCGCCATGCACACCAATCCACTCGTTGTCGATATAGCTAATATCGGCTTGCTGAACACGGAGAATACATACCCGATCACCATGATCACCTTACGGCGGCCTACGAAGTCACTTATCATCCCAGAAAATAACTTCATCATGTGGGAGGTAGTCTCGCAGATTCCCTCCAGTACGCCTATGCTTATCGCCGTGGCACCAAGGATATGCTTCAGGTATAGTCCGGAGAAAGAGTATGCCATCACGAACGACACATTCATGAGGCACATCACAACGCCAATCCGCCAAACGGTCTCGGGAATGGCCCCGTCTTTAGGATGAATATCGGGCCGACGACCGACACCTCCAGGTTGCCCAGCTACGTCTTTAGACTGGGATACTTCATTGATCATCCGGACAAGCACGGAGCGACAACCCATCGGACCTGATTGTACCACGGCGCATTCTACCTCCTCTACCAAAATCTACAAAAAAGCACCCACTGATACGTTACGGAAAACAGACTGGCCACGGATAATTAAACGCCCTAGCCATGGCAACTGCGAGTAGTTGTGCCACGTGGGATATGAGTCCTTCTATAGTAATGGTCCCCCAGCGGATCCCTATGGCAACGGCCACCTCGATCAACCACTCCTCGTCCCATTGATATAGCTCTTGGCTACACCTCCTGCTCAATACCGTTTCTCTGGGTGTTGTGTTTATCAGTGGTGATCCGAGAGCCGCGTTCAACATCGAGCACCTGTCTTCACTTGGTGGGCCCCTCAGACGGACCTCCATCTCTATCACATCTCCTCTCACGGCTGCCAGAACAACACGCTTGTCCATGAACAACCTGAAAAACTCCTCCCTTAACTCTATACCATTGACCCCCCTTTGCGCACCTGGCCCCCCTATCCATACGACTCCTCCTTGTGACTCAACCACTACAAGTGGGTGGATCTCGTGAATTGGCCTCCCCCCGCATACTTAGGAAGTACCTTAATAGTCACACCCTCCGTGTATTTCTTTTTCTCTTCTGCTATCCACATGCAAGCTGCACATGTAGCCATAGTCACCAACATGATGGCTATGATCAGCATGCACCTACCTATTGCTGTACCGTTGCGGGTCATAAAATTACTCTCTGGCCGTCTCGTCGGCTATTTTTCATTCTAAATAATTTAGGCTCTTGACTAGTAAAATCTATTTTGGGAGAAAATTTTGGCTATCAGATGAGCCAAATTTTCTCCCCTGTGATTGAATCTAAACTCACATTCCTTCAGATGCAATATGAAAGATTC
>JAISWU010000034.1 GCA_031270735.1 Holosporales bacterium | reverse complement strand
AGTGGCGGTTAAGTCCTCTGCAAAGCACAAAAAGATTTTGTTCCTCTTTTGGGGGCTCAACCGGTTGAATTTCCTCATCTTCATAGCATACTCCTTCCGAGATGCTAGTCAAGAGCCTTGAATTTTAATTTTGTTACATGTCCTTTCTGTAAGATTCTTCCCTGATGGCAAAACCGGGGTAACGAGTAGCGGGTCCGTTGCCCTACATCCAGACTCCTTATGTTTGAGAATTGCTTCTTTTATCTCATCTAGCAAGGATTTAGCTATACAGTAAACTGCCTTCTCCCACAGTTCCATTTCAGGCTCCCCCTCTTGCCTCGGCTTGGCCGCTACACCATTTTGCCTCAGCTTGGGAGCTCCGTCATTTCCCCAGAGACGCTGGATACTGTAATGATCCTTCACCTCCTGTTCTTTCCGTAACCACCCCACAAAATCTTCCTTTAGTACCATTGCGTCAGGATCATCGTAAGACTTCCTGCCACAAGTCTTTAGTTCCTCGTACTCGACAGCTTCTTTTATCCTATTATGGACTTCTTGTACCTCTTCTATTTTAAGAAATTCCTCGTAGTCAGATGGAGATCTATAGATAATTGATGGATCGATCCCATAGGCTATCAATATCAACGCCTTAACAGCAAGCCTCTTGCGCTTGTAATAATCACTTCCAACTGGAAACATCTGCCTAAGAAGCTCTATCTTTATCCTCCCATCCTTCTCTAGTGCATTTGAACTGTAGGTGATGAATCGCTGCCTTCCAGCGTCAGACCTGAATTTGAATTCGGTCCTATGCTTATCTATGTATTCTCTCACAACACACGTAATCCAATGCTCTTTCTTGTACCCACACAGAGGATCCTCCTCATACAGATTGATACACGGCTGATCCAATACACTTACTATCATGGGCTTCGCCTTGAGCATTAACGATCGCCTTCCCTGAGCGTAGGGAGCAACCATTTCTGGAATAGCATCAAAACACTTTTTTAATAACCTATCGCACTCATCATTTAACTCCTGCCCCTTCTTGACAGCTGCTGGTTCAGCGAAGAGCGCATCAATAAGCTCCTGCTTCCATAGTGGCATCTCGATACAGTAACTTCCTACCTTGCAGTGGAGGCTAATGAAAACTTCCTTATGATCGCTGCATGCATCACTAGTCCTGATAAACTCATCAAACTTCTCCCGGATGGAAGCCTCATCATCTTGATCTTCTGTGGCCATCTTCTGCTCATCACTAGAGCTATTCATTAACACACTCTCCCTTCTCAAAAAAGTGAGACACGCCATCATCATACATCGCAGATAATCACATTGCATCGTCTAAAAAAGTGGGACAGGAGTGGGACAAGCTCCAAAATCACTTGCCCGACGAGGCTACCAAAACGTCCCAAAGGCCCTGGATTTCCAATGGTCGGGAAGAGAGGATTTGAACCTCCGACCCACTGCTCCCAAAGCAGTTACGCTACCAGGCTGCGCTACTTCCCGCCCATTGAAATGATGCCATAAATCAGTCATAGATTCAAGCGGATGTTGTAATAGGAAAGATCCATAATCTGGTGGCATTAAATGCGCCTTTACTATCAGGGAGAGTATGGTTGATAATATTCCAGAATCTTCGTAGTACTGACTGCCAAAGGTTTTGGCCTTGTGTTGTATGCATCAAATCTTTCATCATTTCACCAATCCAAATATGGTTCATAGAAAGCGTCTGTACACATCTCAGACAACGCACGTCTCCCTAACTGTCCATTCCTTACTGCCCCATAGAAGAACGTCTCTAGGCAGAGTGGTAGATACTGTGTATCTGCTGCTCTCTAGGGTTTCCTCACTTCTTAGGCTCTCACCTCCCCTTACTATCCCTGTTCCTATCATCACCATTGATGATAGTAGTACTAACTTGTTCATTGGGCCTTGCCTCCCCATGTCTATAAATCCTCTCATAGGTATAGTTAACGGGTTTGGAAAAGATTTATGGGGGGAATTGATTCGTCCATCCACAGTCACTATAATCTCGTGTGACCTTGGTAGTTGTTCATTACGTATCGTTCCATGTCTGCTTCAACCGAAAATGTGAAGAAGATTCTTTCTGGGCTAGTGAAGGAGCTTGGATGCGAGATCGTGGTCGTGAATCTATTCACACGCAACAAAACGCGAACCCTCCAGATAATGATTGAGCGACTGGATGGATCGTCTGTATCAATTGATGATTGCGAAAGGATAAGCAAGGCTGTATCGATAAGCCTCGATGTTCACGATCCAATCAAGGGAAAGTACAATCTTGAGGTATCATCGACAGGCATTGACAGGTCCCTCGTTTCACCGGATGATTTTATTAGGTTCAGTGGAAGGCAGGTTGTAGTGAATACCTACGTCACAAAATGGGATCGTAAAACATTCAAGGGGAACTTGGAATCAGCCGACGAGTGTGGTATAAAGATGACGTTGGATTCTCCGTTACCAAATGGAGAGAACGCCGTAGACTTGATGTACGAAGAGATCTGCAGCGCACACATCGATGGGTTTAAAAATTAGGTGATGGAGTTTCTTAGGTGAATAAAAGGACTAGAGTAGAGGGAGGGGCTCCGTTAGTTATAAAAAATGAGATCCTGCAAGTTGCCGATGTTGTGGCAAAGGATAAGGGAGTCGGGATCGATGTTATCCTGTCGGCAATGGAGAATGCTATCCTGAAGACAGTTCAGATGAAGTACGGAGAGGAGAAGAGTTTCTCGGTTGTGATCGATAGGAAGACCGGGGAGATTGAGGTACATAGGCTCACGACCGTAGTTGATGTTGTGAGTGATTTCAATAACCATGTATCACTCGATGTAGCAAGGAGCATAAACCCCTACGCTAATGTCGGCGATGTCTTAAAGGACAAGCTACCGGCTGTGGAATTTGGGAGGGTGTCCGCTGGCGTAGCGCGTCAGGTGGTGATGGAGCATATCAGTGCAGCGGAACGAGAAAACCAGCTTAAGGAATTTTCCAATCGAATAGGGGAGGTCATTGTTGGTATCGTGAAGCGCATCGAGTTCTCCAATGTGATTATCGATATTAATAGGACCGAGGGCATAATCCGGAGATCTGAGATGTTGCCGAATGAGATCGTTAAGGTTGGTGATAGAGTAAGGGTCCTGCTCGTAAGTCTGAACAGCGAATCTACTGGTCCGCTACTGCAGCTCTCCAGGACTCATCCTGATTTTTTGAAGAAGTTATTTGAGCAGGAGGTACCAGAAGTATACAACGGCGTCGTTAAGATTATGGCTGTTGCGAGGGATCCTGGGAGCAAGTCAAAGATGGCCGTAGCGACATCGGACCCCAATATCGATCCCATCGGCGCTTGTGTTGGAATAAAGGGCTCTAGGGTCCAGGCGGTTGTCAACGAGCTCGGTGGTGAGAAGATTGACATAATCCAGTGGTCGGATAACCCGGCGGTGTTTATTATAAATAGCTTGGCCCCAGCTGAGGCCACGAGGATTGTGATGGAGGAAGTTGGGAACAAGGTAACCGCAGTTGTTCCGAACGACCAGCTCAGTGTAGCAATAGGACGCAAGGGGCAGAACGTCAGACTTGCCTCTAAGTTAACTGGCAGAGTTATAAGTGTTACGACCGAGGAGGAAGACACGAAGGCCAGAGCCAAGGAGAGCGAGAGGATACTCAATGTGTTCTCTGACGGTCTGGACGTTGATGAGGTGATTGCACGTCTGCTGATGGGGAATGGGTTCACGGCAATCGAGGAAGTTGCGAATGCACAGATAACGGAAATAGCCTCAATAGAAGGATTTGACGAGGAGATTGCAACAGAGATCAAGGACCGGGCGATTGCCAATATGGCTGATATAAGGTCCAAGGTTGAGGATCTGTGTAAGGAACAGAATGTCGCCAAGGATCTTATGAAATGCGAGTTGCTCCGGCCGGAGCTACTTGAGGGCCTTGTCAGGGCTGGCATAAAGACGTTGAATGATCTTGGAGATCTTTCAACAGATGAGCTCCTGGAAATTACGGGAGATATGCTCAGTCAATCTGAAGCGATGGCCCTCATAATGAAGGTACGTGAAAATTGGTTTAACTGAATTTTAGAAAGGATCGATGTTAGATGGCAAGCAAGGACGATGCATCAGAGACTCCGAAGCGCAAGGTACTGTCACTGAAGATTGGTGCTGGTCCGGCTGTCACTAGACCATCCCATGGTGGCAAGACCGTTGAGGTTGAAATCGTAAAGAGGAAACGAAGTGGACTTGCTGTTGATCTAGAGTCTGATCAAGGTGGATCACAGCAATCTCAACTTAAGCATGTGCGTGCTGGTAGGCTTACGGATAGTGAGTTTAAGACGAGGGTCAAGGCACTTCAAGATGCAATTAAGGATGAGGAGTTAATCTCAACAGATGATGATGACTCTGTAGTCCAAACAGATAATGTCGGCTCAGCTACTGATTGGGAGAAGCCAGAGTCTGTAGAGCATAACCTTATTGAGGATCCTGATATTACTGAGACAGGCCCTAGAGATGTAGAGCCGGAGCCAATCGTTGAGAGGCCCAGAAGACAGGAGCCTAAGAGTCGGCAGCAGTTTGTGCGGGGTGGGGAGACAGTAACCTTTCGGGCAAGTGAATACATGTCGCAGAGGCGCGAGAGGCCAAGCACTTCACCTAACCAGCAGCGTCCCGGTGCTACCTCTACCTCACCGTATCAACGTACGCCCTCTGGTACTTCCCAGTACCAACGGACCTCTCCTGGCACCCATCCATTTACACCTCGTACTTCCGATTACCAGAGGACGACTACTGGTTCTCCAAGGCCACCATCTGAAAGTGGGGTTCCGCAGTTCCAAACATCTCAGGAGCCGCAGAAGGGAAGAGGACCATATAGAGGTAAGGGGCGTGATTCTGATGGAGCATCGACCCCCAAGAAGGTGAACGTAGTTGTCAAAACCAAGACGCAGGATAAGCGAGGTAGCTCCAGCAAGAGGGTATCCAGGTCCTACATAGACAGGGCTCTCAACCACGATGCCGAGGTACGTGATAGGTCTATGGCATCTTTGAAACGCGCCCGCATGAAGCAAAAAAATGCCGGCAAGCAACAGGAGGCTCCGAAGGTTATTAGAGACGTGAATATTCCAGACACAATTACGATTGGGGAGCTTGCGAACAGGATGGCCGTACGCTCAGGTGATGTGATAAAATATCTAATGTCGACTGGCACGATCGCGACGATCAACCAGATTATCGATGGGGACACTGCCGAGGTAGTTTGCTCGGAGTTCGGCCATGTGCCAAAGAGGGTCTCAGATTCCGATGTGGAGAGTGATATAATCAATATTGTGGATTCCCCGGATGCTGTGCTCATATCAAGGGCACCGATCGTTGCGGTCATGGGGCACGTTGATCACGGGAAGACGACCCTGCTGGATTCACTGCGTAACACAAGCGTTGCCCAAAAAGAGGCGGGCGGTATCACTCAACACGTCGCTGCGTATCAGGTAATTCACGGTGACACTGGCCGCTGTGTTACGTTCATCGATACACCAGGTCATGCCGCTTTTGCTAACATCAGAGCTAGAGGGGCAGTCGTAACCGATATCATAGTTCTGGTCGTTGCAGCTGATGATGGTATCAAGGAGCAGACAATCGAAGTCATTAGACAGGCTCGTGAACAGAGTGTTCCACTGATAGTGGCAATCAACAAGATCGATAAGCCTGACATCAACATCGACAGGATCAAGTCCGAGCTGATGGTGCATGAAGTCGTGCTGGAAGATTTCGGCGGAGATGTTTTAAGCGTCAATATTTCGGCGAAGCACGGAACAAATTTGGATGGGCTTATCGATGCGATACTACTGCAGTCGGATGTCCTAGAGCTCAAGGCCAATGAGGATAGGAAAGCAGTTGGAGTAGTCTTGGAGTCGAGGGTTGATAATGGACGAGGAGTTGTAGCATCCGTGATAGTGCAGACAGGTACCATCAACACTGGTGATGTTTTCGTGGCAGGAACTACCTTCGGCAAAATCAGGATGATATACGACGATAAGGGGAAGCGCGTCAAATCTGCAGGGCCCTCTGCTCCCGTCGAGATAGTTGGTATCGAGTCGGCTCCTGAGCCTGGAGCCGTCCTCTCTGTGGTAGATAGCGAACAGAAGGCTAGAGAGATCGCGGAGTACAGAGCTGCGAAGGTTAGCACGAGGAACGTACAGAAGGTCGTGAAGGCAATTGACCAGATGCTGTCAGATGAACGTGCGAATGTGTTGAACGTGTTTGTGAAGGCTGATGTGTCGAGCTCGATGGAGGTGATCGTAGCTGCGCTCGAGGCGATTAAGCATAAGGATATTAGCGCAAAGATCGTCGACAAGCGCGTCGGTATCGTGAGTGAGAGTGACGTGGATTTTGCGAAGAACACAGGAGCAATCATCGTGGCCTTCGGGGTTGGAGTGTCACCCACCGCCAAGAATTTTGCCAAGGCTAATGATGTCAGAATCCTGCATGACAACGTCATATATCACATGATCAGCGCTGTAAAAACGGTTATGGAATCTATGCTTGCTCCAATAGTGGAAGAGAACTACATAGGCCGTGCTGAGGTGAGGAAGCTCTTCTTCATCAGCAGACTTGGTACGATCGCTGGATGCTACGTCAGCGACGGGCTCATGAAACGTAGTGACTCGAAGATCATGGTGCTGAGAAATGGTGCTTGCATATTCGAGGGGAAGATGAGATCCATGAGGCATGAGAAGGACGAGATCAAGGAATCCAGGCAATCCCATGAGTGCGGCATTCTGGCAGATGGGTTCAACGATTTCAATGAGGGTGACGTAATAGAATGTTACGAAATTATCTTAAGATCGCAGTCGCTGGATTAACGCTAGTAGTATCTGGATGCCAGGACACAAGGTGTCTTTTAGGTGAGACGGATCGGCAGTTCTCAGATGCAGCAGACTATAAGATCAAGATAAAGGCTGAGCCATATGTTGAGCACATCATGAGTCGTACGATCGAGAGGACTCTTACCAGCTATGGCATCAATGGTACATATGCGATTAACGTTACCGTGGAGAAGCACGAGGCTCCGGTCGCATTCACTGAGAAGGAAGTAGCGAAAGAGCAGATCAGGCTTATTGCGAAAATTGAGCTATACGACAGCGACTACACCAAGCTCGCTGAGAGGAAGCTCGATACATTCTCGACGTACGATGTCTGCGATACACTGCCGTATGCCGACTTGGCTTCTAGGCGACAAGCGAACATGGCTGTGATCAACAATCTCAGCGAGTCTGTAGCAATGGCAATTGTGTCTGCCTTGAAAGATGCAAAGCAAAGTAAGAACCATGTTTCTGGAGGAGTCTGACATGCCTGGTATACTGTCGTATGTGCGAGTCTCGAGGGTACATACACTAACCATGTCCGGGTTATCGATATTGTGCACGTACGGTTACTGCAAGCTGCGGTACTATGCAGATTACGATATCTGGAATCACACGGCGTTCATATGCGTATCACTGGCGATCCTGTTGTTCCACCTTGCGACTAACACGATATCGGAGTACAGGGATTGTCTCATGGGAGTCGATGACATTCACTCTTCTGCTACAAAGTACAGACTCGTAACTGGTATCGTACCACGCAAGCATGTTTTGTGGATCGGTATCGCGGCGTTCATATTGGCATCGGTTCTTGGAATTGCTGCGATGATGATTGGAAGCGAGGTACTCCTGCTACCGGGATTGATCGGGGCGTGCATATCAATCTCGTACAGTGAAAAACCACTGATGCTGAAATACAAGCCATGTGGTGAAGCGTGTGTGTTTCTGGCATACGGCCCACTCTTATTCGCATCCTGTGTACTGTCACTGGTGGGACGCGTGTCAGTGGTAGATGTAATCTTCGCCGTACCGTTTGGGCTTATGACCACGATGATTTTGCTGGCAAATAATATCAGGGATTATGAGTATGACACTGGTAAGGCGTCGACGTTAGTGACAAAGATTGGTGTGAGACGCTCGTGGGTACTGTTACTCACCATGGTACATGTTGCGTACGCTATAATCCTCACATTGGCATACTGTGATGTCTTACAGCTATCTTCCCTCCTGGTGCTCATAACGTACCCACTCCTTCTCATTGCCTACCGCAAACGACGTGACGCCAGCATGGTCAACATCCTCGGAATGCTCCACATCGGGTTCTGCCTAATCACCGTGTTTTGCCTCTTCGGATTATCTCAAAGAGACGTTGTACAGAATCAAATTGATCTCAGGGATATGGTTAACATCGAGTCGAGTAGCTGGGCAGAAGTTCAAAAGGTTGTAGATGAGAGAGTCGGCACAAGCAAGAAGGGCGTCCTGTTTCTTGTTGATGTCGACAACGTGTTGACGTTCACAGATCACCCATGCACGTACCCCGACAATGTTAAAACGCACTATGCATTTTTTAATGGGCAATCCGCAGAAGAGATAAACGAAGCATGGGGAAAGGTTTTTATGAATAACCCCCAAAAGGTCATTGATGACTATGCCGCATCTGTCATAAGTGATTGGCAAAAAAATGGTGGCAGTGTTATGGGGTTTACATCGCTTGTAGTCGGAGAAAACAACGAAGTTATCCAGCGACGTAACGGCAATTTGCAAGCTATGTTTGGTATGCAGCCAGTATTGAGTGTCCCCCAAAAAACAGCTGGCGGTGCAGTGTTTTATCCCTCTTGTATTTCGACGGATGGTGAAAAGCTCGGCAAGGGGGAGGCCTTACGTGAGTGCTTACCTAAGATGAAAAGCAAGCCGAGAGTGATGGTCTTCATAGACGATAGCGAGAAGAATCTGGTAAGCGTTAGAGAGAAGACTCCAGATAACTGCATCCTTATCACGATTCATTACACAGGGTATCAAACACAGATTCCGCAAAGCCCCGTGACAAGGAGTCAATTTGAGGAGTTCTGGAAACAACACCTCACCGACTAAATGGCTCCCCCCTCGGGGGACTGCGCGCTACCACTAGTTGAGGCCTGCCTGGAAGATACGACGCGTACAAAGTTGTACAACGGCATTTACAACGTGGTAGTAAATTTTGTACACTTACTAGTGCTGTGGCGTGTTTGTTTACCAGGGGGGCGTATGGCCTTGGGTTTGAAGATTGTTACGAGAAGTGCCTCTGGGAAGCGGGAGACTAGGAAGTTACGTCACGATGGATTTGTTCCTGGTATCATATATGGTGGTAATGCGGCACCTAGACTTGTGGCGGTTAACGCAAAAGAACTGAGTCTGGAGTGTGGAGATCCCGCTTTTCTCGGCCACGTGATTGATGCAGAGATTGATACGGAGCGGGAGCGCTTTCTGCCAAAGGAGATTGTCCTCCATCCTGTTACAGGTTATCCAGTGCATGTTGACTTTCAGCGAGTTTCGAAGGACTCGAGAGTTAAGATTGGGATCATCGTTGAGTTTGCAAACGAGCTAAAATCTCCTGGCCTCAAGAAAGGTGGCATAATCAACGTCGTTGTCCATAAGCTGGAGTGCTTGTGTTCTCCAGTATCGATTCCTCCTGTCATCACAATTGATGTTGCAGGCAAGGACATTGGTGACTCACTGCTGTTAGCTGATATTGAGTTACCGGACGGTGTGGTTGCAGCACATCCAGAAAGGGACGCTATCATTGCTACGATAGTTGGAGCTAGAGTCAGTGCTGCGGATACCACTACTAGTGATGAGACCAGCGAGGAGACGACGGCTGGGTAAGGGTGTTTTTAGTAGTAGGGCTCGGGAATCCCGGGCTTGCGTATCTGTATACTCGACATAATGTTGGGTTTATGTTTGCTGATTGCCTCGTCCGTGAACTGGGATCTCCTGATTTCAAAGCAAAGGGATGTGCGCTACGTTCCGAGAAGGCTATCGATGGTGTTAAGGTTATCATCCTGAAGCCTCAGACATTTATGAATCTGAGTGGGCGCGCCGTGGCGGAGGTTGTGTCGTTCTACAAGATCCAGACCAGTGACGTTTTTGTAATTCACGATGACATAGATCTGAGCCCGTGTGAGGTAAGAATAAAGTTCGCTGGTGGACATGGCGGACACAATGGTCTCCGTGACATCGACAGATGTATCGGGAAAAATTATTGGAGAATCAGGATAGGTGTCGGACGTCCTCCAGCAAAGGATTTGGTTGCTGACTATGTTCTATCTCCGTTCTACAACGATGAGCTGACAAGGATAGTACAGACCATCCACATCATTGCAGGGCGGTTTACCGAGCTACTGCTCGCGAACGATAAGGCGCCCATCATCAACGACATCATGAAGGCCGGTGAAGCAAAATGATGCTCAAGATATTGTGGGCAGCGATCGCTGTGTTGTCTACCGGATGTACACTGTTTTTCGCATCACTGGGATTCGATATTCCAGTTGCGTACTACGAAAAATCAGGCATCGTAATGGTGGAAAATAGCACGTAAATCAATGGCACGTAAATCATTGGGCATTGCGCCTTTGCACTGACTTGGCACGCCCCCATGTATGAGTGCAAACTTTTTGTCATGGTATGTGATTTCTGTTATCATTTAATCTAAATCGTGCCGTTCGTGGTTTGTTATGATAACTCAGTTTAGCAAGTGGAGAGGATTTGAGAAGAGGTGAATATGGAGTCTGAGAATTTTACACCACCGTCTAGGCCGGCATCGCCTATAGTAAGTTTTATGCCACCGAAGCCAATAGTGATTGTTGGGTTGGTTGGTTGCGGCAAAACCAGCATAGGGAAGAGACTAGCGAGGAGATTTGATCTACCGTTCTGTGATTCTGATCATGAGGTCGAGGCCGCCGCAGGATGTGCGATGAGCGATATAGATTCTCTCTTTGGCGAAGGAGCGATGCAGGCGGGCGAGTACAAGGTCCTATCGAGGCTGATCGGGCAGCAGGTGCAAGTCGTTGCAACTGGGTGCATGTCGTTCTCGTACGACAAGACAAGAGCGTTGATTAAAGAGCACGCAATTTCCGTGTGGCTCAAAGCAGATCTCCCGACGTTACTAATGAGGGTTACCGGACGGAAAGGTCGTCCACTGTTAGAAGTTGGCCGCGAGGAAGAGATTTTGACAGAGATGATGAATGAGCAATATCCTTTGTTTGAGGCGGCTGATGTGTGCGTGCAGACATACGATGAGCCAGCTAACATTACAGTGGATAGGGTGATAATTGCGATGAGTGGATTCATAAAACAACAGTATCCCGACTACCACGTGCTAAAGTCGGTATAGGTACGGTTCATGAGGCTTTGTGGGATTGTGTCCTTGCTTAGGAGTAGTCCAGTAGCGGCGCTTTGCTGGATGCATTTCTTTTGGGGAATGGCCTCCTCCATGATCTTCTCACTACTGCCAGTTTTCATCGTGGAGGAACTCGGGGGGAGTAGTAAGTCATTCGGCTTCTTGGAGGGAGCCGTGGTGTTCACATCGTTTGTAGCCAAGATTTTTGCTGGGTTCATAATTGATGCATTCAGACGGAAGGTCCCGATGCTGCGAGTTGGTACTGTCCTCACCGTGTTTAGCAAGCTGTTCCTAGCCTGTGCGCCGAATATCTTCTTCGTGTTCGTATCGAAGTCACTTGACAGGTTTGCGAAGGGACTCAGGCAAGCACCTTCTGATGCAATACTCGCAGGGGTTGATGCTGATAAGGGGCTCGTGTTTTCGTTACGATACTCCATGAATCTCGTGGGCTTCTTGATTGGCTCTGTGATTGCATCCATCACTATGCATCTCATCGGGCCTAGTTACAGAGTGATATTTGCGGCCTCTGTCATACCGACGGTTGTAGCTCTATGTATTCTTCAAAGGAAAATCAAGAGTGATGACGATCACTACGAGGTTAAAGATAAGCACAGGTGGAGCATTAAAGATATCGCCTCGCTACCACAAGGGTACTGGACATTCATGGTGGTCGTCGTCCTGTTGATGTTCAATAGATTCAGTGAGGGCTTCATTACCTTGAAAGCTAAATCAGTTATGCCCAACCATACAGAGCTCTTCCCGATGTTTATGTCTGTGTATGAGATCTGTGCGGCATGCGTTGCTATTCCGATCGGGCGGATGTCTGACAGGATCGAGAAAAAGAATGTGCTGATTCTGGGGATAGGGTTGCTTGTGATAGCCGATATCTTCGGTATGTTCTCGGACTCATGGTACTCCGTGATATCTATATACATCTTTGCTGGATTGCACATGGGCGCAACTCAGGGGGTACTTAGCGCAGTTATCGCAAGATCAGCCCCACAGCATCTGATAGGAACGGCGTTTGCAATCTTCTACGGTATAGAAGGGTTGGTACTACTGTGCGCAAACAGCTTCGCCGGAATGACGTCAGAGGTCGCAAAGTACGTCGGCCTCCCAGAACCCTCAGGACCGTTCCTCATGGGGGTAGTGGCTAGTGTTGCGGCAATCATGTACATACTGGGAGCATCGGATAAGTTAGAACGCACGTAGGGTACACAAGCTACTCTATACGCAGTCCTTCTGCTCCTTCAAAAATCCGCCCATCCTGATTGTCTGAATGTTTGTACACAATCCATTGTTGCCTACATCCATAACGACTCCGCATACTGTGGCGCTTTTAAGGGCTGGTACCATTTTGGCATATGCGTCAACCTTGGACACAAACCTCTTAATGGGCGCTTCTTCATCCATCCCTATGCACGAATCATAATCTCCGCACATCCCGCAGTCTGACAGGAACCCTGTTCCATCATTTAGGATTTGCAGATCAGCAGTTGGTACGTGCGTATGTGTCCCTACGAGCGCGGAGATTCTACCATCAAAGTATCTTGCTAGTGCCGTCTTCTCCGCAGTAGCTTCCGCGTGGCAATCTACAAAAATTGCATCCACATTGACCGTGAGCTTGTACTTGTCCAAGAGATCGCTTAGCACAGCAAATGGATCGTCGTTCTCCTCCATGAACAACCGTCCCATGATGTTAACAACCATAACCTTCTTATTGAGGGCACACACATCGGCTACCACGAATCCATGCCCAGGAGTCTTACGAGGATAATTCAGCGGCCTTATTAACCTCCTTTCGCGATCGAACATAGGGAGGTCATCTTTTTGATCAAACGTATGGTTCCCCATCGTAATGACATCGACTCCAACCTCAAAAAATTTGTTACAGATCCGTTGGGTAATGCCAAAGCCGTGAGCCGCGTTCTCTCCATTGACGATTATGAAATCGAACCCATGCCTTGCCCTGTTGGCTCGTATGTACTCGATCGTTGCGTCTCGCCCACTCTTGCCGACGACATCTCCAAAGAATGCGATTCTCACTACCGTACGACCTTTCCAAGATTTTCCAGATTGATCATCACGTGTACTTGTCCCTTGATTCTTTTGAATCCCAATGATGCCATACGCTCAAATTTCTCTGAGGACACCATTTCTTCAATTGCCTTATCGTCTGGCATTTTAGCTGCCTTGCATTGGGTACCGACATACATCATGACAATGATTATGCTCTCGGTTGCCGATGAAGATATGCATGGATGCCCGGATGCCTTCGAATTGGCAGCCATCGCTGCTTCCTGCCCGGTTGAATTTTCGAGTGTGACTTCTTTGTACTTAATGTTCATCCTCTCGCAGATAGCCTTGTATTCCTCAACAGAGGACGCGTTGCTTAGGGTGGTGAGACTATCTTCAAGACGCTTAGCATCTGCCTTTGTAAATAATAGCCCCCCCTGTCGTAAAGTGGTACGCAGCACCTTGTATGATCCAGACGACTCCCCCTCCTGACCGGGGGCCGCAATGTCGACTACGTATACAAATTTAACACCTGTACCAGTATCTATAGGACCTCCGTACTGACCAATTCTCAACGGCCGAACAACTCCGCGCGTCAGTGAATCCAAAGCATCATCCGATACCCAATCCTCACCAAGCTTCACACGACTAGATTGCGATAGCGCTTGGGCTAGAACTTGAAAATTGAACCCATCATCTATGAGCCTCTTAACATTTTGCACGGCCCCGCCATCAGCAGACAAAAAGATCTCAACTATCTTGTATCGCAACTTCTTCATATCCAGAGCATACTTCGCCTTGGCACTAGCTATCTCCTTCGCAGATACCTTTATCTCGCCAGCAAGAGCCTGTGCTATCATGGGATACAGTAGTTGCGTTCTTACCCACTGTCTGAATGCATTTTTTCCGATGCCGCATTTGAGGAGTCTGGCCTCAAGCTCAGCTCTCGATGTTCCATTCCAAGTCGCAAGTTGCTTAATGCGATCGTCGATGTCACTGTCAGTTACCGAAATATCGATACGTTTGGCAATGTGCATCCTCAGAGCTTCACTTATTTTAGCATGGAGAACTGGCAGCACCATCTGTTTTGCTACCTCTTTATTGAACTCCTTTCCAGCCACAAAAAACATGAAACGTATTTCCGTCAAGAGGTCGGTGTTTGTTATCACGTGCCCTCCTACCCTGGCAACAACATAGCAACCATCGTTGCTCATCAAAATCGCACCACCGCCACTATCTGCACTACCCTTTTGTGACATAAGCCTGATGAAGTCAACTGCTCTATCGGATTTCTTGCCGGAGCCAATCTTGGCCTCCGATACTCCCTTACCAATTCGAGATGATGTACCGGGAAACGCCACATTACATAACCAGTAAAAAAATACTAATAACGCGCAGCAACACCTCAGAGGGGTAACCATAACAAGTCTTGCGCTGAAAATACCATAGCGGCTGCATTCTAACACATGTGAGAACCAACGTCTACTGGTGTACAACCTCATGTGTAAGTCCACATCATTTGAGGCAGACTGGATACCTCCAGAACCATAGCAAGATACTTCATTGGAACGCGCTCATAATAATATGATAGCATGGGATGACGCGGTGTGTTAAGATAACGCTGGTGAATAGTAGGAGTGTAGCTCAATCTGGTAGAGTTCCGGTCTCCAAAACCGGCGGTTAGGGGTTCGAGTCCCTTCACTCCTGCCACTTAAGTTGAGCACGGGAAACGGGTGATGGCATCTAAATCTGTGGTTGGGAGGATTTGCTCCTACATTGCAGACGTGAAAGCTGAAATCGGGAAGGTAACCTGGCCGTCCAGGAAAGAGGTTATCGTAACCACGATCGTCGTTTTCGTTATGGCATTGATAGCGTCTCTATTTTTCGCTCTCGTCGATACGGCGTGGTACAAGGTCGTTCATGCAATAATCGGGCAATGATGCAAAAATCAAGGTGGTACATCGTTCACGTCTACTCAGGTTCTGAGGACAAGGTGGCAAAGGCAATATTGGATGCTGCCGAGAAGAAGGAGCTGCGTCACTACTTCGAGGAAATTCTGATCCCGACGGAGGAAGTAGTTGAGATCAAGGGCGGTGAAAGGGTCAACGTCGATAGGAAGTACTTCCCCGGATACATCCTCGTCAAGATGATTATGAATGAAGATGCAGGATGTCTTGTGAGGAACACGCCGAAGGTGTCAGGGTTCCTGGGCACAAAAGGACACCCAGTTCCGATCAGCGAACAGGAAGTCGCGAAGATCATGAAGAGGGCGCAGGAGTCGAGTGAGGCGCCGAGGAGCACTGTGACATACGACGTTGGTGACCAGGTGAAGGTAATCGATGGGCCGTTTGCATCGTTCTCTGGATTCGTTGAAGAGGTGGAAGACGATAGGCAAAGGCTGAAGGTATCAGTTATGATATTTGGACGGGCAACCCCGGTTACATTGGAGTATACGCAGGTTGCTAGGGTATAAAGAATTCTCTGTGGGAGGTTTGGTCATTTGATCGTTGTACCACGGAGGCTGGTTGTTAGAGAGTAGGAGAAGACGAAATGGCTAAGAAAGTTTTGGGATACATAAAGCTGCAGATCTTAGCTGGGAAGGCGAATCCGTCGCCACCGATAGGTCCAGCGCTTGCGCAGAAGGGACTCAACATCATGGAGTTCTGCAAGGCGTTCAACGCAAAGACGCAGTCGATGGAGCCTGGTATGCCAGTGCCGGTTGTCATTACAGCGTACGTCGATAAGAGCTTTACCTTTGAGATGAAGACCCCACCCGTTACGTACCACATAAAGAAGGCAGCGCAAATAACGAGTGGATCACAGAAGACCGGTATCACAGCCCCTGTCGCGAAGATAAAGATGTCGCAGGTGAATGAGATAGCAGCGCAGAAGATGCAGGACTTGAATGCACACGACATAGAGGCAGCGGGTCGTATGATCATAGGCTCAGCTAGATCGATGGGCGTTGAAGTTGTGGAGGGCTAATGATATGGCGCATATAGGAAAGCGGCTGAAGAACGCAAGGCAGGATCTTGATTTCGGAAAGGTGTACTCTCTGACCGAGGCGATCGCAATCGTTAAGAAGGCGGCAACCGCGAAATTCGATGAGACGGTAGAAGTCAGTGTCATGCTAGGGATCGATCCGACGAAGCAGGACCAGACTGTAAGAGGCGTTGTGTCGCTGCCGAACGGCACCGGCAAGACATGTAGGGTCGCCGTGTTCGCGAAGGATCAGAAGGCAGAGGCGGCCAAGGAAGCAGGAGCAGACGTGGTCGGAGCCGAGGATCTGGTCGACATGATACAGAAGGGTAACATGCCGTTCGACCGCTGTGTAGCGACACCAGATATGATGGTGATGGTAGGAAAGGTCGGAAAGATCCTGGGGCCCAAGGGGCTCATGCCAAACCCAAAGCTCGGCACTGTGACTGCTGACGTCGCTACGGCCGTGCGTAACATAAAGGGAGGCCAAATAGAATACAGATCCGAGAAAGGTGGGATCATACATGCAGGACTAGGGAAGGTAAGCTTCTCGGATGATGCTATTGCTGAGAACGTGAAGGCGTTCATCGATGCTATCATCAAGGCCAAGCCTGCTGGTACAAAGGGTGCGTACATGAAGAAGACGATGCTAAGTTCAACGATGGGAGTAGGCATTGTTTTCGCCCTTGATTAAGGAAAGTTTTGCTGTGCTAGGTACTAGGACAGTGAAGGGGCACACGGCCATCTTGGCCGGTGTTGTCGAAGACTGTAGGTTTCGCGCGGCAAGGATGCTACGTGAGTTAATGTTCGCTGTGCGAGCCCCTGCAATAGACAGAAGTGGGACTTCGTGCTCCTTCTGTGTTTTGGGTAAACGTTAGGGAGAAGAGGAATGAGGAGGCAGGAAAAGGAATCATTCGTATCGAGTGTTCGAAATGAGCTGCTGGGATTTTCGATAGTGATTGCAGTCAGTAGGTCTGCAGGTATCACTGTTGAGGAGATCACGAAGTTCCGTAAGGACATGAGAGCGGCTGAGTCGAACTTCAAGGTTCTGAAGAATACACTTGCTCGCATTGCAATCAAGGACTCTCCGTTGGATTCGATATCAGGTTATCTCGATGGGCCAACTGCGTTGGCTTACTCAGACAATCCGGTAGGTATGGCGAAGGCCATATCGGAGTTCGCTAAGGAGAGTGAGAAGATGGCGGTGCTTGGTGGTGTGATGGACGGCAATGTGATATCGGCCGACATCATCAAGGCTCTTGCGTCGCTACCATCGATGGATGATCTACGAGCTAAGATCGTCGGGTTGCTGACAGCGGCTGCGACGAAGATCGTCAGGACCATCAAAGAACCGTCGGCGAGAGTTGCAAGAGTGATAGCACTGAAGAGCTAGTGCAGAGTGGGGCAGATGGGGCCCCTGGTTTTTGTTTTTGAAAGGAGTACCAGAAAATGGCAGATTTAACGAAGATAGTAGAGGAGCTGTCGAAGCTCACAGTGCTTGAGGCAGCAGAGCTGTCGAAGCTGTTGGAAGAAACATGGGGCGTCAGCGCGGCTGCAGCCGTTGCAGTAGCGGCACCAGCGGCGGGTGGAGCTGCTCCAGCTGAGGAGAAGACCGAATTTGATGTTGAGTTGACCGAGGCAGGTGCCAGCAAGATCAACGTCATCAAGGAGGTACGGGCAATCGTACCTGAGCTCGGCTTGAAGGAAGCTAAGGAGCTTGTCGAGGGGGCCCCGAAGATAGTGAAGGCTGGTGTCAACAAAGAGGATGCCGAGAAGATCAAGAAGCAGCTCGAAGCAGCCGGAGCGAAGGTTACAATTAAGTAGCAGGTACGTGAGCTGAATGAGGAGGACGGTCACTTACGGCTGCTCTCCTCTCAATCGTTTGGTGTGGTTGTTATAGAGAAGGTTCAGTATGGCAAGGTCATATACAGGTCGCAAGCGTATCCGCAGGTTCTTCGGCAAGATCAAAGAAAAAGCCGAGCTACCGGATCTCATAGCGCTCCAGAAGAATTCATTCGATGCATTCCTGCAGTACGGTGTTCCTCCTAGGGAGATGCAGAACACCGGTCTCCTCAGCGCGTTCAATTCATTCTTCCCCGTCAAAGATCCCGAGGGGAAGTCTCAGCTCGAATTTTGTGAATACACATTTGAAGAACCGAAGTATACGGAGGCAGAATGCCGCCAGAGAGGCGGTACGTACGCAGCTTCATTAAGGGGAAAATTTCGCTTGGTTGTGTGGGACGTGGACTTTTCAACTGGCTCTCGTACGATTAAGGACATCAAGGAACAAGACGTGTACCTTGGTGATATACCGCTCATGACTGATCGAGGTACCTTCATATTCAACGGAGTCGAGAGGGTCGTAGTGTCGCAGATGCACAGAAGCCCTGGGGTATTCATCGATCACGATCACGGTAAGACTCACTCATCTGGGAAGTACCTATTCGCTGCCAGGGTCATTCCATACAGAGGGTCATGGATAGACTTTGAGTTTGATTACAGAGATGTCCTGTATGTCAGGATCGATAGGAGGAGGAAGGTACTGGCATCTACATTCCTGATGTGTCTTGAGAGCAGCGAGACGGAGCAGTACAGGAAAAAGCTTAAGAAGGGTGAAACTCTGCCGGAAGGATATCTGACTGGTATGTCGAAGGAAGAGATCCTAAACACCTTCCACGAGGCGGTGGAGTACAAGAAAGTTAAGGGCGGTTGGTCGTGTCCCTTCAACAGGAAGCATTTCGGTGGAACGAAGCTGGAGAAAGACATCATTGATGCTGCTACGATGCAGGTAGTGGCTAAGGCTGGGGACAGGCTCACAGCGAGGGTACTTGATATCCTGGAAGCGAATGATTTGAAGAATGTGTTCGTTCCGGAGAGCGATATGATCGATCGCTACATAGCGAGGGACACAATCAATGAGCAGACCGGAGAGATATATTTTGAGGCTGGTGAGAAGATCACGGATCTGACCCTCAAGAAGTTCGAAACACTTAACACCAAAAAAATAGATATCCTGTTTGTCGATATGACTACATCTGGCCCGTACATACTCAATACGTTTGCGCATTCGCGGTGTAACAACAGATCAGAAGCGCTGCTGGAATTGTACAGGGCGCTAATACCAGGAGAGGTACCGTCCGTATCGGGTGGAAAAGATTTACTGTATGGCATTCTCCATGATTCAGAGCGCTACGATTTATCAGCAGTCGGGAGGGCAAAGATCAACGACAGGCTCGGGATAGATACTCCCGATGAGGTACGTACCCTGCAGAAGGATGATCTACTCAGAATCGTAAAGTTACTATTTGCTGTTAAGGATGGCAAGGAGGACGCTGACGATATCGATAACCTCGGGAACAGAAGGGTACGGTCGGTCGGCGAGCTGATTGAGAATCAATGCAGAATCGGCATGCTCCGTATGGAGCGGACTATACGCGAGAAAGTAATTATCGCTGAAATAGATAATTATGTTCCGAGTGACCTTATAAATGCCAAACCACTCATATCAGCCATCAGAGACTTCTTTCTGCTGTCACAGTTATCGCAGTTCATGGATCAGACGAACCCACTGTCGGAGATAACACACAAGAGGAGATTGTCCGCACTTGGGCCTGGTGGACTTTCCAGAGAGCGTGCCGGCTTCGAGGTCCGTGACGTCCATCCAACCCACTACTCGAGGTTGTGTCCAATCGAGACTCCTGAGGGACAGAACATTGGGCTTATCAACTCGCTAGCCTCTTATGCCAAGATTAATAAGTACGGATTCATCGAGGCCCCATACAGGAAGGTCGTAGATGGTAAGATCACAAGCGATGTAGTCTACCTCACAGCAACTGAGGAATGGAAGTACACAATTGCTCAGGCTGGGGTTACGGTAACTGAGGATGGCAGCATAGTTGATGACCTTGTGGTATCAAGGCGTATGGGCGATATCGGACTGAGGCCAAGGTCAGAGATATCGTACGCAGATGTCTCGCCGAGACAGGCCGTGTCAGTTGCTGCCGCACTCATCCCGTTCCTAGAGAACGACGATGCCAGCCGCGCATTGATGGGAGCCAATATGCAACGGCAGGCCGTGCCGCTCGTCATTCCAGAGGCTCCACTGGTAGGTACCGGAATGGAGGAGGTTGTCGCGAGAGATTCGGGGGCTGCGATCGTTGCCAAGCGTGGAGGGATTGTAGATTATGTCGATGCGAAGCGGATTGTGATTAGGGTAACTGACGAAGAGGATGCCGGCGCAGACGTGTACACACTCTCGAAGTTTATGTGCTCGAACATGGGAACGTGTATCAATCAGAAGCCAATAGTGCAGCCCGGGGATATCATAAGTAGTGGCGACGTCATAGCCGATGGACCGTCAACTGAGAATGGCGAATTGGCACTGGGGCGCAACCTACTTGTGGCGTTCATGTCGTGGCGCGGATATAGCTTCGAAGACTCCATCATCCTCTCAGAGAATGTGGTACGTGATGACATGCTAACGTCGATCCACATAGAGAGCTTCGAGGTGACGGCTCGAGATACGAAGCTTGGGAATGAAGAGTTTACAAGAGATATCCCAAACATCGCCGAGGAGTCATTGAGGAATCTGGATGAATCAGGGATTGTCTACATCGGCTCCGAGGTCAAGCCAGGTGACATCTTGGTTGGGAAGATAACGCCTAAAGGTGAGACCCCGATGACACCTGAGGAGAAGTTGTTGAGGGCGATATTCGGGGAGAAGGCCGCTGACGTTAAGGGGACATCATTTAAAGTCCCACCGGGGGTATCTGGTACTGTTGTTGACGTTCAGGTACGAATGAGGCGCGGCGTCGAGAAGGATGAGAGGGCGATTGCAATCGAGATGCAGTCGATAGATGAGCTTGCAAGGGACCGAGATGCAGAGCAGAAGATTTTGGAGCAGACGTACCATAGGCAAATTTGCAGTAAGGTTATCGGCCAGAAGCTCGCAGCGAAGTTTATGGACTATGATGAGGGGACCACCGTAAAGGAATCTATGGTCGAGGGATTGTCGCTCTACCAGCTGATGAAGATTTCTGTCAAGGGAGCAAAAGCGCAGCAATTCATTAGTAACATGGTGAAGCAGTTTGAGGACAAGATAGAGAGGCTACAGAATTCTTTCAACGACAGTGTGAACAAGCTCAGGAAGGGTGATGACCTGCCAGCTGGTGTACTGAAGCTCGTCAAGGTGTTCGTTGCGAATAAGAGGAAGATTCAGCCAGGTGACAAGATGGCCGGCCGCCACGGAAACAAGGGGGTTGTCTCGAAGATAGTACCGGTGGAGGACATGCCATACCTTGCAGATGGTACCCCTGTCGATATTGTTTTGAATCCGCTTGGGCTACCATCGAGAATGAACGTTGGACAGATCCTCGAAACTCACCTTGGGGCTGCTGCACACGGACTTGGAGCCCAGATCCAAAAGGCTCTTGATGAGTACAGAGCGAACGCCGCAACTCTCGGAGATGTGAGAGACAAGGTAGTCAGCATCTACTATGATAAGGCGGATACTGACGATATTAAGGAGCTTAATGATGATGAGTTTATAGAGCTTGCCGACAACCTATCCAAAGGAGTACCAGTGGCAAGTCCTGTGTTTGATGGAGCGAAGCTGACTGACATTGAGAACAATCTTGAAAGAGCAGGGCTCGCAAAATCAGGACAGGTTACTTTGTATGATGGGTACACCGGTGAGCCATTCGACAGACCGGTGACGGTGGGCTACAAGTACATGCTGAAGCTACACCACCTCGTTGATGATAAGATTCACGCGAGGTCGGTTGGTCCGTATAGCCTTATCACCCAGCAGCCTCTTGGTGGTAAGGCGCAGTTCGGTGGACAGCGCTTTGGAGAGATGGAGGTGTGGGCCCTCGAGGGATATGGGGCATCTCATATCTTGAGGGAGATGCTCACCGTAAAGTCGGATGATGTACGAGGCAGGACCGCTGTCTATGAGTCGATCGTCAGTAGAGAAAATGAGGTGAGTCCACAAACACCGGAGTCGTTCAACGTCCTTGTCAAGGAGTTGAATGCCCTCGGTCTAAACATGTCATTCGAGAACAACAAGGATTCTCTGGAAGAGAGTGTATAGGAGTTGCATATATGAGTTTCAAAAACGCTGCACCAGTAGTTAACAAATCTGGGATTGCCGGAGATTTCGATTCGATCAGAATATCAATCGCTAGTCCAGAGGAGATTCGCTCGTGGTCATATGGTGAGGTTAAGAAGCCTGAGACCATAAACTATCGCACGTTCAAGCCTGAGAGAGACGGGCTGTTCTGCGCAAGGATCTTCGGCCCCATCAAAGACTACGAATGTAATTGCGGGCGGTATAAGCGCATGAAGTACAAGGGCATCGTCTGTGAAAAGTGCGGAGTTGAGATTACGACGAGTAGTGTCAGGCGAGAGAGGATGGGGCATATCGAGCTCGCCGCTCCAGTTGTTCATGTATGGTTCATGAGGTCGATTCCAAGCCGTATTTCGATGATACTGGATATCAGTCTCAAGGAGCTTGAGAAGATCCTGTACTTTGAACGGTACGTTGTCCTGGATGCTGGGCTTACCCCATTCACACAGTTCCAAACAATATCAGAGGAGGAGTATCAGGATGCCCTTGACATGTATGGAGAGGGCGCGTTCACAGCAAGCATAGGAGCAGAGGCGGTGAGGGACATGCTGTCCTCTCTCGATCTTAAGACCGAAATCGAAAGGCAGAAGGCAGAGCTTGAAGCTGGTGTCGTCGACATCAGGAAGAAGAAGATTGTGAAGCGCCTGAAGATACTGCAGGCATTCGTCGATACAAAGGCTAAGCCGGAACATCTAGTGCTCACGGTGCTTCCGGTGCTTCCTCCCGAATTGAGACCACTCGTGCCGCTAGAGGGTGGAAGGTTTGCGACGAGTGACCTGAATGATCTATACAGGAGAGTCATCAACAGGAACAACAGGCTGAAGCGTCTCATAGAGCTCTGCGCTCCAGACATCATTATTCGCAATGAGAAGAGGATGCTGCAGGAGTCGGTCGACGCTCTATTCGATAACAAGCGCAGAGGAGCAAAGGCAATCATTGGCTCCAACAAGCGTCCCCTCAAATCTCTAGCAGATATGTTGAAAGGGAAGCAGGGTCGCTTCAGGCAGAACCTCCTTGGCAAGCGTGTTGATTACTCGGGCCGCTCTGTTATTGTTGTAGGTCCAGAGCTGAAGCTTCATCAGTGTGGCATACCGAAGAAGATGGCGCTTGAGCTATTCAGACCATTCATCTACGCGAAGCTAGAGCAGTACGGATTAGCCAGCACCCTGAAGTCAGCACGGCGAATGATGGACCGTGATCGTCCAGAGGTGTGGGATATACTGGAGGAGGTCATGCGGGAGCACCCTGTCCTTCTCAACAGGGCCCCGACACTTCACAGACTTAGCATCCAGGCGTTCGAACCAATCCTGATTGAAGGGAAGGCAATTCAGCTACACCCACTCGTATGTACGGCATTCAATGCTGACTTCGACGGAGACCAGATGGCTGTTCACGTTCCCCTATCTATCGAGGCTCAACTTGAGGCAAGGATACTGATGCTGTCCACAAACAACATCCTTAGCCCATCCAATGGCAAGCCCATCATCGTCCCATCAAAAGACATAGTCCTAGGAATCTACTACCTCACAATGTTGGTTGAAGGACTTCCAAACGAAGGCTTCTGTGTTGCGAACTTGAGTGAGGTGATGCACGCACTCGAGAACAAGATACTCACATACCACACGAAGATTAAAACCAGGATGGCCTACTATAATGAGGATGGAGACGGCGAGTACCGGATCGTTGAGACAACCCCTGGTCGCGTCATCATGGGCCAGATTCTCCCACATCACCACAATATCAAATTCGACGCGGTGAATAAGGTTATGACTCTGTCAGACATAAGCGCTTTGATCGACGAGATATGTTTCCACTGCGGACCGAAGGAAACCGCAATCTTCGCAGATCGCCTGATGGCGATGGGGTTCAAGTACATGTCGATTGCTGGGATCTCATATGGGAAGGATGATCTTGTTATTCCACCTGAGAAGGAGATGCTTGTCAAAGAGACCGAGAAGATAGTCTGTGAGTTCGAACAGCAGTACCTCGATGGATTTATCACGCACGGTGAGAAGTACAACAAGGTCGTCGATGCATGGGACAAGTGTGGAGACCGAGTGGCGGAAGTACTCATGAAGGCGGTAGCACATACCGAGAAGGGCAGGCAGCCGAACTCCGTGTACATGATGGTTCACTCGAAGGCCAGAGGTTCGATGGCGCAGCTGAAGCAGTCAGCCGGTATGAGGGGATTGATGGCGAAACCAACTGGTGAGATTATCGAGACTCCGATCGTCTCCAACTTCAAGGAGGGCTTGTCGGTTCTGGAATACTTCACATCGACCCACGGAAGCCGTAAGGGATTGATCGACACAGCCTTGAAGACTGCAAACTCTGGATACCTCACACGGAGGCTTGTGGATGTTGCGAACGACTGCATCGTATCAGAGGAAGATTGTGGAACTTCGGCTGGTATATGGATGCGTCCTGTGTATGACGGAGCTAGCGTTGTCATCGCCCTCAAGGAGAGGATACTAGGTAGGTTCGCAGCAAGCGATGTTGTCAATCCTAACAATGGGGCTTTGATAGTACCGAAGGGCAGCTTCATAGATGAGTACAAGGTTGAGGATATTGTAGAGGCCGGAATCGATGAGGTATATGTACGGTCTACGATAACGTGTGAGAGTAAGCGCGGGATATGTGCAAAGTGCTATGGACGAGATCTTGCCAGAGGTACTATCGTTAGCGTGCACGAAGCCGTCGGTGTTATCGCGGCTCAGTCCATCGGGGAGCCAGGAACACAGCTTACTCTGAGAACGTTCCATATAGGTGGAGCTGCTCAGAAGAGTGCAGAGCAGTCAAGCGTTGAATCCTCGATGGATGCCAAGGCTGCATTTAAGAATATGACGTCAGCCGTCAACAGCTCCGGCAATACCGTGGTTACATCTAGGAAGGCTGAGATCGCCCTTGTTGACAACAACGGTAGGGAAAGGATGTCATACAAGATTCCATACGGGGCTAGGCTGAAGGTTGTTGCAGGAGAATCTGTGAAAGCTGGGCAACCATTGGCTGAATGGGATCCTTACACAACACCGGTAGTCTGCGAAACTACCGGATTTGCAAAGTTCGTGGATTTGGTAGATGGCCAGTCGCTGAGAGAGGTCATGGATGAGACCACCGGCATTTCAAGCAAGGTGGTTGTTGACTGGAAGCAATCGGCTACTACGACAAACTTCAGGCCAATGATTACGATAGTCGGTGAAGATGGGAAGCCCCTGATCCTGGCGAACAAAGCTGAGGCCAAATACTTCCTATCGATAGACTCGGTTATCAATGTAGAGAATGGCGGCGCCGTGAAGGCTGGCGACATTATTGCAAAGATTCCGAAGGACGTCGTGAAGACTAGAGACATCACTGGAGGTCTCCCAAGGATCTCAGAACTATTCGAGGCGAGGATACCAAAGGATCCAGCAGTAATTGCTGAGGTAGACGGAGTCATTGAGTTTGGGAAAGAGATGCAGATGAGGCGGAGGATTATCGTGGTTCCTGATCCATCCACCAACCAGTCTCCAGTTGAGTACCTTGTGCCTAAAGGTAGATCTATCATAGTCCATGATGGTGACTATGTTAGGAAAGGGGATGTTCTGGTAGATGGTGGAGTGATGCTGCAGAATGTCCTGAGAGTGCTTGGCGTCGAGGAGATGGCGGTGTACCTCGTTAATGAGGTACAGAAGGTGTATAGGCTCCAAGGGGTATCGATAAACGACAAACATATCGAAGTTATAGTACGACAGATGTTGCAGAAACGCGAGATTAAGGATGCTGGTGATGCACCGTATATCGCTGGCGATGAGATAGACAAGGCTGATCTATCCAGCGTCAACAGCCAACTATTAAGTGAGGGGAAGAGACCGATCGTCGTGGTGCACATCCTTCAGGGAATCACAAAGGCAGCGCTGCACACTAAGTCCTTCATATCGGCCGCATCGTTCCAGGAGACAACCCGTGTGCTTACAGAGGCCGCAATATGTGGCAGGGTAGATGAGTTAATAGGACTTAAGGAGAACGTGATAGTAGGGCGCTTGATGCCGGCAGGTACCGGAGGATTAATACGGGAATGGAAGGCTGAGAAGAATGCGCAACACGGCAAGGAAGCAGAAGTTGCTTGATGACGCTACTACCGTCCGTAATCTTGATGTCTCGGGATACAGGGGAAGCGCGAGGGCCTTGTGTCTCGACTATGGAGACAAACGAATCGGCACAGCCGTGTCAGACATTGACTGGCAGATTGCATCACCACTCAAGGTCATCAATAGCCACGGTTGTTTCCAGGAGATCCTGAGCATCATCGACGGGTACTCAGTTGGTCTCGTTGTCGTCGGTATGCCACACGCTCTCAATGGTGGCAACGCTGGCAAGCAGCGTGAGAAGGTCGAGAAGTTCGTCGACAAGTTAGCGTGCCTGGTGACTCAGAAATTTGCAGAACAAACCATCCAGATCATTACATGGGACGAGAGATACAGCTCTGTTGAAGCTAATACATTGCTAAGCGAGGTCCGTACATCCAAGAAGACTAAGAGGACGTGTGTCGATAAGATCGCCGCAAGCCTCATACTTCAGGGTATGCTCGACGCACTGACAAGCAGAGACTTACACATAAAATAGTTGCTTTTAAGACACATTACACTATCCTGGACAGATGGTAGTGACGGGAAACATTAGGAGGATATTATAGTTAAATTTTTGAATGTGCTTAGTGGACTCAAAATTAGATGGGCGCCATTTTCTGCAATACTATGCATCGCGTCCGCCTGTTGGTGGTTCGTCGAACCACCAAGTGGCCTTGGAGTTACTGGGTATCACACTGCCATCATATTCATTGCGATGATGAGTGGACTCATGCTGGAGGTTTGCGATTCTCTGGCTACCCTATTTATGGGCCTCATCTTTGCAAATCTAACCTCCACGATGGATGTTAAGTCTAGCTTCACCGGCTTTGCAAATACGATTCCGTGGCTGCTGTTCTGCGTTCTCTCCATCTCAAGTGTAATTACGAAGTCTTCCTTGGGGCTAAGGATTGCGTACCTGTTCATGAAGTTGTTCGGGAAAAATCTGACTGGGATATCATACAGCATCATCCTTACCGAATTTCTGATCGCTCCGGCAATGCCGAGTAGTACTGCCCGTGCAGCAAGTATCGGCTTCCCACTTGTCACGTCAATCGCGAGGTACGTCTCTGAAAGCATAAAGGGTATATCCGAGAAGCGCATCGGGAGTTACATGATCATACTGTACTCGGCATGTTCGGCTATATGCAGTGCTACCTTTGCAACCGGCATGGTATCGAATGCACTGATCTTAGACATAATGGCAAACGCGAATCTCGGCATCACTTGGATAACATGGTTCAAGTTCACCGTACTTCCGTGCGTCATACTTTTGCTACTGTTACCGTTTGTGGTTAGGTTTACCTGCAACCCAAAGGTACGTGATCTAAGTGTCATCCAGAAGCAGGCAGTTGCAAATTACGCCAGCCTCGGGGCCATCACAGACAGGGAAAAATTCATAATAGCAGTCTTCGGATTGATGCTGAGTATGTGGGTGTTTTCCGATAGCATTGGTGTTCCAATTATGATCACAACTCTAATCGGCATCTCCATATTCTTAGTGACTGGCATCGTGACGCCGAAAGATATTTTATCTTGCAGCAGCACATTCAATTCTGTCATAACGCTCGGAATCCTAATATCGTTCGTGAATAACCTGATTGGCTCTGGTGTAATAGATTGGTTCACAGGCACGATCACTGGAGTAGTCGATGGTCTCGGGAAATGGCCATCATTCTCCGTCCTTGCCATAATATACTTCTTCTCCCACTATTTTTTCAGCGGAGAAAGTAGCAGGATTGTAGCACTCTATGCCTCATTCCTAGTAACTGGCTTTGGACTTGGAATAGACAAGATTGCCGTTGCAATGACATTGGCCGTATTCAGTTCCATGTCCAACGTCCTCACACACTACACGTCCCCAGTGTCAGTGTTGATGTTCTCGTCTGGATACATCTCGACAAAGAGATGGGCCTCATGCGGACTGGTGCTCGCTGCGTTTATCATGGCAATATGGCTTTCGTTCATTGTCGTTACTGCTACAACATTATGATGGGATTGATACCCAAGGATACGTCATGCCAGAATTCTATGATGACGCGCCAATGCCGACTCTGCAACAGCTCTTCGTAGATAGATTGAAGTAGCGCCATAAGATATGTAGAGGAATACATCAGATGGCTAGCTACTGCAAGAGTATTGAATAGTAGAGCGCAGGCACGGCGGTCTTGTAATCAATATGCATTAGTGGTAATATTTAAATAGAAATGTCCAAAAGGCACCAAGTAGTCAGGTCCCGTAATACATGCCGGCTGGCGTGACAAAGGAGGAAGTGAGTGATGAAAAAAACAAGGTCAACGATAGATGCAAAGCGTAGACGCAAGGGCGCAAAATGGTATACGGGGCCCTTACCAATAATGGCATTAACCTTAACAACAGCAGTGCTAACATCTCCCACTGCGCAATCCGGTGGCTCAGGTCCTTCTGCGCACTCCAAGAGTATGAAGGTTGGTCCTCCAGCAAAGAAAATCTCACCACCAGATAAGGGGGAGCCTCCGGTCAAGCAGCTTCTACAATGGTGGACCCACAGTGAGCGAGGGCATGAAATTCCAAATGTATACACGTCGAATATCGGGACGTCTCCACATGAGAAGCAGCTCCTACGAACGGTAGAGCACGTCATCCAGCAGATGCAGAAGTACTCGTCGCTATCATCAACCCCACCATCAGGTCACGACGCACCAGCAAAGCGGGTCGTAATCGGGGCGCCACCTGTAGCTAATAATCCTGCAGAAAATTTATGCCCTAGAATGATCAAGACCGCAGGCAGAGAGTGGCACCCTGAGACACAAGAAGAGATAACGGCGAGAGTGCAACTCATGGAGAGTTTGTACACCACCGTGAAGGAGGCACTGGCAAGGGAGGGGCATAGAGTACATCCACTCATACTAAGGAGGGTAGCGGAGTTCGCAGTACTGTGGGGAGTCTTTCTATACAACCCGCGACAAATCAAGGAGCTGGATCCTAAACCGCTGCTAGACGCACTGGCGAAATCGTCCTCGGCGCACAGCATCGGCAAAATGTTCTGCCAATACATAATTCAGGGATTTGATGCGGCCAAGCGAATGAGCGAGAACCCGACGAGTAGCGTGAGTCCAGTGATACAAGTGAACGATCCTATATATGGTCCGAACGTGCGCATGAATGTCATTATGGGAGTTAACACGTATCGGGACCTATTTGACGAACGCGCTAAAATAAGCCATGACAAACTAGTGTCTAGGATGTTGCAAGTATACAATGAACGTAGAATCGCGGCAGGGAAAACACCATTGGAAGGAGCAGACTTGCGGAGCATGGAGCGCAATTTTTACCGAGCATATGGTATGGGACAGAGGATGGCCAAGATATATACTGGGAACCCCGACACATCGCTGGCATTCCCAATACACTGGAGACATGACCCCAAGGCGATAGCTCGTTATTACCTAGGCAAGGCGCCGATGACAGAGGGACGCGTGCTGCAGGCACTCATGGCAAATGTTATATGGCTGGATACGCTCACACCAGGCAGGCCAGTGAAAGAGCTCATACAGTCAGCATGGAAACTAACGCTGGAACAGTACGGAGAACAGTACAAGAAACAACCATTTGCTGCTGGTACAGTCAGGCGGATGCAGGCGCAAGTCGCAGAAACGATTACTGTGATGAGACATGTCGGAGGAAGGATGGCCGATGTCTCAAGCAAACTCCCACCAGATCTACTGAAGAAGGTGGTAATGGAAAGCAGTGCAGACGTGTACATACCGCTGACAGATAGTAAAACACCTAACACCGAGATAGTGCCAACACACGAGCTAACGCCAGTTGATAAGGAGGAAGCTGCAGCGATCAGACGTTGGAGCTGGGCGCGCGTCGTGGAGGCAGGACAATATATAAGGGACGAGGATCATAACAGATCTGTAACGAGAGTGACCCCAAGATCTACGCAGGATGCGCTCGCAACTCGAGTAGTGATAGCAGAACAGCCTGAGAAACCATATTGCGTGGCGGCCGCAATGAGAGGAGAGCCCACGCTGGCAGTGCTATTCAGAAGGAATAACCCGCTTGCAGATGATGTGGCAAGATATCGGGAATTGATATCCCAGGACCTCACTGTGCCTGGAGAACAACTTGGCAAAGAATTGGCAGTGCACATGAAAGCCCACGGCGCCAGCTCCAGTATCACTAGGAAGTGCGCAAAAGCTATAGGTAACGCCACGGTGACTCATCTGGATGCGATAAGAGCACTGCGGGCAGGGGGACAATACAACTATGTGACTGCTGCGCTACTTAGAAGAGCACTGCGAAAAATATATCTCACTCAGGCACTAAATCTGGCTACACAGAACGCAGCTCGGCTCTATAATGAACTGAAGAGGAAAGTAGCAAATAACAAGAGCAGTATGCCGCGTGACGTACAGAAGGTTGTTGCCAAATATCCCACGTTACCAGAAGGGGAAGTAACAATGGAAACAGTCGAAGCATGCATGACGACAGCAAAGGACTTCTCAGCTCCTAAAGAATTCGCGCACAAGCTAAGCAAGCGAGAACTCTCTAATACCGCAGGTGTGAATCTGTATATAGGTGTTTCCACTAGGATTGCAACGATGCGCAGCTACTTCACTGTAAGCAAAGAACTGACCAGAAAAATTGAGCAGGTCGATCTGCAGCTCAAGAGCGCAAAGCAGATAACGGCTGAGGTTAAAAAGACGCCGATCGATGAGACGGCGGCTAGGCGCGCACATGAAAGAAGGAAGATATGGGTTGGTTCTCCCCATGAACAAGATATCCATGAACAATAAGAGGTTCGTGGTTGTTGGAGCCACGGGGATGGTAGGACATGAGATGTTAGCTGTATTAAGTGAACATCATGTACCGTACGCAAACGTGGTTCCTGTTGCATCAGAAAAATCAGCTGGACAGTTCGTCAAATACGGTAACACGCAACTGGCGGTATCTACGCTCGATAGTGTTGATTTTCACGTATTCGACATAGCATTGTTTTCTGCAGGAAGTGAGGTGTCGGCCGTGTATGCTCCAATCGCTGCGAATGCTGGGTGCGTAGTGATCGATAATTCCTCATACTTCAGAGGGCACGATGATGTGGCCCTTATCGTGCCGGAAGTTAATATGACTGACATTAGCAAGTACAGCAATAAGCGGCTCATTGCGAATCCGAACTGCTCAACCATCCAGGTCGTTATGGTACTGAAACCACTACATGATATGTTTGGGCTGAGAGAGCTCGTGATGTCGACCTATCAAGCAACCTCTGGTGCGGGGCAGAAGGCAGTAAACGAGCTACTTGAGCAAATTAGTACACTCAAGGCCGGCAGAGTAGTCTGCACACAATATTTCAGGAAGCAGATTGCATTCAATGCGATTCCGCAGATTGATAATTTCTCCGAGTTGGGATACACCAGGGAAGAGCTGAAGATGATGAATGAGACCAGGAAGATCCTGGGGGTTGGCGATATTATCACAACGGCGACATGTGTCAGGATACCAGTTGTAACCGGCCACGCTGTTTCTGTTTTTGCGAAGTTTGCAGAGGACATTGACATCCATAGAACCATCATCGCCCTTAATGAGTTTCCTGGCGTGAAGGTCGTGGACGATAATGCAACATACACGTATGCAACCCCAATCGATGCAGCCGGAGGGAACGATGTGTTGGTTAGTAGGATGAGGAGACATCCCAACCTCAAGAATGCTCTTAGCTTCTGGTGCGTAAGTGATAACCTCAGGAAAGGAGCCGCACTAAATGCGGTGCAGATAGCAAGCAGGCTCTAAAGTTCTCCATAGACCTTCACGCTCCCCCTATGATAGCATTGCTGACACTAGTCGATCTGGCTATATGTTTGGTGACCTGTGGCTGATGTTTCTGTAGTCGTTACAGAGCTTGAAAATAACTTAGATGCCTGGCTTGCTGCCATCGGAGAATGTAAATCTCTCGAGGTACTAGACGTGGTGCGGAAGAATCTCCTTGGAAGATCCAGCGCCATCATTAGTACATTCAGCCAATTGAAATCGTTGCATGCAGATGATAGAAGGTTGTATGGAGATCGCGTAAACAAAATCAAGGCTTCGCTAGAGGCAGCCATCTCTGATACGCAGGGTGCACTGGAAGAGATGCAGGTGCAGGAGAAATTACGTGAGGAGGCAGTAGACGTTACCCTGCCAGTTATAAGCGACAGATTCGGAAGTACACACATCATCACCAAAACAATGGGACGGATAAGGCAATACTACCAAGCCCGTGGTTTCTCAGTCATCGACGGACCAGAGCTCGAGACTAGCTTCTTTAACTTCAATGCTCTCAACACACCGAAGCACCATCCAGCACGCCAGAGCCACGATACATTCTACATCGATGGCTTTGATGATCTACTCCTCAGGACGCAAACATCATGCGTTCAAGTACGCGCTATGATAAGCGATGGTGTCCCGATCAGGATGGTCTCCATGGGAAAGACATACAGAAGAGACGCTATAGACGCAACACACTCACCGATGTTCCACCAGCTCGAGGGCCTGGTAGTCGATAGATCCCCACTCAGCATCGGACACCTCAAGAGAGAGCTCGTGAAATTCATATCATTCTTCTTTGGCGTCAGCGATGTGGCAGTGAGGTTCCGCCCAAGCTTCTTCCCGTTCGTCGAACCTGGAATGGAGTTCGACTGTCGGTACAGCAAGAGGGATGGGAAGGTCGTGTTCTCACAATCAGGAGATAGGTGGCTCGAGATCGGAGGGGCTGGTATGGTTCATCCCAACGTGTTCAAGAGCTGCGGCATCACAGGCGAAGTTTATGGCTTCGCTTACGCCTTCGGTATCGAGAGAATCATCATGCTGAAGGATAGCATTAGCGACATAAGGAACCTGTATAGCACAGACCAAAGGCTCCTCCGGCATTACGGACGTCCCGCGTAGAGATGTTTTGCTGGTCTGCGTCAAATGTTGCATTCTCAATCGGGCAGTTGAATGTGTACTGGTATGGCATTATCTATGCCGCCGCCATATTTGCATCGTGGCTCGTTGCGACGTATGCACTACGCAAGCTAAGGAGTAACGGAGTACAGGCCCCATCGAAGGAGGAGTTCGACGGCTTCATGTTCTGGGCGATTGTATCGATCATCATCGGTGCCCGCCTAGGCCACGTTCTGTTCTTCGACCTTGAGTACTACATCAAGCACCCGTCTGAAATCTTTATGCTACGGAACGGAGGCTTATCATTCCACGGCGCAGTGATTGCCTTGGCGGCGTATACTTACTACTTCATGAAGAGAACATCGATCTCGTGGCTTACCCTTTCAGATATTATGTGCCTCGCTGGAGCACTCGGCATAGGCATAGGCCGACTCGCGAACTTCATGAACCAGGAGTTGTATGGGAAAGTTACATCAGCCAGCTGCGCTGTGATCTTCTCGATGGTAGACCACATGCCACGGTATCCCACACAGCTCTTTGAATCATTCTTTGAAGGCTTCCTGAACTTCTGGATCCTGTTCATCATCTTCGGATTGCGAGGAGTTAGCATACTGGGAACCGGCAAACTCACCATGGCATTCTGCACGGTATACTCAGCCGCCAGATTCGTCATAGAGTTCTACAAGGAGGTGGAGGTATACAATTACTTCGACACCGTCTTCCTTTCGGTAGGACAGGTGCTATCCATCGGGCTCTTCCTGTTTGGAATATTAATCCTGAAATTCCCCAGGGGACGCTAGGCGACCTTCACGATGGTTTATTTATGGAGCAGCACCAGAGCGCATGCTATAATCATAGCATAGTACCTTCATAGGTGTACATAAAACAATGAGCAGAGATTTTGATGATGGCCCGGTCATAACCGGGAACGGATCAGGGATTGGCGACGTCAAGAGGTACATGACCCTTGTGTACAACAGGATGTTCGCAGCGCTGAGTCTAACCGGAGGGGTAGCGATGATATGCGCCTCAAGCCAAGGCATATTGGAATTCATGCTTGGCGGCTTCACGACAATATTGATGCTCGCCACAATCGGAATAGTCATATACCTCTCCGCTAAAATCAATACCATCAGCGCCGAGAGAGCATCCTCCTTATTCTGGATATACTCAGCGCTGATGGGAGCGTGGATATCACCGATCCTTGCAATGTATACCGGTGAGAGCATCGCGATGTCGTTCTTCGTAGCAGCTGCGTTCTTCGGCGGCATGAGCCTATATGGTCGCCTCACAAATAGAGACCTCACCAGCCTAGGCTCGTTCATGTTCATCGGGGTAATCTCAGTCCTCATCGCATCATTCGCCAACGCTTTCATGGGGAGCAGCAGGCTGCAGCTTGGACTATCAGTCCTCTCAGTCATTATCTTCTGCGGCCTCACAGCATACGACGTTCAGAAGATCATGCGATTCTATAATGGAAGCGACAGCGATGAGATCTTGCGGAAGAAGGCGGTGTTTGGAGCACTGAGCCTGTATCTCGACTTCATCAACATCTTCCTGGCGCTGCTGAGAATCATGGGACGCAGGCGTTAAATTTAATCCAGGTGCCGTGACATTCTGCAGACGCCTCGGAACCCTGCTAGCCTGGGTCTTCAGCGCATTCCTTGTCATGGGCGCGGTCGTAGTATGGATATTCCACTACTACGGCCGTGACCTCCCAAGCGAAGAAACTCTCCTGAGATACACCCCACCGATGACAACCAAGATATACTCGTCTGGCGGCGAACTAATTGAAGAGTACGCCATCGAGCACAGGACCATCGTCCCATTCGATAAAATTCCAATCATCGTCAATGGTGCATTCATCATCGCAGAGGATAAGGATTTTTACAGCCACTCCGGCATCAGCATCATGAGCCTCATGAGGGCAATCCTAGAGAACACTTCCAAAAAATCATGGCAGAAAAAGCCGGCTGGCGGCTCAACGATCACCCAGCAGATTGCCAAGAATTTATTCGTAGGCCCCACGCGAAGTATCACCCGCAAAATCAGGGAGGCTATCATGGCATTCCGCATAGAGACCACAATCGAAAAAAACAAGATCCTAGAAATATATCTGAACCAGCTATACCTCGGCAAAGGATGCTACGGAGTTGCTGAGGCATGTGCCAATTATTGCGGTAAGCCTCTCTCCGATATCGAACCACATGAAGCAGCATTTCTCGCTGCAATTCCAAGCGCCCCATCAATATACATCAACATGAAAAACTCCGCGAAACTGCTCACCAAGCGAAACTCGATCATATATCAAATGTACGACCTCGGCTACATCTCAAGAGAGCAACTCCAATCATCACTCTCCAAGCCAATTGACATCAAACTGAAAAAGCACAAGCTACTAGCTCCATATTTCTCTGATGAAATTTTTAGGATGCTCTCGCCACAGATCTCCACCCATGATTTTTTCAGATCAGGGTATTCCATCACAACAACGATGAACAAGAAGATTCAGTACTGTGCCGAGAAAGCCCTGGAGGATGGCCTCATCAACTTCACGAAATCAGAGAAGTGGGGCGGCACATTAGGACACTTCGATAACCTACAATCCATCCCTCTTCAACAACTTGCCGCCATCAACAAACGCATACCATCAACCCTCAACAAAATCGAAGCGTGCGTCGTGATGTCGGTATCAAAATCGGGAAAGGAAGCATTATGTCGAAAAGCGGATGGCAGTACTTTCACAATAAAGTACTCCCCATCACACTATCAGGGACATTCGCCCTTCAAGGGAGACATCATACTATGTCGCCACATCGATGGGAAATCATACAAGGCATATCAACCCCCAAAAGCCACAGGCGGTATCGTAGTCCTCGACCCAAGGACCGGAGACGTCCTCGGGATGTCTGGGGGCTTCAGCTTCAGCGTATCAGAATTCAATTGTGTCACGCAAGCGATGAGACAACCTGGCTCCACAATCAAACCATTCGTGTACGCCGCCGCCATTGAGGATGGTATGACTGAATACGATACCATCGAAGATACAGCTGTCCATATCACACTCCATGACGGCACAAACTACTCCCCCCAAAATTACTCAGGCAAAACATACGGCCGCACATACTTGAGGGATGGGGTCATATACTCCAGAAACCTCACGACAGTTAACCTCGCACTGAAGCTCGGTATGGAGAAAATTTCGAACTTCCTGAGAGAAGCTGATCTCGTGAAAAAAGCAATCCCGATCTCGGCAGTCCTCGGCTCAGTAGAGACATCCCCCATCAAACTCGCCTCCGCATTTTCGGCATTCTTCAACGATGGCATCATGGTATACCCAAGATTCATATCGCAAATAACATGCGCCGGCACACCAATTAAAAACAGATGCTGCAATCGTTCATCGAAGAGATTGATGAGTCCGGAAACTGCAACCATAATGAAATCAATCTTGCATGACACCGTGAAGTATGGCACCGCCAACAGAGTATCTCACCTCGAAGAAAAATATGGCGTCGAACTCTACGGCAAAACAGGCACCACAAACAAATTCAAGGACGCATGGTTCGTCGGCTGCCTCATCGATCCAAAGTCACATAAGGAATATCTGGTCTGCGTTTTCGTCGGCCACCAAACCCCGCGCGCCCTCGGAGACCGCAAGTCAGGCTCTGTTGTCGCTCTCCCCATATTCGAGAATTTCATCCACAATATGTTCATCACTTCATCCAATTTTGATAAGGAGAAACAACCATGAAGGAAGCAACTAACACATGTAGAGCGCTATTCCTCGATAGGGACGGCGTCATAAACATCGATACAATCGATGTTTATCGCATTGAAGATTTTAAATTCATTGATGATATTTTCGAAGTATGTCGTGTGGCGCAGCGGCGTGGTTACAAAATTATCGTCGTGACGAATCAATCGGGCGTCAGCAGAGGTGTATACACAGAAGCCGACGTTGTAGCTCTGCACAAATATATGATCCAGCAATTTGCTGCACGCGGCATTGAAATCACTGATGTGTACGTATGCACAAGCCACGACAACTCTCACGCAGATAGGAAACCCAATCCTGGGATGTTGCTGAAGGCACAGGCGAGATACCGAATAGATATGGCAAGATCACTTATTGTTGGAGACAAGGAACGCGACATCTTAGCCGGAATTAACGCAGGCTGCGGAAAGACGATCCTGTTCACACCAGATAGTCAATCAACCACTCGTGCATACGCTGTAGTTCGCTTCCTCTTAGAGGTTGTGCCCTACTTATAGTGCCGTCACATCATCCCAGAGACATCAATTTTTCTATCAGCTCCTCAAGCTCCTCACATGATCTACACGTCAACGTGAAGATTCCCCCCCTCTGCGTAATCTTAAGTTTAGTATCGATTTTTAATCTGGCAGCAATCCTGTAAGCAATATCAGCAGATTCAGCATCCCTACTCCTGTCTATCACCGTGCCGATTCCAGAATCATCGGCGCTCTCCTCCACAGGCTGATGCTCCTTCGCTAGATCGCGAGATTTCTCATCCCCCCTCTCATGCATAA
This sequence comes from Holosporales bacterium, assembly GCA_031270735.1. GTDB lineage: Bacteria > Pseudomonadota > Alphaproteobacteria > RUG11792 > RUG11792 > JAIRYU01. The sequence continues at coordinate 21,881 of JAISWU010000034.1, read as the reverse complement.
ACTTCTCAAGTTGCCGGACGCTCCAGCCTTCACGAGCGGCCATTTCAGCAATAGATTCCGCATTATATATGCCAATCAAACATCTACCATGCCCGGAGCTTAACTTCCCCGATCTAATCATTTTTCTGATACATTCCGGTAAAGCGAGCAACCTCATCATATTGCTTATATGGCTCCTGCTCTTGCTAAGCATCTCCCCCAAATCCTCCTGCCTACATCCGCATGAGTCCATAAGCATCTTCAAGGCATCGGCCTCCTCAATCGGATTCAGATCAGTGCGCTGCAGGTTTTCTACCATCGCGAGAATCATCGCATCCCCATCGCTACATTCCACGATGTGCACCGGGACCTCTGTGAGCTCGGCAATTTTAGCGGCGCGCCACCGCCTTTCTCCCGCTATGATCTCAAACCTTTCCCCAATATTACGTACAACAATCGGCTGTAATATCCCGTGCGACTTTATTGACCCCGCCAGCTCATTCAGAGCTTCTTCATCAAAATATTTACGAGGCTGTGATTCATTAGGGGCGATATCAACGATATTAACCGTCTTGGTTTGCGACTTATCTGCAAAACCTGAATCACCCAACAAAGCCGATAATCCCCTACCCAATTTCCCCTTCATGATCTAGTACTCTCCCTTCTCAAAAATTCCTTTGCCAGATCCATATACGCTCTGGCCCCGACGCACTGAACATCGTAAAGCAACACCGGACGCCCATGTGACGGGGCCTCCGATATTTTCACGTTCCTCGGAATGACACTATCAAACACTGCATCGCCAAGATGCTCTCTCACGTCTTTCGCTACAGATAAGCTTAACGCATTCCTTTTGTCGAACATAGTTAATACCACTCCGTACAACTTTAGGTTACGATTATATGTTGCTTTAATCTTGTCAATAGAATTCAGAATATAGCTCAATCCCTCCAGAGCGTAGTACTCACATTGCAACGGCAATAAAGTCCCATCTGCTGCCACCAACGCGTTCAGCGTCAAAATCCCCATTGATGGAGGTGAATCTATAATGACATAGTCGAACATGTCCGCATATGCTGCTATAACGTTCCTCAAGATACCCTCTCGACCATTTATTTGTGCCAATTCGATCTCTGCTCCCACAAGATCTATACTAGCCGGCACGAGAAGCAACCCAGGGACTTGTGTTTGGACAATCGTCTCGAGCAACGTCTTCCTCTTAGACAGAAGATCATAACTCGTATTCGTGCCCTTCCCATAAATTCCTAGACCGGTTGTAGCATTCCCTTGCGGATCAAAATCCACAAGAAGCACTTTCTTCCCAATCGCAGCAAACGCCGTAGCCAAGTTAACAGCCGTCGTAGTCTTACCGACGCCCCCCTTTTGGTTTGCGATAGCTATGCTCGTGGCCATTACCGCAATGATTTAACATTCATTACTTTTATGATAACACATCCATCCCTTGTGGTGCTGTTTTTTATTTCGCAATCGAATAAAAATTGTTCTTTAGCAGCCTCTAACTCCCTCTGATACGATATCCCTTTATGAAAAACCCCAGTTGTGGCGCCGATTTTCACCATAAGCGCTAATAATTTCTCCATTTTATCAAATGCTCTCGAGACCAGAGTAACGCAAAATGTTTCACGTGAAACATTTTGCTGCCACACATCGCCATTGCATATTTCAAAGCTTAATCCAATGATTGATCTAACCTCAGTTAAAAATATGCATTTTTTTAAATTCTTTTCGCACAATAATACATTATTAAATCCAAGGATTGACAATATTATCCCGGGTAATCCGGCGCCGGTTCCAACGTCTATAATGAGATCATCTTTGTGCAATAATTCTGCTATCTGAGCGCAATCAAGAATATGTCGGGTATAAATTTCTTCTGGATTGGCACAATGCACTAGATTCATCCTCCGCCCCCATTTCAGGAGCATATGCACGTATTGGCTGATCGCCTCTCGCTGTGATTCGGAATACATATCAAAATGTTTCACGTGAAACATTTTGCGTCGGAGCGTTGTGTATTATATGCACTGATCTGAGTTGCTGCCAGGTTTATGTTGGTGAAAATTTCCGAAGCGGGGTAAAAAACAGCGAGATTACGTTGGGTTATGTTTGCTGCGCTTGCAATTTTGTAATCCCCTAAGGAGCCTTTCGAGGTTTCATATATAAAAAAATCTCCCCGCATCGTAGGGATTGCAATCGCATAGTGCAGTGAGGTTTTGCTCGCCACGGATACATAGGCTAGAAAGCTCGAGACTCCAATAATTTCTATTGTGGGATTGGCGATTGAAAATCCTGTGGCGATAGAGGATATTGTTCTGGTCGCTGTAAATGATCCAGGACCAATTGGGTATATAATTTTGCGCACATCCTGTGACTGGTTTTGAACAATCGTATTGTATATTAGTGCTGGAGTTACATCGGCGATATCATTGGCATTTTCGATGTGGTAAATTTTTGAGATCTCGCCGGCTAGGATATGCAGTTCATTCCCGCGTAGGAAGTATGATAAAGTCATGATCGCCTCAGTTCCACGTGAATGTATGTGGCAATTTCTGATAGCACAGTCTGTGGTGGCAATGGAATTGGAATTGGAGGTTCATCGCCGCGGATTATACATTCTTGGATGACCCATTTATGTACGCCACGTGAGCCCAAAACCCGAGCGATATTGATCAGATCGGATTCAGTGATATTACGGGAATCGTACGTCGTACGTGCCTCATAATTTACTCCGGAAGCTAAAATAATATCCAAACTTTCAGCAGCATAATTGCCACTGCCTGGTGTATTCGTGATGTTTTCATATAATTCAAAGCAAGTTTTTACATCAAGCCCTACCCAATCTAACATTGGCAATACTGATTTTAATGCATCTGGAATAATACCGGATGTATGGATACCTACGGAATACCCAAGATCCTTGGCTAATTTAATCGATTCCATCAGATCCGGCTGCAACAGTGGTTCGCCTCCAGAGAAGACTATGGCTTCTAGCAATCCAACTCGGTTTTTAAGGAATGATAGAAACTCCTCATGCAGCACGTTCTCCGATAACGACGGGTCCAAGAAATTTGGATTATGGCAGTAACCACATCGGAGAGGGCAACCCTGACAAAAGACAACGCCTGATAATTTGCCAGGATAATCTAATGCTGAAAATTTGAGTATGGCAGCTATTTTCATTTCAAAATAAACTCATCGCCGATTGCTTTAAAACGCTGCCTACGAGATTTTGTACGTGACGCAGCTTTGTTGCGAATTGCCATTTTGTGGAATGTAAGGAGCTCGTTCTTCACTGCCTCACAGGCTTTAGTTTTATTCCGGTGCGCGCCCCCGACGGGTTCTTTCACAATAGAATCTATGGCCCTAAGCGATAGCAGGTCCTGAGCCGTCAATTTCTGAAACTCAGAAGTGAGAGCCGCTTTGGTGTCGTCTTTCCATAAAATGGATGCGCATCCTTCGGGAGAAATCACCGAATATATCGAATGCTCAAGCATTAATACGTAGTCCGAAGTGGCAAGGGCAATTGCTCCGCCAGAGCCACCCTCTCCTATAATTGTACTGATGCAGATGGAATCAATCTGCAGGCTTAGCGCTATGCATTCAGCAAGCGCGGTGGCTATCCCACGTTCCTCTGCGCCCGCATCTGGGCAGGCGCCAGGTGTATCGATGAACGTGAAGACAGGGAGTGCGAATCTGTTGGCAAGCGCCAACAGACGCTGTGCCTTCCGATACCCTTCTGGCCGAGCCATTCCAAAATTATGTTTCAATCGTGATTCAGTGTCATGCCCTTTTTCTTGGCCAATCACGACGCATGGGATATCGTTGATCCTGGCAAGTCCTCCGATGATAGCTTCATCATCAGCGAACAACCTGTCACCAGATAGCTCCACGAAATCCGTAAAAATGTGATTTAAGTAATCAGTAAATTTGGGGCGCTCAGGGTGTCTTGCTACCTGAGTTTTTTGCCACGGCGTTAGGCTTTTATAAAGCTGCGTGAGTATATTGTCAACCTTCCGTTGCATCTTCAGGATCTCTGAAGTGACGTCGATATCGCCAATCTTAGCAGATTCACGTAGCGCCCAAATCTTGTTTTCAAGATCAACAACCTGCTTCTCGAAATCTAGAACGAACCGCATAAGCTAAGCTCCAGCACAAGGCCATTATGTAAATAATGGAGGCCGAGACCGGAATCGAACCGATATAAAAGGATTTGCAGTCCTCTGCATAACCATTCTGCCACTCGGCCGAACACCATCGCTCAGGAATGGTAACAGAATGCGCGTGAGCTGGGCAAGAGAAATATAATAATGCTCCGTCAATGATGAGATATTTAATGGCTCATACAGCGCGTACTTAATATAATTTTCATGTGCATGTTTTGGAGATATTTTATGAAAGTGGCCATCTTGGTAGTGTTTTGAAATCTGGATTCGAGTATTCAAATCCGGCGCTTATTCGCTCGATCGCACACCACCCTATCATGGCGGCGTTATCTGAACACAGGGCTATCGGCGGGAAATACGTCTCCAACTTCATCTGTGTAGCGAAGCGTGCGACCTTCTCGCGTAGCTCTGTGTTTGCTGCAACACCTCCTGCAAGCACGATTCTTGCCGGGCGAGATGATGTCAGGTGCCACGCCTTGCTCAACTGGCGCACGGCAGAGCTTGTCACTATGTTTTGGAACGATGCGGCTATATCATTTTTGTCAGAGTCCGTTATGTTCGGAATGGATTCTATATGAATCTTCGTAGCTGTCTTGATGCCGGAAAACGAGGCATCGCACCCGGGGTTACGGAGCAGCGGCATGGTATATGAGAATCTGGTTTGATCTCCATTCCTCGCGCACCTCTCGATTTCCGGACCACCTGGGTACGCAAGCCCTAGCATCCGCGCGACCTTATCAAATGCCTCGCCGGCTGCATCATCGAGCGTCTCCCCAAGGACCTTGTAATGCCCAACTGCAAACACTTCGACAAACATGAAGTGTCCACCGGAGGCAAGTAGTAATAGGTACGGGCAGTCTACGGTGTAGCACAGTCTAGCGGTGAGCAAATGTCCCTCGAGATGGTTGACTGCTACTATCGGCTTACGCTTGGCAAGGGCGATAGTTTTGGCAGTGACGGTTCCAACGAGAAGGCCGCCTATTAATCCGGGGCCAGCTGTTACGGCTACTACGTCGATGTCATCTACAGTAATCTCGGCGAACCTGAGGCTCTCGTTCACAACGGCCCCTATCGTCTCGGCATGCATCCTCGCGGCGTTCTCAGGTACTACGCCACCATACTGAGAATGCAGCTTTGCCTGAGAATTCACGACGTTCGATATAATACGCTTGTCCGGCTCGACTGCATCACATACCACTGCTGCAGCGGTTTCGTCGCAGCTTGTCTCGATTGCCAAGATCTTCATGAGAGGCTGCCGGGTTTCCAGCTTCCGCCTTCCTGCAGCCATATCTTAGAATTTTCAAATGATGCTGCTGAGTAGAATGAGGCTCTCACTTTGGCAGCTTCGATTAACTCGATATCGAAAATATCTATCACCTTATCAAACTTGTCGATGTCGGCCAGGCGAGATACGCCGAGGCCGTTGTGAAGGAGGCATGTGGGGGCATTGCAGAACTCTACCCTAGTCGAAACCCACACATTACAGAACTTCGCATCATCCGTTAAAACAGTACGTTTGCTACCGCTTGGTATGAATGCCAACTTCGAGAATGTCCATAGCTTCGAACTGCAGAAACTTACACTATCATCGTTATCACATAGAAATAGCATCCTCTCGCCAGTGTCATACATCTTCTCCGTTACCTTACAGGCGATCTGCCAAAACTCGGATGTAATTCCGTAGAAAACCGTGCTTCTCATGATGCCCTGCGTTCGATATGCTTGGATATCTTATCTAATATAGCATTGATAAACCTCACGGATTTAGCATCTGTGAAATCTTTGGCAATCTCGATGTACTCATTGATGATTACCGGGATATCGGTACTTTCAAAAACCATTTCGAAGATGGCTGCCTTCATCAGGCTGACATTGATGGCGGGGGCATTTGATATGTCTTTTCCGTCTGTAAGGTTTGACCTAATGATCTCGGCAGCATCGAGCGGCTCAGCAAAGTGCGTAACAAGATTCCTAAAAAACGGAACATTCATTTCCGCAAGCTCTTCGGCCTCATCAACGTAGTGAGCGATAAACTTATCCAGTTGTCCCGAATCATTCTCCCCAAGCATATCGATCTGATACATGAACTGTGCTGCAGCACGTCTCGCCAAGCGATTGCCACATCTCGACATTGCTGCTCATTTTGGGTCTACAGGACACCCTGCAGAGTGTAGCATGAAAGCTATTCAACGAACAATGACATCTCCCGGGTAACAATAGTTCAAGACCACCATGCATCTTTCTTCCAAAAGATCAAGATCCAAAGATCCGCTGGATAGCAATCCGACATTTCTCGAGAGGACAGCACATTTATCCCGTAGGCTTTCAAGCTCCTCTGTTTTGACAACAACAAGCTCCTTCATACGAAAATACGGCAGCAACCCATTTTCACCCCCGACTGTATGATATACGAAATACCCCAAGACTACAGAAAATACAAGCCAGTAACTCAAGCCCATCAGGCTCCACTGGCCGGGAAAACCAACGCGCACTGCTAATCACTCACGATTGCGTACAAGCAAAGACCCACATCCCACGAAAGAACCCGAGGATGGGCACACCATCCTCAGGTATACAGTGGTTGACCTTCGCTAAACTTAGCCGGCTACAACAGTGACAGTCCGACGGTTCAGGGCATGATCCTTCTCGGTAGCACCCTGACTGAACGGTCTCTCCTTACCGTAGGACACAACGGTGATCCTATCAGCAGATACGCCGAGTTTCACGAGAAGATCCTTCACTGCATTGGCACGTCTCAGTCCAAGAGCCTTGTTGTAGTCCTCGGTACCCCTAACGTCAGCATGACCTTCTATTGTTACGGCCACACCGCTGTGCTTCTTGAGCCACTCAGCCTGTTGCTCGACGATCTTCTCCGCATCAGGTGATAGCTTCGCCTCGTTGAAGTTGAAGTATACCTTGTCTCGAACGTTCGTTGCAAAGTCAGCCGCTGTTCCAGCTTCAATGTTCGCCGCATCGTCCACCGGGCAGACGCAGCTACAGGCTGCCAGCAGCACTGAAACACCCGCGATAGCGCCTAATAAAATTTTTCTGTTCATAATCCCATCCATCCTTCTAAAAAAACAAAAGACCAACCACACATGTGATCAGTCTATCAAACTTCATTCTTGCCCTCAAAGAAGAATCACAGCGATCATATGGTATTTTTGAATGATTTTACAGAAGTGTTGCATACATGCCACAGTATGTAGATTTGGCAGTGGTGAAGTTTGGCACATGATACATGGAAGCAGGTTCAATAATTGATAGATTGCTGGTAGAATTTGCAACGGCTACGCACGTGTGAGTTGCCTGCGTTGAGAAGGAAAAATTCGAGTAGTAGCGGGAAACGCAGGAGGAGGCAGCGCGGGCATTCATTCATGGGAAGGTTATTCCGCTGTGGGCTATACTGCTCCATATGCGGGTGCATCGTCGTTGCTGTCACGCTCATGTACTTTGCTGGCACGTTACCAGATCTCACAAACCTTAAGACGGCTGTGCGTATCCCGGCCGTTTCCGTTCAAACCTATGATGGGAAAGTTATCGGATCATACGGAGATTTGTATGAGGATGTGGTAACGGTGGAGGAGCTACCGAAGCACGTACCACTGGCTTTTATGGCGGTTGAGGATAAGAGATTCTTCCAGCACTTTGGGATAGACTTCGTAGGCTTCTTCAGAGCAATTTACCAGAACTATGTGGCGCATCGGGTTGTTCAGGGAGGATCGACAATAACGCAACAGCTAGCCAAAAACATTTTGATAACCGAGGGGGCCGTGACGCACCATGATCGCTCAATTTCTAGGAAGGTCAGGGAACTCCTTCTTGCATTCTGGCTCGAGCATAGATTTACGAAGTCAGAGATTTTGATGATGTACCTGAATAGGGTGTACTTCGGAGCTGGCACGTATGGGATAGACGCAGCCTCTAGGAAGTACTTCAATAAATCAGCGAAGCAGTTATCAATCTTTGAGGCTGCAATACTGGCTGGTCTGCTAAAGGCGCCGTCCAAATACAACCCCAGCAATCACCCAAACTATGCTCACGAAAGGGCGATGGTTGTTCTACAGGCGATGGAAGGACAGGGACTCATAAAGAGCGCGAAGGAGATCGAAACGGAGCAGCCTACGAAGGCATTGTCTGGAGATACATCAAAGATCCGCAATCAGCAGTACTTCTGCGATTTCGTGTATGAGCAAGCTAAGAAGCTTCTGGGTGGAGAGATCGAGGATGACATAGTAGTCATCACGACATTTGATGAACGCAAACAGGAAATTGCTGAGGAGGCTGTATCGTACTATATAGAGACCGAAGGCAAGAACTATAACTTCTCACAGGCAGCATTTATCTGCATGGCACGTGATGGTGCTATACAGGCTATGATAGGTGGGAACGGATACTCGGCTACCCAGTTTAATAGGGCCACGGCAGCCAGTAGGTTACCAGGTTCCGCATTCAAGTTATTTATCTACGGCGCTGCGTTGGAATACGGCTACCAGCTCACTGATATGATATCAGACAGGCCAGTTAGCATCGCCGGGTGGAATCCTAAAAATTATAAGTGGCAATCGAGGGGAGAAGTTTCTGTGCTAGACGGCTTTACATTCTCCGTGAATGCTGTTAGCATCAGATTAGCGCAGTCAGTCGGATTGCGTAGTGTCTCGAAGTTCGCCAGTAAGTTAGGGATCTTCGATGTTTCTGTGAATGATATGAGTGTCGCACTTGGAACGACTCCTGTGACGTTGAAGGATCTAACGGCTGCATACACATCGTTTATGGATGGGATGCCGATATGGGCATACTGCGTCACGGAAATTCGGACCAGGACTGGTGAGGTATTGTTCCGCAAATCTGATGGCATTACCTCGCATGTGATTGACGATGAAGTCTTGGGAGCTGGTCGTAAGCTACTGAGGAATGTGGTGCAAAACGGGACTGGCAGAGCTGCTAATGCAAATGAGCATGTGTACGCTAAGACAGGGACTAATGGTGACTCTGATGCATGGTTCATAGGTTTCTATGATCCTCCTAACAAGAAAGCAGGGTGCTCCCTTGGTATCTGGATCGGTAATGACCTGGCCTCACAGAGGATGGCCTTCAACTCGACCGGTGGCCGTATTCCTGCAAGGATTGCTAGGAGGTTCATCGACAATGTCGTGAAGGTTAGCAACAACAGTTGTAATCAACACGTAGCAGAAACTGGGGCTACCGGTCAGGAAAATGAACAAGAGCAGCAGCAAGCAAAAGGATTAGGATCATTGCTAACTATCAAGCAGTTGTAATAATTTGTAACAATTACGCATGGGATCGTTGTTATGTAACTGCTATATAATTTTAGGTATGTGTATGGTAGGCAGTTTTAAAGATGTATAGGCACGCGAGGCATAGAGCTACCCTTGAAGTTCCGGTTGAATTTCGTGGTGTTGGAGTTCATAGCGGTAATGATGTTGTGATGCGGGTTTGTCCACTTCAGTCAGATGATGGCATACTCTTTAAGAGGTGCGACGTTCCTGTTGGGAAGCAATTCATTGCACTAGCGCCGGAGCTCGTCTTAGACCCTGTCATGTGTACTCGCGTTGTGAACGAGCATGGCATCTCAGTCGCCGTGGTGGAGCACCTTCTTGCTGCACTAAGGATCTGTAAGATTACGGATGCCGTTGTTGAGCTCGATGGTGATGAAGTGCCGGTTATGGATGGGTCAGCATCTGTGTTTGTGGACAGTTTCCTGCGGATTGGTCTGAAGCATAAGCGGACTACGGTACCAGCTCTGACGATTCCAGATGAGGTAGTGATACGTTCTCGAGGTGGTGAGATTTTGGTGAGGCCGAGTAAGACATGTAAGATTACGGTGGAGCTCGCGCATGAGAGACTACGTTCAGTAATAGGAACTAACAATAGCTACTCGTTCCGTATGGATGATGATCTGACAGATGTGGCAAGAGCTAGGACATTCGGGTGGCTGAGTGATTACGACATGGTACGAGCTCGTGGACTCGCACGCGGTGCGTCTGAAGATAATACAATCGTGATTCTAGAAGATGGGACCATTAAGAATGAGAGTGGTCTCAGGCATGAGAAGGAGATTGTAATGCATAAGTGCCTTGATCTAATTGGGGACCTGTGCGTCCTCGGGTACGATATCGTCGGGGAGATCAATGCCGTGAATCCATCTCACGTCCTGAACAATCTATTTGTCAGGGAGATCAGCAACAATTTTGCTACAGATAGGATTGACGGGATCAATTATGAATCGGTCGCTAGTTTGCCAGCGTAGTTACATACGCGTGAAGTATCTTCCTGACTTGCCAATTGATAATTTGGGATGATTTAGTTGGGGGTGTAGTAAGATACCAAGGGTAGTAGCTGAGCAACATCACTGAATGGTCGATTTACCGATAGCATTCATCACTGCGATTATCCCACTGATAGGTGGGTTCTGCGTGATGTGTATCAGCGATGAGCGTGTTGCAAACATTAAACACTTGTCCATTTTGACCTCGTGCTGCACGTTGTGCCTGGCACTTACGACGTTGTTCTCATTCGATTTTGTGGTGGGAAAGTACGTCGAGAAGATCGATACGTTAGGAATTGCGCAGTGGGGTCTCACGATAGCGGTCGATGGACTTGCTGCCGCATTTGTCCCGGTCATTTGTCTCGTCTGCTTGCTGAGCAGGATGTGGGCCTTTAGCACAGATACCACAATGGTCAAGGTGCGTTTCGCTATGCTCTTCTTCTTCGAGACGTTCGCCATATTGGCCTTCTACGTGACAGGTATATTCCTATTATTCATCTTCATGGAGGCCGCTACGATTCCGGTATATGTCATAATGTCAACCAGGACGCCTCCAGCACACGATGCCGTTCTTAGGTTCCTAGTATACACAATGGCGAGCGCGCTGCTGGTACTGGTTGCCCTGATAATGATATACCTGGAGACACACACGTCGGACATATATGAGATATATGGGGTAGGGGTAAAGAGCCACGCCGCCTTCTGGTTGCTGTCGCTAGGGATCGCAATCAAGATGCCTGTGTGGCCGTTTTATAACTGGTTGCCAGTTGTACACGTTAAGTCACACACTACGTGCTCTGTTATCCTCGCTGCTATCACATTGAAGTTTGCTTCACTGCTAATAGTGCGCTTTGTCGAGCCTCTCTTTTTGAGTGAGCTGACGACCAACAGTGTTATCGTGTCGTGTGCTTCCATAGTGAGCATCATCTGCGCACTGGCGCAGCTCATGTTCCAGGATGACATCAAGCGCATGTTTGCGTACTTCTCTATCATCCATTTGAATGTGTACTTGCTGATCATACTCAGTGGCTTAGGTAGGGGGTATTTCATATTCGCAATTATCCATCATAGCATCACTATGGCGGCGCTATTCTTCGCAGCGGATGTGTTGAAGAGATCGTGTGGTACCAGGTTGATCTCCGAACTCAAGAACATGGGCGCTATCCCCCCAGGTACTAGAGGAATCATGATGGCTGCATTCTTATTATTGATATCGGTACCGTTCTCATGTGGTTTCGTATGTGATGTCATTTCGGTGTATGCAGCCTGGCATATGTCGGTGATTCACGCGGTAGCGGTAGTGGCGAGTGTCCTTATATCGTCTGTTTATGCGATCTATGTTTACCACACGTGCTTCGGATTGAGAGTAGTGCAACCGCAGCATAGTAAGTCCTTCTGCCATGATATTGGAATCGCACGAAAATCGGTAATGATCTCATTAGCAGCAGTAATATTTCTCTTAGGGATCTGGCCGGATCTGGTTCTCAGGATGTTTTGATATGGCACTTAAATTCATAGATTATGGACTGTCACAATATTCTGTAGCGCTGCTTGATATGCAGATCGCGCGTGAGGGAGTAGTATCTGGTGGTGATGAGTACGTGTTTATGACCGAACATGAAGCTATGTACTCGTCTGGGAGAAGTTTCATGGGAGAGGACTTCCTGAAGACGCCACACTACCCTGTGTACTATCCGAATCGTGGAGGAAGGGTGACTGTGCACTCTGAGGGACAAATCGTCGTATATCCTATCATTAACCTCGCGAAACGAGGTATGAGTATCTCGGACTATGTCAAGGCCTTGGAGGATTGGATGATAGAGATTTTGAAGATGTTTCAGGTAGATGCGCATACATCTGAGAGAGGAATAGGGGCATGGGTGGGCGATGCAAAAATAGGCTTCATTGGAGTACAGATCAGGGGAGGAGTGTCCAGCCATGGGCTCTGTCTTAATGTGTCGAATGATTTGGCAATGTTTGAGTGTATCATTCCATGCGGAATCCCAGGGCTTTCTGTCACGTCTCTTAGCGAAGTGGCAGGCCGGAGCATTGCGATGGCCGATGTCAAGGCCGCATTTATTCAGGCAGTGCCGATAGGTCTGATGTATCCGCATCATCCGGTGGCAAGGCCTTCAGAGTAGCTAGATCTAGTCGCAAGGCTTTCAGAATAACTGGATCTACCGGCTCGGTGCAGTGCTCTGCGGCCAATATTCGGTTTCTTACACTACTCCGCAGAGCCATCTCAAATACGGAGCGATGTTGCACAGTCGTATTAAATCTGAAGCATTGTATTGCATCTGCTAGTGCTTTCGCAGCATTGCCCATCGTTATCGGAGTATCTTGTGCGTTACCAGAATACTCAAATGTGATGCTGTAAAACGTCGTTGATACACCATCCCCGGTGCTCGCCGAAGTGAGTATCCCCTGGATCAGGTTACCATCTCCATCGACGTAAGTATTGCGTTGCTCGTGGAGGTTCAGCTCTATTATAGCATCTGGTGGCCTCTCTAAACAAAGCACGTTTTGCTGTAGCCAGTCTACAGGTAGCTCACCAAACATAGCCAATGACCGTGGTATGCCGCACAGATATATTGGCACTCTCACACTACTGCAATCACTGGATACCCAATATTCGATTCCCATCGAGTTCGGAAACTGGTATACCAGATACCGCCTTTGGCGTACCACGGTCTCGGAGGATTGAAGCTCGCTGCGCCGTTTATCGTACTGATCCTTCGTAAGCGGATACGTACCCTCGACCATTATCTTTGGGTTCCATCTAAGTTGCAGCTCATCATCTTCCGCCGCTGTCGTACATGTGGCACTTGCCGTGACGTAGCCACACACCGCAACCATCAATTTGCCCATTAGGTTCCTCATAGTCTGCGCCACATTCATCATACGGTTGTCCTGCTATTCTACACACTCACAGCAATCTTTTGTCAACATCTACCACAACTTCTTGCATGAAATTGCCAACGCATCATCAGGATCGGATTGTTAATTCTTGAGCTTTGGCAAAGCCGATAATTGATGTACAATGATGTAATCTGTGTCCTTTATACTTTTTAGTGTTACCATGGAAAGCTCTCAGTTACCTGGGATTACCTCTGATGTGATTGGTGGCGTGGCGAATCCCGATATAGCGACCAATGTTGTTGCGGCGCCGGTAGTTCAAGAATCATCAGCTTTCTCGATGTTCTGGAATGCCGGATTTATCATCAAGTGCGTAGTCATATTACTCATCGTTTCGTCCGTTTGGTCTTGGACCATCATCATAGGAAAGCATATGAAGATGAAGAAGCTTGCGGCTGATGCCGACTACTTCGAGGACAACTTCTGGTCTGGTACCCCGTTGGAGTCTATGTACCAAGAGCTCAAAGATGCTGTGTTTGATCCAATGTCAAATATCTTCTGTGCTGCCATGGCAGAGTGGAAGAGCTTCGTTGGTAAGAACACCAAGGACTTTGAGAACGTCAGGACTATGGAGAGAAGGGTCGACAGAGCAATGCAGATAGCCATCCGGAAGGAAGTGGATGAGCTTGAGAAGCATATGGGTTTCCTATCATCTCTCGGTACGAACGGAGTCATCATGGGATTGTTCGGAACTGTGCTCGGAATCCTGAATGGTCTCAAAGCGATAGCGGTACAGCAGAGCGCCACCCTCGCAACGGTTGCGCCTGTAATATCAGAGGCTCTGTTCACCACTGCGATAGGCATCGTAGCTGCCATCCCGGCGGCCGTGGCCTATAATAAACTCATGAACGACATCAACAGATATGTCAACAGATTGGAGACCTTCGCCGAGGAATTTAATTCGGTGATATCGAGGCAGTGCGATGAACAATAGGCGCCGCAGGGTAGAACATCACAACACCTATATCAACATAGCTCCTCTCGTCGAGGTGATGCTAGTACTGATCATAATTTTCATGATTACAGCGCCGATGCTGAACGTGGGAGTACGCGTTGATTTGCCAAAGACGAAGGCGGCTACACTCGATGATTCACAGTCCAAACCTATCATCGTGTCAATCGATAAGGAGTCGAACGTTTATGTAGATGATGCGGGCACTACGATCGAGGGGTTAGGACGCGAGCTCCCCGCTATGCTGCAGGAGCGGAAGAGTGATACGGTGTACGTAAGGGGAGACAAGGATTTACCGTACGGGGAGATCATGAGAATCATGGGAGCCATCTCTTCACTCGGCGTGTGTAAGGTATCTCTTGTAGCAGAGGCAGCTACGGCGAATGATGATAGAATCGAAAAGCACGTAGAGCCCATACCACCAAGTTCACCTGCTGTCACAGCACCTTCTAACCCTCCTCAACCTAAGCAACCGAGTAAGGCTGTCAAGCGTAGCGCCAAGAAGGTTATAAAGAGGAGATAATGCGCAACGTTCCGCTCATAGTATCATTAGTGATTCATGGGCTCGTTATCGCACTGGCATACATTAACTTTGGGGATATGTTTTCACCGAAGATAAAAGACTCTGGACATGCCGTCTTTGACTTCGTAGAGATCGGACCGAAGAGTAAGGCCCCTGTGCTCTCCAGTACCAACAGCAGGATTAGCAAAACGAAATCCCAATCTTCCGAGAAAGAGGAAACGTTTGCCAACAATGTGGAGGAAGCACCAAAGGAACAGGCGCAGGCAAAGCAAGAAACGAAGAAGGAGGATACTCCTCTAGATAAGAGCCAGAAGAACGACAAAGCCGTTGCCCTCGATAAACCCAAGAAGCCTCAGCAGAAACCAAAACCAAAAGCTGAGGGAAAGCCCGATAAGAGCAAATCATCTAAGACGAATGACAAGGCAGTCGTTAACTTACAGCCCAAGAAGAAGCTCAGCAATCACGATCCGAAGGCCGCTAAGAAAGCCCTGGATAGCCTGCTAGACGGAGCGATGGCAGATGGCGCTCATGAGAATGCCGGCCTCAATGCTGAAGAAATTGGTGAAGCACTGACTGCTACTCAGATCGACCTCATTCGCCAGACAATTAGAAAGTGCTGGCACTTCCCAGCAGGACTGAAGAACGCGGAGGACCTGGTGGTCGATATCGAGATGGAACTCTCTTCTGAAGGTAGGATAACAAAGGCCACGGTCGTTGATAAGAAGAGGATGGATAGCGATTCCGATTTTAAGATCGCAGCTGAGAGTGCTATTAGGGCGGTGATGGATGACGAATGTAATAAGCTCCCTCTACCGAAGGAGAAGTACAACGAGTGGAAGGACATCACACTAAGCTTTAATCCCAAAGACATGCTCATGGCCTGGTAGCAGATGCTTGTTACGGTCGTGACTATTTTCCCAGAGATGTTTCCTGGGCCGTTGGCCCACAGCCTCTGCGGCAAGAGCCTTGGGAAACTGTGGAATTTGAGGACTGTTAACATCAGGGATTTTGCGGATGACAAACACCATACGGTTGATGATTCTCCATATGGTGGTGGAGCTGGCATGCTTATGAAGCCAGATGTCGTGCACCGTGCACTGACCGACGCGCTATCGCAGTACGAAGGTATTCCCAAGGTTCTGTTCATGACGCCGCGTGGGCGCGCATTTACGAACAAGGTAGCGCTGGAGATAATGGAGAAGCCACGCGATGGCGTGATCATTCTGTGTGGACGTTACGAGGGGGTAGACCAGAGGGTGATCGATCACTGGAAAGCAACACATGGCATGCTGGAAATCAGCATCGGTGATTACGTGTTGTTTGGAGGCGAGATACCCGCCATGGTCGTTATGGATTCATGCCTGCGCTTCATGGATGGCATCATGAATAATCACGAGTCCACGCAGCATGAAAGTTTCGCAGTTGATCTACTCGAGCATCCGCAGTATACTAAACCGGCAGTTTGGAATGGTGTTGAGGTACCGTCTGTCCTGTTGTCTGGGAACCACAAGGCAATTAACGAGTGGCAGTTGGAGCAGGCGAAGTTTGTGACACGTAGCGCTCGGCCGGATTTGTGGTTGAGGTACAGTGGGGACGCGTAGGAATGGTATCGATATGGAAGGTTTGAGTCGACGCATATGAATTTGATAGATCAGATCGATAGGGAGAACATTGATCGACTGGTGTCCAGTCGGCCTGTTAAGAAATTTAGACCTGGTGACTCGGTGAAGGTCATGGTGAAGGTCAGAGATGGTGCGAAGGAGAGGATGCAGTCGTTTGAGGGTGTCGTAATTGCAAAGCAGAACCGCGGCATGGGATCGTCGTTTAAGGTTAGGAAGATTACAAATGGGGAGGGGGTCGAAAGGCTGTTCCACACGTATTCTCCGAATATCAATGTCGAAGTCACGAGACATGGGCGAGTGCGCAGGGCGAAGCTCTACTACCTGCGTGGCAGGACTGGTAAGAGCGCCAGGATCGCCGAGCGGAAGCGCCTCACAGAAGAGTAAGCGACACGATGCTTGGGGGGATATCGTCAAGGCTGTAGTTGCTTATACGTATGCACTTCCTCCTGGACTTCTCACCGCTCGCTATCGAGACGTTTGATTTGGCTGTCTTGAACTGTTCTGCTATGAGTTTGATGAGCGCAAGGTTAGCTTGGTTATCGGTGGGCTTCGCATGGACGGAGACTTTGAACATGACGTTGTGGGCTCCCTGCGGTGGTTTGTTTTCCGTCAGTAACGGCATCTGTTTGTTTTCAATAATGAGCTCATGTATGCCTTCGTGCTTAGCGCCTGGTGTTAGGTGCACGTAGAATTCTATTCCATTATCCACACTGGTGAACGCTGTCCTTAACACTTGCTAAGGACCTCCTTCACCTTACCGGCGAGTCCCTGCAATGTGAACGGTTTTTGGAGGAAGTGGATCATTGGATTTTTCCCAACATCCTTCCGGAATGTATCCTCTGAGTACCCTGATATGAAGATCGTCTTTACGTTTTTCCCCATGTCCTTGATGGCTCTGCACAGGGTCGGGCCGTCCATCTTCGGCATTACAACATCGGTTACCAGAAGGTCGAAATCGTTGGACTGCGCAATCTTGATAGCTTCATCTCCACATGATGCTTCAAGGACTTTGTATCCCTTCTCACGCAAAGTTCTCGCGGAAAACATCCTCACAGAGTCTTCATCCTCGACTATCAGAACCGTCTCGGATCCGCTCAAATCCCTCGGAGAGATAGGTGTACTTCCGGCATGGATTTGCTCATCGCCAGTATACCTCGGGATGTATATCTTGAAGTTTGCTCCCTTTCCTACCTCGCTCTCTACGGCAATGAATCCATTTGTTTGGTTGACTATTCCGTAGACCGTCGATAACCCAAGGCCGGTTCCCGTCCCAAGCTTCTTCTGCGAATCGTTCCCACTTCTCGAGAAGAATGGCTCGAAGATGTTCTCAACCATCTCTGGAGCGATACCGCATCCAGTATCGATAATCTCGATCAGTACGTAATCCCCTGGTGGGGCTGTGTCATATACACACTTAAAGCTCTTATCTGCGAAGTGATTCCTCGTTTGAATAGTGAGCTTGCCACCATCCTTCATGGCATCTCTGGCGTTGACAGCCAGGTTAATGATCACGTGTTCGAACTGGACGTTATCCAACTTCACGTTCCAGAGATCTCTGCCGTGCATGACTTTAAATTCTATGTTTGGCCCTAGTAGTCGCTTCAGCAGAGACGATAAGTCGAGCAGGAGCTCTGTTATAGATACGACGCGCGGCTTCAGAGTTTGCTGTTTGGAGAACGCCAATAGCTGCCTAACCAGATTCGCTGCTCTGGTAGCATTCTGCTTAATTTGGATAACATCTCCGTATGACGGATCCTTCGAGGTATACCTCTGTAGCAGCAGATCACAAAACCCGATCATTGCTGTTAGTAGGTTGTTAAAGTCATGGGCGATACCACCTGCAAGTTGGCCTATGGCCTGCATCTTCTGGGATTGTACGAGCCGCTGCTCCAGTGTCTTCTGTCCGGAGATATCGATGAATTGAATCAGCAAGAGCTTCGGCTTGTTACTACTTTCTGGTGGCATCTGGCTAATGTAGCCCATTGCTATGATGTTGCTACCACGCAGCCTGACCTCTATGGAGGAAAACTTCTCGGGAGACTGGGAAGCTTTCCGGACACAATGCTCTAAGGTATCCCCTTGGTTTCCACAACTCATAAAGTTTGCGATGTTAGCGCCATGCCCAATTGTCTTGCTCTTATCGACGGTAACTTTGTCCTGTACCACTGTCGCAAAGGCTGGATTCATCGCCTGAATTACACCTTCAGCATCCACTATAACGGATGGTACGTTCGCGCTGGTGAATGAGCTCTGTGCGAGGAATCCTTCGGCATCCTGATCGCTACTACGTTCCTGATCTGTAACCTTGTAGACGATCCATGGCTTATATCCGGAGAACGCCACGGCTCTTTCTGCTACTGCAGGAAACCTTCTTGAGAACCTAGGCTTGACGGTCACGTGAACTTTATTCGTCAGCTCGGACACATCGTCAATTCCGTCTATAAAGTCACTGATCATGGTGTCCATGATTCTATCTTTGGTGGAGTTGATCATGTTTGCGAAGGTGGTGTTTGCCCCGATAATCTTCCCTGAATTCCCGAGATAAAATATTCCGAACGGCAACCTATCTATAAAGTCCTCGAGTCGCTCACACCTGTGAGCAGTCCTTTCACCATCGTCCATGTACTTGGAGATGTCGCTCATGGTGACGACTGATACATTTTCATCGACGAGAGACTCCTCTGCTTCAACAATGTCATTCGTTGCGACCCATCGCTTAAACTGATTTTGGAGACCGGATCCGGATCCGGAGAGCAACGCACTTACTGGTCTCCTTGCCTCGAAGAATCTGCAAAAATTCTTGAACTCAACGGATGCTGTAACGCTGCCAAGGACATCTTGCAAGAACTCCTTTTTGGTCGTGTACATGCTTGGGTGCGTCGTATAAATAACATGCCATGCCTCGTTGAATGCAACAATTCTGTGCGTCTTAGCGAGCGACCTTGATACTATCCTCACTACATCAAGGTAGTACTCTGCCGCACGCACCCTTCTGCGCATCTTGCGATACATTGCTACGAAGCCCAGCACGAGGGCGACAATGATGGCTATCAGTAGGATGTGAAACTTATAGGACTCGCAGCTAGATCCAAGCTCGGAGATAGCCTGTAAAAACGAAGCGACAGCTCTCCACACATTAACCCACTATCTTGAAAGACCCAGCATTTCCTACGTCATATATTCTATAGTTAATCGCAGCAGTTGCCTATACAAATCAAGGGGATGCCTGGGAGCTCGCGTGGCAAATTTTTTTAGGATTCATGCCTTAGCAAAAAATGCAAAAAATATGAAAAGTGTTAACTAAATTTTAACTTTTAGGCAATAATGTTGATGGCAGCGGGGTACGCAATTTTAAGAGAAGGTGATCGTGGCGAAACGTAATGTGATCTACTTATCAGCGATAGTAGTTATCGGTGGTGCATTCCTACTTTGGAAGTACTGCCCGGAGGAGATTGGCAGATTTTTCCGTGGAGGAAAGGGTGAGGGCGGCGAGCGTGAAGAAGCAGCTGAGAAGGCAGAGAAACCTAAGAAGCGTACGGTTAGTAAGGAGACCTTGCATTATGAGATACTCGCGCTGATACGTGACGGGGGAGAAACTGTCAACGGAGTAACCCCGCAAGAGGCAGAAGAGGAACTGCTGAGGAGAGCCGAGCAAGCAGATGCAGTTGAGGCTGATACGCATGATGCTGATGTTGCTACTCTTCCCTTCGGCATACTACGACTCATCGCGATGTCACCAGCAGCTGTAGCTGGTATCCTCCCACAAACGGCTATCAACGAGATGCTCAAAAGGTATCTCGCACTCAAGACAGATAATCCAAACGATATTAAACTGGCAACGATGCTGGAAGCTCTGCAAGCAGTCTTGAATGGTAAGCCAATTGAGGAGTGGGAAGCTGATGATGATGCTGAGGAAGCGGAGGAATTCCTCAAGCAACTCGGCAAGGGGGGAAATCAGATGGCGAACATAGCCATCGCAACTAAGAAGCTGAGTAAGGATCCGACAGCTGGAGCCGGTGCGGTAGATGAGGCCATAAAGGTGATAAATGCGGATGCTCTCGACAACGATGATGAGAAGGCTGTGTTTAATGCAATCGTTCAAAAAACGAAAGAGTTGCATGACTCGGTAGTCTCAGGTGGTGAAGTACCAGCTGTTCCACCAGCGCCTGAAGTCAAGGCTCCTGAGATTGAAGAGCCTGAACCAGCTGAGGCCGGAGAGGCTGATTCTGCGGATGAGTAGATATGTAACTCGGGAGGTGAGCCAGGCGCTTTCATGCTTTAAAATGTTTGGCTCATCACTTGGTTGAAAGCTGGATTCCTCACATATCCGTTCAGAGCCAGATGCCAGAGATGTTACACATCTCTAATCGGTGAATCACCTAGCGGTGATTTCGATTCCAACACTCACTCCCCTTTGGACTAACTCAATTATAACAATTTACTCCACTCTAGTTGTCAAGGCACGCTACCGCTCTATAGGCCTTGACAATACGTTTCGTAAATTGTGGTTAGGTTTTTTCGTTCCAAAGGGAAATGGTGTTTTGGTAAGGTGGTGGGTGGGGAGCGTATTAGAATTCAAATAATCATGTGTTTATTATCAATAATTATGTTTCGTTAATGTGAGCGCTGCCGACCTATATTTAGGATATATTATTTGCAAAATGCATTCAATAAGCTTAGACTGTAATTAGGGTAAGGTACGTTTGGAACGTATGGTTAAATATACCGCATCTGAAAAATGTAACATCGGCTCCCTAGTGAGGGAGAAAAGGAGAGGGCTTAAAATAACGCAGAGGCAGCTTGCGGAAGCCGTAGGGTGCACATTCCAACAAATTCAGAAATATGAAAGTGGGCGTTCTAAACTCTCTGTTCAAATGCTCTTAAAAATCTGCTCATACCTGCGTACCAACCCTAGCTACTTTTTCAGCGGATTAATGCTGAGCGAAAGTAGCGATGATACTGTTGCCAACAGTGATGCCGAGGCTAAACTGTTGAGTATTTTGAGATCCGTGAAAAATGAAAGAATCAAGGCCAAGATAGTCGAATTGGTTGAAGCGGTTGTATCAAGTACAGATGAGGCCTGAGTGAGTAAGTTGGGATCTGTGACACATCATCGCTGTGGGCCCGTTTCGCTTCTCCCATGCGTTCTATTTTCAGATCGACAATCTTGCTGAAATTAGGAGAACGGGTTCCTGAGGGGGCAGTCTAGCATACATAGCCCCTTCTCAAACAAGCGCCATCAATCCACTTAACAAATGAAGAGTTGACGTAACCATCGTATGAGTGTTACACTAGAGGGCTCTTGACTAGCATCTCGGAAGGAGTATGCTATGAAGATGAGGAAATTCAACCGGTTGAGCCCCCAAAAGAGGAACAAAATTTTTTTGTGCTTTGCAGAGGACTTAACCGCCACTCA
>JAISWU010000025.1 GCA_031270735.1 Holosporales bacterium | reverse complement strand
CCTTATCATATACATAAGAATCTATATGGGGAGGGAAACCCAATGAACAAGTTAGTACTACTATCATCAATGGTGATGATAGGAACAGGAGTAGTAAGAGGAGGTGAGAGCCTAAGAAGTGAGGAAACCCTAGAGAGAGAGGATAGAACCCTTAGTAGTAGATATCACAGGTGATGAGGTAGGGGTAGGTGATTAGGTAGATGAGATAGATATAGATGGTGTAGTAGAGAGGGGATGTGGTGGTAGCTATGTAGAGGAGATGCAGAGGAGAGTAGGTACATTACAGGAGTTACTGTGTAGGTATGAGGAGAGAGAGGAGAGACTGAGGAGAGCACTGAATAAGCTGAGGGATATGGTGAGGGAGGTGAGAGGTAGCAGTGATAGTGTGAGTCTGACTGAGATAGAGGGAATACTGGATGGGATAGCTAGACAGGAGACGTTAGAAGGACTAGTAGGAGAGGTAGGTAGTAGAGGTAGTAGTGGTACAGTACACCAGAGACTGACAGCATTAGAGAATGCAACTACAGGAGTAGCTAGAGCTGATGTGTTGGGTACCCCATCACCATTAACAGGGATGCATCTGTGGTTTACCACTACGATGGGATTGGTAATAGCACAGGCTAGGGCAGATGAGATGCTAAGCAGAAACTGCACCCCGGAGCCTGCGAGGTCAATACTCAGAGGGAAGATGATGTATGTAACCAGCAATCTGAGACCTGATAGAGACACGACAGGTGGCGGGCGGGTGTACAACTTTTCGGAGTACTACTCTGGGGAATTGCACGACGTCAATACCAACTTCACAATCACAGCAAGTAGAGGAGATTGGCCCACTATCGTCGTATCTCTTGTCACTCTAGAAACGCCGGACACCACACGACAGATTTTATCATACGAGGTCTCAGGAAGAGGTGCAGCATGCAGCAGTGTGTGTGTCGGTGGAAGATGGAGTGTGACAACCGGGACGACACCTGGATACGGCACAACTACATGTAATTCCGAAATCACTGCTGACTGCTTCCTCCTAAACGGCAATTTCCACGACCCCGGAAATGACGTAGGAGCCGCGACAGAGGAGCAAGCCCCATACATGGCGTACTATGATGCCTTTCCGAACGGCATCTCGTTCCATGTGATAAGGATCGGCTAGGCAGTACGGATGCGGAGAAACACAACACTCAGAGACACAGTGAACGACCAAGCTACGGAACGCAGCATACAGCCTGTCATGCAGAGCCAGGGTGGATATCCTCGTCGCGGTACCACCCGCACGGCCTACAACCTGACCAACCAATCCGGCACATCAACAGGATAGCTGTATACAGCAGCGCACATGGTGATTCATCTCATCACGTGCGCGACTAGTGCCGGCTGCGTGCCATATCATCGTTTACACATTAAACCGGAAGTGCATTACGTCTCCATCTTGGACAGTGTAATCCTTACCCTCTAGGCGCATCTTTCCACGCTGCTTAGCAGCTTGCTCGCCGCCGTAGTCTATGTACTCTCTCCATGATACCGTTTCGGCGCATATGAAGCCTTTCTCGAAGTCTGTGTGAATTACACCCGCCGCTGCTGGTGCCTTGGTACCGGCATTGATCGACCATGCCCTTGCTTCCTTCGGTCCAATCGTGAAGTACGTCAGTAGTCCGAGTAGATCATATCCGCTACGAATTACCTTGCTAAGGCCAGTGCACGGCAACCCGAGTTCCCGCAAAAACTCATGCTTCTCATCTTCCGAATCAAATGTTGCTATCTCGGACTCTATCGCAGCTGAGATGACGACCACATTTGATGAACTGACTTTCTCAGAGACGAGCTCAGTGTACTTGTTGCCACCGACACTCTCATCTTCGGCAACGTTGCAGACATATATCACAGGCTTTGTTGTGAGCAGCTGCAGGTTCCTCAGGATATGGGTCTTCTCAGGAGATACACGAACCTCGCTTGCTGCTTTCCCATCCTTCAGGACATCGTACACTTTTCGAAGAACGTCTAACGTCTCGGCGGCGCATTTATCGGCTGCCTTGCACTTCTTCTCGAGAGCAGGGATCCTCCCCTCAACACTCTCGAGATCTGCAAGTAGTAATTCAGTCTCGATCACATCGATGTCGGACAGTGGGTCAACCTTGCCGGTAACATGGACAACGTCATCATCATCGAAGCATCGGACAACGTGGATAATAGCGTCGGTCTCCCTGATGTTGGCTAGGAACTTATTGCCGAGGCCTTCTCCTTTGCTAGCGCCCTTTACGATACCGGCAATATCTACAAACTCAAGATGTACCGGAATGATAGCCTTCGATGATGCGATCTCAGCAAGCTTGTAGAGCCGCTCATCTGGAACGGCGATTCTACCTACGTTTGGCTCGATCGTACAGAACGGATAGTTCGCAGATTCAGCAGCCGCCGTAGCAGTGAGGGCATTGAAGAGCGTCGACTTCCCAACGTTAGGCAGCCCAACAATGCCGCAGTTAAACCCCATGTCCTTATTTTATCTTGTGCTCTTTGAAGATGACGTGCTTCCTGATCTTCGGATCATACTTCTTCATCTCTAGCTTCTCGGTCATGTTCCTGGGATTTTTCTTGGTCACGTAGAAGTAACCCGTTCCCGCGGAACTCAACAACTTGATCGTAACAACAGGACCCTTCGCCATAAAACTCTCCGCGCAAAAAAATCACCCAAACACACTCGATTGGAGCGGGCAAAGGGATTCGGACCCTCGACCCCAACCTTGGCAAGGTTGTGCTCTACCACTGAGCTATACCCGCGCTCCAACTAAGTGGATTGTATCATGTAGCCGGCAGACCCAGCAACATGTAAAAACGCCCATCAGCCCCGGCACGGCTGCGCACATAGCGCACATAATTGGTGGATCATCATATGCGCTGCTGGCTTGGTATGAGTTATGCGCCGGATGGTGGGGTGAGTACCTTGTATGTTCCGATGATTGCACTCCACTTCAGGCTGCTCGGGTATGCGCGATCCGGTGGTAGAGGTCCGCCATAACTTCTAGTACATAACTGCGATTTTGTGGTGGTTAAATTCCGCCTCCCCAGACATCGGGGTAAAAGTATGGCACACGTAGGTAGTCTTGGCAAAGCGACTAACGCAAGCATGTGCTAAAAGGGAGTAATGCTTAACTTGATAGCAAATCCTCTCGAACAGAGCTGGATAGGATTACGAGAGAAACCTGTGTTTGAACTGTCGTCAACAGTGATGCTCGAAACAAGTTGATACGGGTAAATGAGACAAACAAGAAATTATCGGCGAATCCAGATAGTTTGATGTCCTTTGGTCTCCGGCACACAGCAGGGATCTAAGTCCAGCGCGAAACGGAATCGTGGAACGGAGTAACCATTGCAAGGACTCTCGGTATAAAGAGCCGAGAAGGTAGCCAGCCGCAAGCCTTGCAACGGAGGGATTGTCCAAGAAGCTAATGCTTTTGGTAATGCGAAGGATATGCTGACGTGGACACTATGATTATAGAAGATAGAGTTGTAAGTAGCCGTGGAGAAGTTATGAGTCAGTCCGAAAAGACTAGATATAAATGGAATGAGATTAACTGGCGCAAGCTGGACATTCCCGAGATTGTACAAAACAATCAAAGGATGGCTGAAAGCTGGCGTTATGGACTGGGAAGAGTATTCCACAAAATGAACGCAGGAACACCACAAGGAGGAGTAATATCTCCTCTTTTGGCTAATATCGCGCTTCATGGACTGGAATACGAAACAAAGAAAACCTTATCTACCAAGCTCGCCAACTCGTTAAAAGACAAACGAAAGTATAAAACGAGCATGAGGGACGCACTGTCATCTTTAAGTATAATTCGTTACGCTGATGATTTTGTGATCATTCATGAAGACCTGGAAATCATTCTAGAAGCAAAGAAATTTGTGCAAGAATGGCTAAAACTCATTGGGCTAGCCCTCAATGAAGGCAAAACGCGAATCACTCATACGCTAAAATCGATTGATGAAAGCCAAAAAGGGATTCGATTTTCTAGGATTCTGGATAACACAAATGACAGGATGAAGAGGTGCGCATGATAAGCGCTATAACATTGAGGAGCCGTATGAATCGAAAGGTTCACGTACGGTTTTGTAGCCGAGTCGGGAAGGGCGACCTTCCTGCCTTAGGTAACGAGGAAACATGCAGAGGACTCGAGATACCGCTGGTAGTGCTGCCACTGATGTGAACGCGCACAAAAACACGCTTGACTGCTTAGCCTTGTAGGATTAGAATAGTATGTGTGCAGCCGGACACCTCAAGTAAGTGTGCGGCCAGAGCACTGGAATTGTGGGGAGGGAAAATCAATGAACAAAAGGATAGCGTTTGTGTGTGTGTTAATGGTTGCGGCTACATCAGTTGAAGCTTGTGCATCAAGATTAAGGAGTTGCACATTGTCGGGGAGGCAATGTGACAGCGAGAGACGAATTGTACCGTACAGGCCACATACTAGTCGATGGACCAGAGATGTAGAACCAACGAAGATAGAATCTGCAGAAGTGGCAAGCCGTATATTCAATCTCAGTAGTGACTTCTCTGTAACAGCGAGCAAGCTTCATCCGGAGATTAGGAAGCTCGAAAGGATACTGCTACTTATACACAAGTGCGGCGGTGAACAGGGTACGATAGATCAAGTGGTGTTGCATGATAATGCGGAGCAAATAGAACTTCAGGTTCCTGAAATTGCGAAGCAATTCGGAAAGCTGCAGGTTCGGTTTCATTGCAAAGGCTATAACCTTACCGATAGAAAACAGGGGCGGCATGGTAAACATTATCATGATCATGATGATGACGCTGAGGGATACCCAGAAGCTTATTAACTGGTATGCGATACAAAGAGTGGGCAACGCTAAAACGCTAGTCCACTCGTACGCATGAATGAGGAATGGAGGGATAGAACTTCTTTCGCAACCATCAACTAGAGTCTTTGGAAGGAAACACGGAGCACAGAAGGAGAGTGCACTGCGATGTACATGAGTCTTCGAGCACCGGATCGATGTACCAAAGACCGGCTACAATAGTGAGGCGACTCATGGTAGAGTTACAATCGAACTCCAGGAGATTATGTACATATCTCCTAACTTTTGCTAGAATACACAGCAGTTATGTAGGTTAGATAATCTGGGTGATCGACGGGATGTTGGAATTAGTATCTGTGATCGTAATGGTCTGTGGATTGATTGCGATTGGGTTTGCGGTATTGAAGGTAGGAACTGTCTTCAAGTTGCCGTGTGGCAACGACAGGATGCTGGAGGTCGCGAATGCGATCCAGGTGGGAGCGAAGGCGTACCTCAATAGACAGTACACCACAATCACCATTGTTGGGGCAGTGGTAGCTGTGCTACTCGTGTCGTTCATGTCGTTGTATGTGGCATGTGGTTTTGTGTTGGGAGCCGTACTATCCGGAATAGCTGGGTACATAGGTATGAATGTATCGGTTAGGGCGAATGTGAGAACAACTGAGGCGGCTAAGACATCGATGTCTAGTGCGCTGTCCGTAGCCTTTAACTCTGGGGCAATTACGGGGCTCCTCGTGGTTGGAGCCGGTATCATAGGAGTTGCCGGAAGCTACTTCATCCTAAGTGCGATGTCTGTGGAACCACGTATCATCACCGAGACGCTGGTCGCCCTAAGTTTCGGCGCATCCCTCATATCGATCTTCGCCAGATTAGGAGGCGGGATATTTACAAAGGGAGCTGATGTAGGCGCTGATCTTGTCGGTAAGGTTGAGTCTAACATTCCTGAGGATGACCCAAGGAACCCGGCGGTTATCGCTGACAACGTCGGTGATAATGTCGGGGACTGCGCGGGTATGGCTGCGGACCTATTTGAGACGTACGTCGTAACTATCGTCGCATCGATGGTCCTAGCAAGCATACACTTCTCTGAGTACGCTGGGCAGGTGATGACACTATATCCACTTGCAATCAGCGCAGTCTGTATTATAGGATCTATCTTAGGCACCTTCTTTGTCAAGCTGTCGAAATCCAACAACGTCATGGGAGCCCTATACAAAGGACTCATCGCTTCTGGTGTATTCTCAGTTGGGCTAATAGTCGTAATGACATTCATCATGTTCTCTTCTCTTGATTCTAACATCAAGATGAAGTCAGGCGAGATAATCACCCCATTCAACTTGCTGCAGTGCAGCCTTGTTGGAATTGTGGTGACTGGGTTGCTGGTGTGGGTAACTGAGTTCTACACATCTGTCTCATACAGACCTGTGAAGAGTGTCGCTAAGGCTTCAGAGACTGGGCATGCTACCAACATCATCCAAGGACTGGCTGTATCGATGGAATCCACTGCGCTGCCAGCTATCATCATTAGCTGCGGTATCGTTGCCGCATACGTGTGTGCTGGGCTGTTTGGTATAGCGATATCCGCTACAACGATGCTAGCATTCGCAGGGATTATCGTAGCACTCGATGCATACGGTCCGGTGACGGATAATGCCGGTGGAATCGCTGAGATGGCTGGATTGCCCGATGAGGTTAGGACTATCACTGATGCTCTAGATGCTGTGGGAAACACCACCAAGGCTGTCACGAAAGGGTACGCCATTGGATCCGCAGGACTTGCATCTCTCGTCCTATTTGCGACATACGTAGAGGACCTGGAGCACTACTTTCCAGATCTGTCAGTTGGATTCAGCTTGCAAAGCCCGTATGTCCTTGTGGGGCTCATAGTGGGAGCGATGCTACCATACCTCTTCGGCTCATTCGGCATGAAGGCGGTTGGGCGAGCAGGAGCAGCAGTCGTAGTAGAGGTGCGTAGGCAGTTCAAGGAGATAAGCGGGATTATGGCTGGAACAGCAAAGCCAGATTACAAGGCTACCGTCGATATACTGACAAAGTCGGCAATCAGGGAGATGGTGGTGCCGTCCATCCTGCCCCTTGTAGCCCCCGTGGTAATCTACATGTCCATCAACCTAATCGCCGGACAGGAGGCTGCTTTCTCAGCTCTCGGTGCCACCCTCATCGGCACGATAGTGGCGGGGCTGTTTGTGGCGATCTCGATGACGTCTGGCGGAGGAGCCTGGGATAACGCCAAGAAGCACATAGAAGATGGCAACCATGGCGGGAAGTACTCAGACGCTCATAAGGCTTCTGTGACTGGTGATACCGTCGGAGATCCATATAAGGATACCGCCGGCCCCGCCATTAACCCGATGATCAAGATCATCAACATCGTCGCCATCCTGCTGCTCGCGGTGCTGGCTAGATAGACCGCGAGCTGTTTCATTGGGCGTCTGGTGGTTCGCCGTTTCGAGCTCCTACTACCACACGCCACGTTATTCCGCTGGTACTCGCTACGTCTTGCTTAATCATTTCTGCTACCTCGGCAGCTGTGCATTCCGGTCCAGGTACTCTGAGGTGCGTTGTCGTCTCCTCACTGCCCGAGGCATCCCTGTGACCGAGGTGAATTATTTCCTGTCCTCCTGCCGAGTCTGCGTAGGGGGACACTGACGCATATTCCTGTCCGTTTCTACCTACAGTGATTGCCGCTACTACCGACTTCGCGCCGCCTCTAGGCCATCCGCCTACTGCTCGATCCATTTCCGATACTGTGAGGTGTTCGCGGTCAATGTATTGCCACAGTACTCCTGGTGTGATGCGCCCGTATGGGTCTATGTATCCCTCTATAGCGTACCCGCGTGACATTTTCCATCCTTCATCACCAGTCACCTCATCTACGATGCCCCACTCCCAGCCTATGAGCGTTGTTGTCTGTGCCCTCATCTGTTTGGTGGAGGCTGCCTCGCTCCATTCTGTTGTCACAGGGTTGCTGTCCGGTCTCAGGCTACTACCAGGCACGCACATGTCTATCATGAGCTCATTTCTCATGGTGTCATGTGTGATGTCTCTGGTCATTACCTCTGCCCGCGTCCTGGCAACCACGTATGCTATCCCAACCAGCATCGGCATATCTGTCATGGGGGATGCTGTGCTTCCCTCCACTCCGCCTGCGCTTACCTTCTCCTCTAGCGTCCTCAACCTTGAACGTACGCTATCTTCACCTTCTTCTACCCACCACATCAGCTTCCTCACATTGCGGTGCATTCCATCTATAGACTTCTTGGTGGGGAGATCTCCTGCCAACGTCACTAACGTCTCTTCCCTTGCTATACCTCCCTCCGTGCT
>JAISWU010000024.1 GCA_031270735.1 Holosporales bacterium | reverse complement strand
GAATCTTTCATATTGCATCTGAAGGAATGTGAGTTTAGATTCAATCACAGGGGAGAAAATTTGGCTCATCTGATAGCCAAAATTTTCTCCAAAAATAGATTTTACTAGTCAAGAGCCTTGTTTTTTTGAGTTACAATGAGAGCAGCAATGTTTAGAATGAAGCAAGTAGCGTATGCGGTAGCAGCGTTAGTAACGGCTATGGCCGTAGAGAAGGCTGAAGGAGCGATGCAGAGATCTGTGTCCACCTGGGAAGGAGCAGCGCAGGGTAGGCCATGTAGGACGGTAAGTATCGCAAGAACGCCCTCGAGATGGGGATCGTTCGGAATTGAGGGTAGGGACAGACCGGTCTCGAGGTACGGAGTGCCACCGGAGGAAGAGACATCAGGAGAACAGCCACCAGCTGGTTGGAGGCCTCCCATCTGGCCGGTAATGCCGGTAATCCCCGTGGTAAGAACGGAGGATGTGGACGTAATACTTGAGCCGAGACAGAGACGCTCAGTCCACTTTCCAGGATGCCTTACTGGCGACGAATATGAGACGAGCCTCGACAATGCCACCAATCCGATCACAATATTTCTCGAAGGTATGGATTTCAAAACGATGCGTAGTACGGCTGAGACACTAGCGGAATGGATCGGGATTCAATTGCCTAGGGAAGTACGTCGTCGGAGGAATCTGACACGGCAGTGGTTCTATAACAATCGGGAAGCTATTTTACCGCTTTTACCTTTGATAACGGTTCAAGATACGCCCGACGGCAACTAAGATCACGCGAGGAAGCAACGGAGGAGTCACTCACTTCTCCGGTTGCGTTCCGTACCACCGGAGGTGCTTGTAGGGAGTTAGCTGAGGATGTTATCCTTAACCGAGGTACTTACGAAGGTACTGTCCTGTGTAGCTGGCTTCGCAGGCGGCAATTACCTCTGGTGGGCCAGCAGCTACGATGTTACCACCCTTCTCTCCTCCCTCTCTTCCGACATCAATGATCCAGTCGGCTGTCTTAATAACATCAAGGTTGTGTTCGATGACGACGACTGAGTTACCTGCCTCAACCAACATATGCAAGATGTCGAGGAGTTTCTTTATGTCATCTATGTGGAGACCGGTTGTAGGCTCATCGAGAATGTAGAGGGTATGCCCACTGGGCTGCCTAGATAGCTCCTTTGCGAGCTTAACCCTCTGGGCCTCGCCACCAGATAGGATCGTTGCCTTGTGACCGAGTGTCAGGTATCCCAGTCCAACTCTACATAGGCAATCTAGCTTGTTGTATATCGCCGGGTAGTTTCTGAAGAGCTTCGCGCACTCCTCTATCGTCATCTCCATAACATCTACTATGCTCTTCCCCATGAACTTGATCTCGCATGTCTCTCGATTGAACCTCCTGCCATTGCACTGATCACACGTGACGTATACATCCGGGAGAAAGTGCATTGCAACCTTAACGGAGCCATCACCTTTGCACGCCTCACATCTGCCACCTTTCACATTAAATGAAAACCTGCTGCTGGTGTAACCACGTGCCTTGGCTTCCAGAAGGCTTGTATACAGATTCCTGATATCAACGAAGCACCCGACGTACGTGGCTGGAGTGGACCGAGGGGTCCTTCCTATCGGGGACTGGCTTATGTTTATAACCTTATTCACTAGGTTGATGTTGGTTACTCCGCCCAGGCCGTTGATCTTGGTGTGACCATTACGCAGCCAGCTATATACCGCCTTAAACAAGGTATTTGTGACGAGGGTGGATTTCCCGGAACCTGAGACTCCTGTAACGCATGTGAGTACACCAAGCGGAAACTCAACGTTCACGTGTTTGAGATTATGGAGATGGGCGTCGACCAGTCCGAGAGTACGAACAGAATTGATAAGCCTACGCCGTTTTGGAACCTCGATACATTTCAGTCCAGACAGGTACTGTCCTGTCAGACTCCTGGGATTCTTCTTGATCTCCTCGATTGTACCGACTGCGCATACCTCTCCACCATGTGTACCCGCCCTCGGGCCAATGTCGATGATCCAATCCGCAGCGTACATAGTGTCTTCGTCATGCTCGACCACGATGACTGAGTTACCGTAGTCTCGCAGTTGTTTCATAGTGTCGATGAGCTTGCCGTTGTCTCGCTGATGAAGCCCAATCGACGGCTCGTCCAGAACGTACATCACACCGGTCAATCCCGATCCTATCTGCGATGCGAGACGAATCCTTTGGCTTTCACCACCGGATAGAGTTGCGGAAGCACGAGCTAGCGTTAGGTACTCAAGGCCGACGTTCACCAGGAACTGCAGCCTGTTTTTTGTCTCGGTTAATATCTTAGCGGCAACGGCCTGGTCCTTACTGCTAAGCTTATTCTCCAGCTCTTCAACCCACTGTTTCGTATCAGCGATCGGCATGCTGGACACTTCGGCTATGTTCAGTTCCCCTAGCTTTACGCAAAGTGCCTCCTGTGAAAGCCTAGCACCGTGGCATACGTCGCATGGCTCTTGGTCCGGAACAAGGGGGTCGAATATGTCATCGTCGTCGATATCTATTCCGAGACCTGGAATGAACTTCTCTGCGCCTCTAATTTTAATGCCGAGTCCCCGGCAGGCTTTACATGCTCCACTTGGGCTGTTAAATGAAAACAGCTTCGGTTCCAGTTTCCCGATTGAAAACCCGGATACTGGACACGCAAATTTCGATGAAAAGATCCTTTCATTTCCTGAGTCAAATTCCTTCGCTACTACGACGCCATCTGATAACTTGAGTGCTGTATCGATAGATCCAGCGAGTCTCTGTTTCAGCTCGATGATCTCCTCAGAACCATCAGGTATCGTAATTCTGTCCATGACGATATAGACCGTATGCTTCGATGTTTTAGCGAGCGGTGGCACCTCGTCGATGAGGTATACACTGCCGTCTACCATTACTCTCTCGAAGCCCAATTTCTTGAGCATCGCAAACTCACCTCTGAACTCCCCCTTCTTCTCCTGGGCAATTCGCGATAGGACATATAGCTTCTTGCCAACGGGATACCCTGCTATTGCATCCACCATCTGCGATACGCTCTGCGTCGTAATCGGCAGGCCGGTTGCCGGAGAGTACGGTACACCTACCCTGGCGAACAAGAGCCTCAGGTAGTCATATATCTCTGTGATTGTCCCGACCGTGGATCTGGGGTTCTTTGAGATTGATCGTTGGTCAATTGAGATGGCTGGGCTGAGGCCCTCTATTTTATCAATATCAGGCTTTGGCATGAGGTTAAGGAACTGCCTTGCATACACAGAGAGGCTCTCCACGTACCGCCTCTGGCCCTCTGCATACAATGTATCGAATGCGAGGGTAGATTTCCCAGAGCCACTAAGTCCTGTTATCACGACGAGTTTGTTCTTCGGAATATCGAGGTCAATGTTCTTGAGGTTGTGTTCTCGTGCTCCTCTGACCTTTATATATTGCATCAGACCTTACTTCTTATCATTCTCACAGCCCTGTCGGCCTCAGAGAAGCACTGGACAATGTTCTTAATCTTGTTAGTATACGTTACGATATCACCGACGACATAGCAGTTTTTCACTGACGATTCCATGGTACCAACGTCGACCGCAATCAGCCCATCTCTAATATCAAGATCCAAATCGCTTAGCCACGACAGGGTGTTACACTTTGCGACAAAGCCATAACAGAAGACCACGTGGTCAACGCTAAGGTTTATTTCTGTACCGAGCACGTCCTTCACAAAGACAGACCTTACATCGTTCGACTCAGTTAGTTTCACGATGTTGGATGCTAACATGAGTCGTAGCTTACCAGCCTCTTTGGCTACAGCAAGCCGTCCTTTCTTATCATCGTTACATGTGAGCTTATCACGTCTGTGCACTAGCGTTACAGATTTCGCAATCGGTGCAACGCTGAGTGCGAAGTCAGCAGCTGAGTCTCCCCCGCCGGCCACCATTACATCCTTACCTTTGTACATATCAATCTTTATGCAGCAGCTCTGTACGAAGTCGGATGCCTGGTCTATCTCGTCCAATCCCTGGATAGTCTGCGGAATGCTAGGCTCCATATCACATATGCCTGCCGCGATTATAACATACCTCGCTGAGACTGAGGCATGGTCTGCTCTGCCGGAAGCATGTACCGTGAATGTCCCATCCTCTATCTTACTTACCGATTCGACCTTGTATCCGAACAGCTCTGTGTGGTCAAATGCAAGGCACTGATCTGCAAGACTGTCTATGAAGTCGCTAGCCTTCACATCGCGAAATCCTGGAACACCATACACATTCTTCTCAGGATACAGTGCGGTACACTGCCCACCAGGGCAAGGTAGTGAGTCTATCAGCGTACAGCTAAGCCCGGCTATGCCACAGCAGTACGTTGCATAAAGCCCCGCAACACCTGCTCCTATTATGACTACGTCGGACTGAGCCACTGTGGATAAATTCACTGAGTGCGAGATGTGCGGATTGTCGCACATCTACACACTCGGTGTCACGCACATACGCCAGATAGCTGTGAGCTAGGTCATTTTTTCTACGTTTTCTAGTCTGTCTAGATGAACTTCCTCGGATGGGGCTGGAGGGGCGGTGTATGTGCCTATAATGGCTCTCCAGCTTCCTGCCGCAAGTGCTGTGCCATAGCCTCCTTCTTCTTCGCCCCGCACGATGCTCTGTAAGACGTCCTTGATCGGTGGTACCCAATCGATCTCCACGTCCTCTATTGTCATCTTCGGGTTCGTTTGCACCTCTGCGTCTATCCCCACCGTAAAGACTCCGCCGTTCGCTCGAAACACTGCAACTTCGGCCCACTCTACTGGTGAAGGAATAGCCGACTCGATCGCGGAACCTAGGAGGGTTTCGTTGCCCCCATTTACCCACAGTAGGCAGGAACGTTGAATTTCTCCCTGCTGGATGTACGCTGCCGTGACGATTGTATTGCCTGTGCCGTCGCTAGAGCCGCGCTCTTGAGTTGTCCAACTCCACACTTCATCTTCGTGGGTGATGGGCCATATACTCCCGTTCTCTGTAGTGCTGTATATAAACTGGGTCAGTGCGTCTGCCTCTCCTCCATACCGCCCGCACCAGGCCAGCATGCTATAGATGCCTTTCATGATCGAATCCTTTAATGATTCTGGTGGTGGTGATGCTTGTGCTGATTCTGGTGTTACCCTTGCTACTAGCGTCCTCAGCATCCCAAACACAGTCTCGCTATCCTCTCCATCACCTGCTCCACCTATCCTCCCCCTAATTTCATCTAGCCCTCCTATCAAGGTCGTTGCTTTCTGATGTAATGTACCTATCCTGGATAGTGGTACTACCCCTGCTCCCGTTGGCTCTTCTGTATCGGGATCACCGCCTCCACCCTCTGCCCTCTCTCGTCTCTTCACTACCACATCACTCCCTACATCATCCCCTTCATCATCCATGCCAATACTATCCTCCAATGCACCTAACCTCTCCTCTATACCTGTAAGACTTACACTACCACTACTACCCCTCACCTCCCTTACCATATCCCTCAATCTATTCAGTGCCTTCCTCAACCTCTCCTCTCTCTCCTCATACCTACACAGTAATCCCCGTAGTGCACCTACTCTTCCTTGCATCTCACTAACATGTTCTTCTATGGGGCCCCTCTCTACCACCTCACCTATCTCTACCTCATCTACCACCTCACCTGTGATTACCTCATCTCCTTCCCCTACCTCATCACCTGTGATATCCCTATCACCTGTAATATCTACAACTAATGCTAACCTCTCTCTCTCTAGGTTTCCACCATCTCCATGGTACTCACCTCCCCTTACTACTCCTATCCCTATCATCACCATTGATGATAGTAGTACTAACTTGTTCATGGTTCTTTCTCCCCATGCTTATGAACTTCTCATATGTATGATAGGGGAGGAATGGTTAAGGAAACGTTAACATTGTGAGAAAAAGTTTAGTGGGGGGTGGAGGAGCTATGACACTTTCCCATCAACATCGCTCACGATCTTGATGAAGGCATGATTTAGGGTTGGCTCCGGAACATCTGTACATGCGGTTTTGATCTCATCTGGTGAGCCAACTGCTCGTATCTTGCCCTTATAAATCATGGCGATCTCATCACAGTTTTCTGCCTCATCCATGAAGTGTGTAGTGATAACGACGCTCACACCGTGCACAACCATTGCATTGATATGCAGCCAGAATTCTTTCCGAGTAATCGGATCAACACCTGAAGTTGGTTCATCCAAAAACAGAACGGGCGGACTATGCATGATCGCACACGCCAGCGCCAGCCTCTGCTTAAAGCCAAGTGATAGCGCGCCGGCGTTAATGTTGCGCAGCTTATCGAGATGGAACATATCAAGCATCTTGCGGATTGTATTTCTTCTGTGCTGCCCGCTGAGTCCATATGCTCCAGCCGCAAACTCCAGATTCTGCCACACTGACAGGGTGGGGTATAGCGAGAATTTCTGCGCCATGTAGCCAATGTTTTTCTTTGCATCACTCCCCATATCAGCCACGTCTATTCCATTGATCCTAGCACTTCCGGAATCCTGTCGGATCAACCCACACAGCATCTTGAATGTGGTGGACTTCCCGCTGCCGTTCGGACCAAGGAGCCCGAAGATCTTTCCACACTTTACTGAGAATGAAATACCATCCACCGCGGTAAACGTACCGAATCTTTTTGTGAGCTTCTTAGCCTCGACAACATTGCCACTGCGATCTCCTGCAAACTGAACACCACGCATGAAGTCAATGAGTGGAGACTCCTTCTCCTTCATGCCGCCAAGAATGTCGATACATGCATCCTCAAATTTGGGCGGGATGCCTATTGGCGCTCTGACATCATTGAACTTTGATTTCATACCCTCGTACACATCGGTGATGGGAGAACCATCGGTCAACACCTTCACGCTCTGTCCTACGATGACAGAGTCTAGCACCACATCCTCCCTCAGCACCTCGGACGCGAATGATCTCTTCTGTGTACTGATACCTGTGAACATAAACACGCGGCCCACTACATCTTTGACGGCATCTTGAGGAGCCCCATCAAAAATCGTCTTCCCGCAATTTAGGAGCACGACGTGGTCTAATTCCTCAGCCTCATCGAGGTACGCCGTGCTCCACAGCACTGTCGTATTCTCACAGAGCATTGTGTTAACCATAGCGATGAGGTCGAGTCTAGAAATCGGATCTACCCCTACCGACGGCTCATCTAGTATTAAAATCTGTGGCTTCTTCAGGATAGCACAGGCAAGGCCAAGCTTCTGTTTCATCCCACCGGAGAGGTTGCCAGCTAGTCTATCACGGAAGCATTCCAACCTCGTTAGTTGCAATGCTCTCGCGAAGGCTTCATTCTTTGCCTCACCATGTATGCCATGTAGCTGCGCATATAACTCGAGATTCTCGATGACTGACAGATCCTCATACAGCCCAAATTTTTGAGGCATGTACGATATCATCGTACTTAATTCATGGATCGACATCATGCTGCTATCCCCACTTTCGTAGATATCGATATCTCGTCCGTCGATGGAGATATGCCCAGAGGACGGTGTTAATATACCAGCGACGATACGGAGCAGCGTAGTTTTGCCAGCTCCATCAGGACCTATGATTCCGACGATCTTATTACTAGGAATCAGCATCGATACTTCATCGAGAGCTGTGATCTTGCCATCACAGAATGTCTTGGAGATTTTGGAGATTTCGATCATTGTCAGAATCTGACTGTTACCGGCATACCTTGCTTTAGCTCTGGCGCTGGCTCATCCACGAGTACCCTAATCCTATACATCAGAGTTGCCCTAAGCTCCTGCGTTTCTATGTTCTTCGGCGTGAACTCAGCCTCCGGCGAAATAAATCCGACATGTCCTTTAAATGTCCTTCCTGGAAGTGATACGATTGACACGTGCGCCTCATCACCACACTTAATCTTCGACAACACCGCTTCCGTCGCGAACGTCTTGATCCTGGTTTGATCGCTTGGTACGATGGAGAAGACTGGAACGCCGGCGCTCACCATCTCTCCTTTCTCGAAGCTCCTCGTTAGGACTACCCCAGATACCGGGGACTTGAGCTCTGCGTCCTGTAAATCGATGACAGCCGTATCGTGTACTGCCTTCGCGGATTCTACCTTCGCTGCTGCTACCTTGTACTCGGTCTCTGCCGTGTCGTAAGCCTTCTCCGAGGCACTCTTGTTCTTAATCAATCCCTTGTATCTAAGGTAATTCTTCTCGGCATTCCCAAGATTGACCCGAGCTTCTGCGAGCTGTGCTTCCGCGAGTTTCACCTTGGCTGATAGCGTGTCATTGATCAATACAGCTAGGGTCTCTCCCTCCTGCACCATACTACCTTCATCCACGAGAATCTCCCCAATCCTTCCAGGCACTCTGAACGAAACATTGACATCATGAATCTCAACATTGCCATTCAGCACTATCTCATCCGGCGTACTCCAGAAACATTTAAATGCAATAAAGATTGCCATCAATATGGCAGCAGCCCATACTCCGGCCCGCACCGTAAATTTCACCATCGTTGATCGATATCAAAGCATATCAAGCTGCCGCAAAGTGTACCACCATCTGGGGGCGGTGCCAACAGAGCAAATTAAGCATTGACGGCCTGATCCACAAGAAAGTACGATGTCATAGATTTAGCCCACTTAAGTAATGAAACATCATGCGGAAAAATCTGGGGCAATGTGGGTACTGTAACAGTGAAGATTTAGTTCGGGTTTGCTATGAAGGTAAGTAGTCGTGTTGTCTTATTGGCGTTAGTGTCGCTATCATCTCTGTTGATTGGTTGTTCGCGTGACATTGACTTTGAGCAACTGAAGCAGAAATCCGCTGAGGAAATTTTTGCCCTTGGTCAGAAGGCGATGAACGAGAAGAACTACAGCGATGCCGTTAAGCTATTCGAGGAACTTGAGAAGCTGTACCCATACTCTAAGTTGACTATGCGTGCCCAATTGCTCGCCGGAGAGTGTAACTATAACGCAAAGAAGTTTGATGAGGCTATCGCGTCGTTCGAGGAGTTTGTTAAGGCACACCCAACACACAAGGATGTGCCATATGCTCTGTACATGGTTGGGTTTATTAACTACAAGCAGATGCCAATCATCGAGAGAGATCAGGATTACACCGTTGAAGCACTGGAGTACTTCAACAGGCTCCGCGAGGAATACCCAAGCTCGGAATATTCTATCAAGGCCGAGAAGATGGTTGCAGAGCTACGTGAGCATCTTGCTGGCCGTGAGGTGTATGTCGCGAAGTACTACATGAAGCGAAATAGCTACGCTGCGGCAATCGGAAGATTAAACACAGTCGTAGAGTCATACGTCGGTACAGTACATATTCCGGAGGCGATGCACAGGCTTGTAGAATGCTATGTTGCGATAGGAGCTACGACCGAGGCGCGTGTTGTCTACGCATCATTGCTGCAACAGCACCCGCAATCAAAATGGGCCGTACACGCCAAGGCCTTCCTGTCTCGCTACAAGTAGGCCGTGTGATAATTTACGGAATACACTCTTGCAAGTACGCTATAACGCGAAGTGCTAGCGATGTACTCCACGTCTATGTGTTAGACAAAAAGCAGGTTCCATCGTGGATATCAGTCATTCCCAAGGATGTAGTGTCGTACGTCTCTGAGGATGTGATGGTACGGATGTTGCCGAAGCACGCCGTGCATCAGGGAATCGCCATCAAGCTTAGAAATATTACTAGCCGCGATATATCAGCCCTCTCAGATACGCCTCAAAACTGCGTAGTCGTTATGCTGGATGGCGTTACTGATCCACACAACGTCGGTGCCATCATCAGAACTGCGGCCGCATTCGGCGTTAGCGGAATCATACTGCCAGAGCGGTCATCATGCGACATAAACGGCACCGTTGTTAAAGCTGCATCTGGCGGAGTAGAGATGGTACCACTGTACATTGTCGGTAACCTAGCGCGAACGATCGAAGAGCTAAAATCATACGGGTTTTGGGTAGTGGCATTTAGTGAAGCTGGCGCCATATTTCCTCATGAGCTGGATCTCACCGGGAAGGTGTGCCTTATCTTCGGATCTGAAGGCAGTGGCATCAGGAAGCGGCAAATTGACAATTCTGATTTTGTTGCCAAACTCCCGACGAACCAAGACTTCACAACCCTCAACGTATCAGCAACTGCAGCCATCGCATTCTATGAAGTTGCTAGGCAGGGAGGGTTCAAGTTGCAAAGAGATTGCTGACCAGTCGACAACACACTACGAACTCACTATGAATGAGTGATACAAGTATGGCAAAATTATGAAAGAGAAGGAATGTTCCTTGGTTTCAGATCATCGACCTTCCGGCCTGTTACGTATGTGCTCAAGGAAATCAAATGAGTTGCAGAGTTAGATTTGCCCCTAGTCCAACCGGCTATATGCATGTCGGAAACGCGAGGGTAGCTATTGTGAATTACCTCTTCGCCAGGCAGCATGGAGGTAAATTTATTTTCAGGATAGATGATACTGATTGTGAGCGCTCTAAGCGTGAATATGAGGAATCAATAATTAATGACCTTGCATGGCTCAAGATAACGTACGACGAGACTTTTAGGCAATCCGACAGAACATCACGGTACGACGAGGTGAGGGACATTTTGATGATCCGCGGAGTACTGTATGAATGCTACGAGTCCCAAGATGAGCTCGAATGCAAGAGACGGGCTGCGATTGCTAGTGGGAAACCCCCTATATACGACAGAGCCTCTTTGCAGCTATCCAACCGCCAAATCGAAGAATATAAAGCAAACGGCAGGGGGCCATATTTGAGGTTCAAGCTGCCAAGCAAGACGATAACATGGAAGGACATCATACTTGGCGATGTCTCATATGATCTCACTAACGTGAGTGATCCAGTAATCCGTAAGGCTGACGGAACATACCTATACTCGTTTTCCTCCGTAGTGGACGACATCGACAGTGAGATAACGCACATAATCAGAGGCCAGGATCACGTTACCAACACAGCGGTGCAAATCGCGATGTTCGATGAAATATCTGCTAGATCATACAAGGTTGACTTTGCCCACCTGTCGCTCATGATAAATAAGGATGGATCGCAATTCTCAAAGAGGATGGGGGGAATGAACCTAGGAGATTTTAGGAAATCCGGCATAGACCCGATGGCCATCTCCAGTCTACTCGCAACGCTCGGAACATCGCTTGATACAAAGCCGTTCCGTGCTATAGAGGAGCTAATCGAGTATTTCGATATCACGAAGTTCGGCACGAACTCCCCGAAGTTTGATAGCGACGATGTGCTGAAGTTGAACAGAAAAATTATGAGGCTGAAGACATACGATGACGTGAAGGCGTACATATCATCCCCCGAAGCTTTTGAGGCCGTAAGAGATAACATCGACACATACAACGATCTTAGAATGTGGGATGAGATATTTACCGCCGGGTACACCCCAACGTACAGGCCCACAACACCTTCTGAAATCGCTGTGCTAGAGGCTGCACTGAGTACACTACATGATGGTGATGATAACCTGGCATGGACAGAGTTCGTGGGTGTGGTAGGTAGGAAGGCTGGCATAGCCGGGAGAGATCTCTATATGCCACTTCGTATGGCTACTACAGGTATGGAACACGGCCCCAACATAGCCAATCTCTTCGAAGTACTTGGTACGGATGAGGTAAGACGCAGAGTGGAGTTAGCCACGAGATTATGAGAAATATGCTCGGCCACACCATACATCCATGGTACAGAGGGGTGATTGGAGGCTTCAAATTATTTTCACGTCATGGCAATAGGCCCCTAGAATAAGTATGAGTAGCAGATCATTACGGGAGGCCTTCATGTACAGGGGAGACGATTGGATGATGGGAACGCCAGCTGGGCTGGCTGCCCACATCACGGTCACATAACATCACCAACACTGAATGCTGTGAAATAACCAGAAAAGGATGAGAAGTAGGGATGAATGAACAAGTGGGTACAAACACTCCGAGAACTAGTGTTGACAGCATGAGCAAGAGCAGGTATTTTCAGGACGAAAGAAAACAGACGAGGTGGCGAGAGAAGAGATGACACGACGCATAATGAAGATGGGCATAGCCGCAGTGCTAACGCTATGTGTGGCGGCACCACAAGGAAGGGCGATGAGGCAGGTAATAAGAAAG
This sequence comes from Holosporales bacterium, assembly GCA_031270735.1. Classification (GTDB taxonomy): domain Bacteria; phylum Pseudomonadota; class Alphaproteobacteria; order RUG11792; family RUG11792; genus JAIRYU01. The sequence goes on along the minus strand of JAISWU010000024.1, from coordinate 9,198 downwards.
GTAGACGAGGAAAACAACCGACTGGTGCACTTATATCGTTGTATCATCGCCCCCCTCTCAGACGAACTATACGCAGGTAGGGAACAAGGGAAGAGGAAGAGCAGCCTCGCAGCCGTGCTCCAAGATCGTCCAACCACAACAAGCTATACTAGACAGGCACAGAGGTGCGCCGCGGAACGGAGGAGCCGTGCCGAAGCGATGTTAGCCGCACTCAGGGGGGAACACCCAATATTCGCGTGCTCCCAACCGAAGATCATACAAATGGCGATATGGCTGGACATGTTTCAGGTGCTAGACAAGTACCCCGAGAAAACAGTCGCTAAAAGATGGGAGGAGACAACGCTCGACGACGCAGCAGAGCTAGCAGAATGGATCCATGCGGCTGATGAAGCAATGGGCCAGGGATACTGCATGGCAGCTACCAGGCTGGTGCGGTATGCAGCAGAACTTGCCGAGCTCAAAAGACTGATGAGCGAGGTGGAAGACGCCAAGACGAAAATCATCGCCAGGGGAGCGGCCGAACTACGGGGACATCTGGAGATGATGGAGAAAGGCACTAGATCGGTTATGACGATACTCGCTGGGCAGCTGTGGCGGCGGGGACCAGTGCCGGCAGACGACGAGCCATGCAGAGACTCGTTCTCGGACATAGTAGGGATGGTGAGCACGATCGTCAACACTATAGCAGAAGCAGTCACCGAGCACGACCATCCGCAACAACCCACACGTCCGTAGAAAGGCATGCGGATACAGAGTCGCACAAACAGCAGGTGGGTTAAGCTGCCCACCTGCTGTTTGCGAGGACTCTGGCGGTCAATCTGACTCCGTTGCCACTAGTGGGTCGTATTGAAGATCTGCTACAATCAGCCGGTGTTTCATCTTCAGGGATTCCGGTCTTGCCAGCAGGAGACATGCACAGATTTTTCATTGAAACGTACGGCTGCCAGATGAATGTGTACGACTCCAACATCATCGCTAGCATTATGGCAGATGCTGGTTTTGAGAGGACGTGCCATTCGTCTGATGCAGACATCCTAATCTTCTACACGTGCAATGTCAGGGAGAAGGCGGCTCAGAGGGTGTTCTCAAACATAAATTTACTGAGGTCTGCGAACACAAAAGTCGTGGCTGTAGGTGGCTGCGTTCCCCAGGCCGAGAAGGATGAGATATTCCGGTACAAGCATATCAACATCGCGTTTGGGCCGCATGCATATCATATGCTACCAACGCATGTATCGAGGGTTCTGAGCGGCGAGACTGACAGAGTCCTTGATGTTACTCCACTCCACCCTCAGAAGTTCAATTGCTGTGGTGCTGAACGAACCGCATCACACAGCGAGTTTGTGACGATCCAGGAGGGATGCGACAACTACTGCACGTACTGTATCGTCCCGTACACACGCGGCAAAGAGTACTCCCGCCCTGTTGCCGATATCATCGCTGAGATCAAGATGCTGCTCGCGCGAGGAGCACAGGAGATCACTCTGCTGGGACAGAACGTTAACTCCTATGATGGAGATGCTCCGTACATCAACATCAGGAAACCAAGAGGTACGTGGAACTTCGGGAGATTGCTCCAGGAGGTTGCCGCATTAGATGGGCTCAGGAGATTGAGGTACACCACCTCTCACCCAAAGGATATTACTACCGACCTCATGGAGCAACATGCGCACATCGATGTGCTAGTGCCGTTTGTGCATATCCCCGTGCAGTCGGGCAGCGACAGGATTTTGAAGCTCATGAATCGTGGGCATACGACTAAGGAGTACGTCGACAAGCTTATGGCATTCCGCGACATCTGCCCCGGCATTCAGTTCTCGTCTGACTTCATAGTAGGATTCCCGACAGAGACGGAAGACGACTTCGAAGACACTCTGAATCTTGTGAAGGAAGTGGGATACCTCAACGCTTACTCCTTTAAGTACAGCCCCAGAAACGGCACTCCGGCTGCGACGATGGATGGGCAAATCCCTGATGATATCAAGGCACGGAGACTCAGCATGCTCCAGAGCGAGCTGATGAAATCGCAGCGTGCACACAACGAAGCCATCGTTGGTAAGATGATGGAGGTGTTACTCGACAAGGCCGGCAAGAAGGACAGGCAGTACGTTGGGAAGAATGTATACATGCAGTCGGTCGTCGTTGAGAGCGACGATGCAGACCTGATCGGTAAGTTCAGGATGGTCATAATCGAGAGGGCCTTCCAAAATAGCGTCGCTGGCCGACTGGTATGAGCAATCACGTTGACATCATCGTGGATGATGATAGATGGGCTGAGGCTCCAGGCTTTGAGCAGTGGCGCGAGATGGTAGATCTTTTGCTCGAGGCTACCGTGAAAGCCGTGTACGATGGAGGTATGGGCTTTTGTGTCAACCTACTCTTGACAGGGCACTCGGTAATTCGTACACTAAACTTAGATTTCAGGGGAATGGACAGTGGCACGAATGTGCTGTCGTTTCCGCAGTACGAGTCTCAGTGTATCAGGGATCTGTTGAAGGACGATGGTGCCACGCGGCGCCTGGACGATACGATGGTCGGTGATATTGCAATGTCGTTCGATGACAGCATAGCTGAATCAATCCGGGATGGTGTGTTTCTTTGGGATAAATGCTCTCACCTGTTTGTTCATGGTGTGCTACATCTATTTGGGATGGATCACGTGAATAATGACGAGGCTGAGGCAATGGAACGCTTAGAGACGGAGATACTGGAGCCGTTCGGAGTTCGAGATCCATATGTTCTCGGGACAGATAAGCAGATAGAAAAATATCATGATTCGTGAAGAACGCAAGAGCGCGATAAAGCATTTTTGGTCGAAGTTGTTTCTTGGTAGGTTGTTTAAAGGGACGTCGCTTCGAGAGACAATCGAAGAGATAATAGTGGAGGACGATTCGTCTGATGCCCAGTCAATCGCAAAGAACGAACGAGAGATATTGGGGAATGTACTCAACCTAAGGGAAGTACAAGTCCGCGACATAATGGTCCAAAGGTTAGAGATAGTGTCCGTTCCAGTGAACGCAAGGTTAGAGCATACGATAGCCAAATTTGTAGAGTCACAAAAGTCGTCGGTAGTCGTGTACCAAGGTACAATCGATAATGTAGTGGGAGTAGTGTACATCAAGGATCTCATCAATTGGTTCTATGTTGACAAGCCATTCAACATCAGTATGTTCGTCAAGAAGGTACTATTCATACCACCTACGATGAAGAGCATAGACCTCCTGTTCAAGATGCGAGAGACCGGTATAAAAACGGCAATCGTGGTGGACGAGTATGGAGGAGTGGATGGCATAGTTTCATTCAGGGACGTCATAGACGAAATCATTGGAGATATTCAGGATGTGTCTGAGATTAAGAATCAACGGAAGAGAGTGATGAAAAGTGCAGATGGATCTGTGATAGCAGACGCTCGCTCCACCTTCAGTGAGATCCAGAAACTCGGTGGAATCAAGATAGTGCCAGATGATAAGTCAATCGATACAATCGGCGGAGCTATCGCATCCTTGATAGGCAGGGTCCCTGTCAAGGGAGAGCTTGTGGTGTGTCAGAAGCAAAAACTTGAGTTCGAAATATTGGACGCCGATCCAAGACGTGTTAAGAGCGTTAAGATCAGACAAGTCACATAGCTATCCTGCTCCAATACAGCTTAAGACACACCTGTAGCGCCCCACCTAGTGTACAAGAACAATGTTTTGCTGGCTTGCCAGTTTCATGACTTGGTATAATTAGACGGGGCGTGTCTGATATGGATCCTTGTTTTTATATGGCTGGACATTCACAATTTCATAATATCATGTATCGCAAGGGCGCACAGGATGAAAAGCGCGCAAGAAGGTTCGCCAAGCTCTCGCGTGAAATTACAGTAGCGACGAAGCTTGGTGGAAAGGATCCGACTGCAAATCCTAGGCTCCGTACTGCACTCGCTAGCGCACGTGAAAATAACATGCCCAAGGATAATATCGAGAAGGCAATTGCGAAGGCCGTGAATGATGGCAACTCCTCAAATTTTCTTGATGTACAATACGAAGGACGTGGCCCAGGTGGGGTGGCCATCATAGTGGAAGCGCTTACAGACAACAAGAATCGTACTGCCTCAGAGGTGAGATCAGCATTCTCCAAGTTTGGAGGACGCCTTGGAGAAACCGGTAGTGTCTCTTGTATCTTTAATCACGTTGGCTGCCTGTTATACCGATCTATTACTGGTGGATTCAATGCAGCGTATGAATGCGCCATTGAGTGCGATGCGGACGATGTCCACGAAACAAATGAGGGCGGCGTAGAGGTGATAACCTCAGCAAGAAGATTTGCTGAGGTTCGCGATATCTTTACTACGAAGTTTGGTGACCCAGTTGAATCAGGGCTGATATGGATGCCGACGTCGTATACTACCTGTGAGGAAGAGGAGCGTGCAATTGTGGAGAGGCTTTTAGATACACTCGACGATAACGACGATGTACAACGAGTGTTTCATAATATGGAGGAACGCTAGAAGTATGGTGACCAGGAGGAATTGACAACGGAAGATATGGTGAATAGGATCGCTTCTACGACCTATATGTTCACTTCACTCCTCACGGCCGTTGGGTTGACTATTTCAGTATGGGCGAAAACATATTTTGACGGAGGATTGAAATTATAGGATACTGGGTGGGGTGTAGATGTACACTAGATTTTGGAGTAGGCGAACGTGAGTTGGATCAGTGATGTCGTTGCCCCAAAGCTCAAGGCGTTCATCGGTGTTAACTCATCAATTAAAGATAACATCTGGACGAAATGCCCTGGGTGCGATCGCATGATTCATACCAACGAGCTGCATGACAACTTCATGGTATGCGTCTACTGCGCACATCACTTTCCACTCCGTGCTCCTGATAGATTCAAGATGGTTTTTGACAACGGCAGCTACCAGCAGGTCGACGGCGTACGGATTAAGGATGATCCAATAAAGTTCAGGGATCTCAAGAAGTACACAGACCGACTGAAGGATGCCAGGAATAAGACAGGATCGAACGACTGCATCTCAAGCGCACAAGGCCAGATTGGCGGAGTGCAGAGTGTAGCGTTCGTAATGGACTTCTCATTCATGGGAGGGTCAATGGGCCTTGCCTTCGGCAAGTCCTTCTCAAAGGCAGCTGATCTAGCATTGAGCCTACATGCCCCTCTGATAGGATTTACAGCATCGGGAGGAGCTAGGATGCAGGAAGGAATATTCTCACTCATGCAGATGCCTGCGACGATTGCGTCGCTGTGCGACATGAGAGATGCAAAGCTGCCGTACATTAATGTCTTTACGAATCCCACGACAGGAGGGGTCCTAGCGTCATTCGCAACGGTTGGTGATATCCTAATCGCTGAACCAAAGGCGTTGGTAGGATTCGCTGGCGCTAGGGTCATTGAGAAGACCATCAAGAGTAAGCTACCAGAAGGATTCCAGCGGTCAGAGTTTTTGCTGCAGCATGGGATGGTAGATATGATCGTCCATAGACACGACGTTGCTGCAAGGCTGAGATCTATCATAGGATATCTCTGTGGACGGGGGGCATCATGATTTTCGGGTCGGTTGCAATAGCCGCGGATCACAGGGGCTACAGGCTCAAGGTGGACGTCGTTAAGGCCGTGACATTGTCTGGATATAATGTTATCGACTACGGCACTGAGGATGATGGGACAATCGTGGACTATCCAGATTATGCAGAGATGGTTGCTACATACGTGCAGGAGACCCAGGATGCATTCGGAGTCTTGATATGCAACTCTGGAGTCGGCATGGCGATAGCAGCCAACAAGCTTCATGGTATTAGGGCCGTCTTCTGCGATCGTCTAGACATCGTGAAATTAGCTCGAGAGCATAACGATGCAAATGTCATCTGCTTGGGATCTGCGTTTACATCAGCAGAGTATGCGGTGCAATGTATCGATCTCTTCGCCACGACAGCACATCAAACCAACACAAGATACAGCACTAGGATAGAGAAGATAGACAGGCTGATGACATAACTGCAGATGTTGTTCAGTATACTTTTTAGGTACATATTCAGAAAGCTTCTGTCATCGTTCCTTGTGGTCACTCCGATTGTAGCTATGATGATATGGATATCCATTTCGATAAGGTATGTCGAGTTGATCGCCTCTGATGGGATTACTATCACGATACTCTGCAAGTTGATTACGTGCTTGTTTCCAGGGATGGTCGGAATCATCCTGCCAATCTGCGTACTGATAGCGCTCATTGCTAGCATCCATAAGATGCGAACAGACAACGAGATGACCGTCCTGATTACGTCCGGTAAAAATGAAGCTAGCGTCTTTGCTCCCGTAATGATCTTCTCGCTTCTAGCGGCAGCATCGGAATTCTATGTGCAGACTGTTATATCTCCTGAGGCATACAAGCGCTTCGACATCATTCAGGAGAAGCTCAAGAATCAACTGTCGATGTCAATAGTGAAGACTAGGACGTTCAATGTTATAGGTAGCTCGATCGTCTACATCGGCAACAAGAAGCAATCCTCATTGGAGGACATATTCATCTCATACATACCAAAGGACGATATATCGAACGTTAACATCATCACCGCGAGGCGTGGATCGATGTATGCCGACAAGGACGGAAACTACTTCATCGTGCTAGACAATGGCTGTAGGCAGGAACTCAAAAAAGATAACACCCTCGTTTCATCATTGAAGTTCAAAAATTTTTCATACGACATAACGCAGTTCCTAAGGAGGTACCACTACAGCACAGGGAAGCCAAATACCAAGACACAGAAGGAACTACTGCGGTACGCGGAAGCAATCACAGATCAGGAGCTCAAGCGAAACTGTGTCGCTGAGTACCACTACAGATTTCTCTCACCGTTCGTCATAATTATCAATGCCCTCATCGTAGGGTTACTGTTATTGAAGGCCGTTGGGCGAGGAGAAAGGAGACTCGACATAATGAAGTGTTTCGCATTTGGGGCGCTCAATCAGGTGTGCTTCCTGATAGCTAAAAATATCACCACTAGATGCGGTGAGCTTATCTTGGCCAACTACATCGCTGTTGCCTTAGTGACCGCGATCTTGGGTGTGCATTTCATTAGGAGGAGCGTTCGATGAATCCCACTGCGATCCTGCCACGATACATCATGAGGTCGTTCTTCAAGATGTTCATTGCAGTAACTCTCTGCCTCACATTCATCATATCGATGCTAGAGCTCATGGAGGTGATGAGGCGCTACTTCTCAAATAGCCTAAATATCTCATGGGCGACGATCCTGGAATTAACTGCGTACCACACCGTCATCAGTGTGTTCTCGTTCTTCCCGTTCGTGGTGTTTTTGGCTTCGATCGTGTTCTTCACAATAATGCACTGGAGGCTTGAGTTGACTGCGATGAAGATCATAGGAACGACTACTCTCGACATACTGAAGGCTCTGTTAGTGGGAGCCTCGCTACTCGGAGCCTTCTACATTACCGTCTTGGACTTGTTTTCCGCGCACTCCACCAACATGATAATTTCACTCAACTCCAAAATCGTATCTAGGTTCCGTAAGACCAGTAGCGATCTTGTGGTTACTAACCGAGGTGTGTGGTTACGAGATACATACGATGATAAGTCATACATCATAAACACATCGTCACATGACGCCAGTACGGGGAAGTTCTTACATGTCAGGTTGTTTGAGTTCAACAAGGAGCACGAACTAGTGCAGTCCATATACTCCAGGTCAGCCAGCATCTCAGACGGACAGTGGGTGCTTGGCAAAACAATGATAGCAACGGCAGATGGCACGGAGAAGACTCTGGATCAGATGAAAATCCCGACCACGATCAGCATCGAAAAGATAGATAAGATGGCTACGAACCCGGCAGGGATATCATTTTGGAACATGGGTAGGTACATCGACATGCTGGAACATGCGGGACTCTCAGGTGCACGGTACAGGATCAACTGGTTCATGAGATTGTCATCGATCCTGCAGATGGTTGCGTTCATCGTCCTGGCAACAGCCGCATGCACTAACTACAACGCGAGGAATTCGAAGCGATACTCGGTGAAGGTAGCGTCTCTGTTAGCCGCCGCCTTCCCGATATATTTCCTCAACAATGTCATCGTCGCACTCAGCGCACACGGCCGCATGCAGGACCAAATTGCAACATGCATCATGCCACTACTCACCATGCTTACAGGTGCTGTGATACTGGCCAGGAGATAAGGTTGTGATCTCCTACTACGGTGCCACATACTCTCCCACGATAGCTCTCCACCTCATACCACGAGGCATTCCTAGTATGTATCCATTGCCTGGGTCATCTATCACCGTTTGGAGTACGGTGGCTATTGGCAGCTGCAGCAGTGCATTGTAGCCGGAATAGGGGGCATCAGGTCTAGAGTCATATGTATACATAGCAATCCTCGTTAGGCTATTACTGCTACCATCAGCTGTCTGATAGGATGGCCACGGTACACTGCTACTGTCACTGTAGAACGTGACTACCGCCATCTCAGCTTTCCTGTATTCAGGAAGTTGAGGGATATGCGCCCCCTGTGTACATTGCCAGATTCGTCGCAGCTTGCTGTGGATTCCGTGTTATGACATCGTTTGGGCTGTTTTCGATGGTGTGGAGAAAAGATGCCCATTGTAGTGGTGCTGCGCTGTCTGCAGCATATGCATTTGCTACCATCGTCGTTTGATACCCTGCCATGCGAGTGGCTTCCTCCACTCCTCCTGTTGCATACCAATTCCACCCAGATGTCCGTCCCATGATTGGTACTCCATTAATGGTCCACGCTGTGTCATATATGCGCTCAATTACCCGGTCTCTGAGTAGGTGTATGCCACCATTCCTATCCACCATGTTCCGGATCACTTTCAGCGTCTCCTCCCTCTCATCTATCCTGGTTACTCTCTTCAGCAGCTTCCTACTCAACCTCTCATAACTCTCTATCAACTCCTCTAACCTTCCTATCCGATGTGCTTGCCTTGCTACTACTTCCTCATCACCTGTGATATCCCTATCACCTGTGGTATCTACTACTAAGGGTTCTATCCTCTCTCTCTAGGGTTTCCGCACTTCTTAGGCTCTCACCTCCTCTTACTACTCCTGTTCCTATCATCACCATTGATGATAGTAGTACTAACTTGTTCATTGGGTCTTTCCTCCCCCATATAGATTCTTATGTATATGATAAGGGGGGGAAGGTTAAGGAATTATGAA
>JAISWU010000045.1 GCA_031270735.1 Holosporales bacterium | reverse complement strand
TTGCCGCCATCTCTAGTATTCTTGGGCTCGCTAGTTGATCAGGTTGTAGAGGTTCCTGAGACTCGGCTACTAGCTGCACCATACTGATTCGACCTTCACCATCAAGATACGGAAGTTCTATCCTTGGCGGTAGTACGTTGTGAGGAGAATTGTTCTGTATGTGCTGTTCTATCTCACCGTATGTGATACGCCGTGGTAGCATTCGTGCTTCTATCGTTCCATTCCGTTCGTACGCAGCTATGGCTCGCCATTCGTTACTTAGCCCATCGCCAGTCAGTACCGAAACTATTACGATCCGTCTTGGCTCGTCCAGTATAACTCCATCTGCCGTACGTATGTCGCTTGCTATGCATACTGAGCTTAGGCGTGTCTGTATACCTGCTCTCACATGCCCGAATGCCTGGTGTAGGCTATACGGTTCTACTAGACTATTCCATGCTACCGTTTCACACAGCTTTGCCGCTAAAGCAGGAATCTGTCCCCGCCCACGCCGAGGTTCTGTTCTATTCCATAAATCATAGATGAATCGTGGAATCAGTACTGCTTCTTGCTCTGCGTGTACTATCCGCTTTATGGCAGCTAGTGGGCCCGGTCTGTACAGATAGTTCCGAATATCTTCGTACCGCCTTACCTCTCTGCCTATCGGCAATTCAACAACCCCTCGGTCCGTAGTCCTCCACCGCTACCGCGAGTAGATCCGGCCAGTGCACGGCTCCAATTCTCACTTCGCCACCATCAAGCCGTACTGGAGCCAACGTGATCCATCCAGACCTGGTGTACTCCTCTGCGAATCGCACGTCGTGTGCAACATACACTCCCGGTGTTTTTCTTGGTGTTCGGCCCGTGCACCACCCTGAATCATCCAAGGCTTTTGAAGCCTCGCATTGTGTCGCTATAACGGGCGCAACCACACTCAGCATAAGCACTTTCTTCCACATCATCTTCATTTTAATATGTCACTATTTCTGATTACTGCGTCAGCATATTACACTATATCCGCTATGTCAACATATCTATCGTATAACTGTACGCGTTGTATCTCCCAATCAGGACTCAGCTAGTGGTAGCATGCAGGCCTGAACCGAGGTGGAGAGAGGCCAAAGACGGTATGTCACATCATGGGTTGCAAGGCCTCACTCCAATGGAGTATGTTGATAGGGTTCTGGAGGTATCCTGTCTGCCTCAAATGATGTGAACATATACAGCAGAAAGGAAGAGATGATGTTAAAGAAGTTAACCATCGTCGGAGCAATCATCGCCGGTGCGATAGTTGCAGTGATGATCATGGAGCGCGGTGGGCAACGTAGCAAGTACGCTGTGTCTATATGCAAGGTAATCGAACATGAGGCTATAGACGCTGTTGTGGCTGGAATCAAAGATTACCTTGGTGAGACAGATGTGAAATACACGGTCGATACATGCCAGGGCAACTCAGCAATCGCCTCCCAAATAATCTCGAAGTTCGTCGGTAGGAGAAGCGATGTTATTGTTGCGGTGGGGACTACACCATCTCAGGTAGCATTTAATTACGCACGAAAGAGAAAGGCGAAGCTGGTGTTCAGCTCTGTCACAAACCCTGACAGCATCTCTACGAAGCTGGCTGGTACCAACACAACAGGCGTATCTAACTTCGTCCCGCTTGGGCCGCAGGTTAAACTGGTTACAGAGATTCAGCCCAACCTCAAGAAGCTAGGCATCATCTATAACACAGGCGAATCCAACTCAGTTGACATCGTTGGGAAGCTAATGGAGGTTGTGAAGCAATATGATGTAGAGCTGATTGAGCAGGGCATACAGAAAGCATCTGACATACCACAGGCCGTAGAGGCACTGCTTACCAAGGGTGTCAATGCTGTCTTCATCAGCAATGATAATATAGCACTTGCAAACATCCCACTCATTGTGAAACTATGTAATAGGGTGCCGGTGTACGTCAGCGATACCGATCAAGTGTCGAAGGGGTGCATCGCTGCTCTCGGGCCTAATCAGTATAACATCGGAATTCAGACAGGTAAGATGATCAAGAGGATACTCTATGGGGAGGATATCAATACGATCGAGATTGAGTACCCCAGTACCACCGAGCTGCACATCAACAAAACCAAGGCTAATGAGATTGGGCTGAACATCCCGCAGGAGATAATGGACCAGGCCGTCAAGACATACTAATGGGATTCAAAGATGATAGGGATACAGGAACTACTAACAAGCATCGAGGTTGGTTTGATTTTGGGAGTCGTGGCCATCGGTGTGTTTATGACCTTCAAGACGATAAACTTTGCAGATATGACGTGCGACGGGAGTTTTGTATCGGGAGCGGCTGTTACGGCAGTCCTCATTAGGAATGGAGCCAACCCGTATTTCGTCGTTCTAGCATCGATGATTGCAGGAGGCATGGCTGGCGTATTGACTGGGATTCTGAACATCAGGTACAAGGTCGCAGACCTGCTGGCCGGGATAATCGTTGCATACACGCTGTACTCAGTTAACCTCATGGTCATGGGTAACGTACCGAGCATCGCGTTTGTGGATCACAGAACTATCTTCTCGGACTCTGCTCTACCGGCTGTAGTCGTGGTGACTCTCTTAGTCGCTGCCGTTACCTGCATGATGTTCAGCGGCTTTGGGTTGAAACTCCGGGCTGTCGGATACAACAGGCAATTCGCAACGACGTATGGAATAGACGTTAACAAAATGACAGTTCTCGGGCTAGCCATGAGCAATGCCATGATAGCGGCAGGAGGAAGCATCTTCAGCCAGTTCCAGGGGTTCTGCGATGTATCTGGTGGATTTGGAATGTTGGTGATGGGCCTTGCATCCATCATGGTCGGGACGAGTATTCTCCATTTCAAGAGGGAACCTCTCCTCATACTGTCCTGCGTAACGGGATCAATCCTGTACAGGATCTTCATCAACATAGCCTTGCACAGTGATGTGCTTGGTATCAAGACTCAGAATCTAAACCTGGTCACAGGGCTCATTATGATAGGCATAATGATAATGAAGGGAGGAGTGAAGCGGAATGCTAAAGCTAAGTAAGATCTGCGTCAGGGATACATTGAAGTTCCTCGATCTCTCGGTAGCCGCAGGAGAGAGGGTTCTTGTGGTGGGAGGAAATGGTACCGGCAAGTCCACTCTGTTTGGAGTCATATCTGGGAGGGCTACTCCAGAGCATGGCAACGTTATCGTAGATGGCCATGATGTAACGATGATTCCGGCATGCAGGAGAACGCATGCTATCTCAAGCGTACTACAGGATATGAAGGCAGGAATGATCGAGGAGATGACGATCATGGAAAACATGAAGCTGGCGTACATGAGGGCTGGTGGGAGTAAGGTGTCTAAGGCAGACATCGACACCTTCAAATCTAAGCTGAGCATCTTCGGAATGAACCTTGAGAGTAGGTCGCATGAATATGTGAGGAACCTATCGGGAGGCGAGCGACAAGCTCTTAGTATCGTGATGGCAACTAGTGCTAATTACAAATTGCTGCTGCTGGATGAAGTTACATCTGCGTTGAGCCAGAGGGTCTCCGACCTTGTCATGCATAGCATCGATGAGATTACATCCATGGAGAAGACGACCTGTCTCATGATTACGCATGACACGAGGTACATGTACTCCTTCGGAGATAGGACACTGGAGATGAAGGACAGCGTGCTACGCGAGGTTCCCAGATCCACCTAACTTAGACTCACTCGTTGACCTTACGCTTATACCGACTGGTATAATTCTGGTACCCCACATTTTGTACGAGGTCGGCATGTGATCCGAAGATGGATCCATCGTTAGATATGTACAGAATCTTGTCGGCATATATAAATACCTTCGGGTCATCTGTGATCATGATGATAGTCCTGCGTTTCGACATGTGCTCGACGATCTCATAAAACAGATCCTCTGTGGATTGTGAATCGAACTTACTGGGGGTAATCACAAGCACTACCCTTGGGTTCAAAATTGAAACCCTCGCGAACTGGAGCCTGAGTAGAGTATCCTGATTTGTGATCAGATCGCCATCTGCATCGAATGTCTCGTCCTCATACATATCGCCAAGCCCCACCTTCTCCAGCGCTACCATTACCTCATCTGGATCGTCTGTGACCATCATGATATTGTTACGCAACGTGCCTGGGATGATTCCGAAGTCCTCTCTAAAAACTCCGATCAATGTACGTATGGATCTTGTGCTTATACTGTCCACCTTCGTTCCGGATATATATATCTTTCCAGACTGCGGGCTGTAGTACTTCAGGAGCAACGCGAAGATGTACCGCCCTGCCTCTGAGTTCTCTCCAGTTATGGCAATGAACTCACCTGGCAGGACGGAGAATGTGAGGTCAGATAAGACTGGACGGTCGGACACCTCCGTTGGATCCTGGAAGAAGACCCCATGGAATGTGATGAACATGTTAGCGTCGTCTAGGCTTTTTGTTCCCGCGTCACACTTCCCAGCGTCAAGTTTATCGCAAGAGAGGTCGTATGGTTCCATGTGCCTTAACCTCATGTACCTGAAGATCGAAACCACGAACATCGAGAAACAGAACATGCAGCAAAAAAATTGGATCTCTATGCCATCGAGACTGAAGGCATTATCGGTAATACACCTCGCATTCATGATGTAAGCTGCACACATCGACATGAACAACACACATGCAATTGCGAAGGTTTTCCACGTTGCTCTGACAGCAGCTATGTTCGTATCCTTCAAACATGCCGCTGCACCTTCAGTGAACCTACTGGCCACTAACTCACTTGAATTGTAGTACTGGATTCCTTCGGCAGCAGATACCAAACTCCTCATGAACTTGCCAAACGTATTCCTAATCCGAGCCACGTCGTAAATCTTGACTATCTTGTCTACAAGCTTGATGGTTATGGCCAACAGGATGTACGAGATGACAAGTAGCGGTATGGAAGATGGTTTTATGTACACCGCCAATCCTCCAACCTCAACAGAAAGGATTGCAAATGGTATGGCAAATCCGAGCAGCTCGAACAGTCCGTTCTCACGCAGCGCTATCATATCAACAGCTGAGTCGGCTGCCCTTATGACGTTGCGTGCCGAAACTCTTCCAGCGGATACCATGACTGCATCGGTGCCGAATGTCAATAGCCTACAAAGAGACTGATGCCTTATGAGCTTGCAGGCGTAGTACCATGTGAGTATGAACCCAACCACCATCATGAACAGAGACGCACAACTGAGAAAAAATGATCCAGCTGGATTGTCGATCACGGTGAGAGCCCTGTGGAACAGCCCGACACACGAAACCAGGATTATCGATACAGCAATCCAGTACGCGACTTTATGCCGAGCTCGAACTCCTGTGTCAGTCAGCATTCAAACCAGTGCAAATTTTGTTTACCGAGCATCACGATTATAGCATCCGCGAGATGCGTTTTAGTATCGTATCCAAAGCAAACATTTCCCACATGTGGTGGTGGCCTGCTTGTAAGACGTTCTGTGTCCGTTGCTACTAGCTCGATTGTCCGCTTCGAACAAATGCCTTAGTCCCATCGATATCATTTGGAAACGTATAGCAATCTACCCCGTTTCTACGACACGTCACATCGTCTGATCCATGGTGATTTAAGAACTACCTCACTTGCCGTGTATTCGAATATCTTGTCCTGTTCACTAGCGCTGTCATACCACTCCGGATCGGTATCTGCTACGTTCGTATCGCTTGACAGTATTCCATACTTCGTAAGTATTATCGTCACGAAGTCGCTACGGAATGCGCTTGCAACTCGCCTATGTGTCTTATCATCGCTTACGGTAGTACATGCTTGTACGAGTTGTCCCAAGATCCCTGGTGCGTATTGATGCCCAAGGTAGTTACGGATAATGGTATCGGTCGTTATTTGCGAAAGGGCCACACGAAGGGGCCGCACCGTCACTATCCCAGTGTATGCCTTAAGATTTGCTTCAATGGGAATTATGGTTGCAATGGGGGCAGCGCCTGAGCAAATACTTGCAAGTGTGCCATATGACTCCATAACAAACAACCTCCGCAAATCTTTCGGCTTGCCGTCGCTAAGCGGTCTAACGATTTGATCGTACGACTCCTGGTCAAATATCGTAGGTAATCCATCTGGGCCGTGTAATGCGGCCACAATCTGCTCTACGCTAGTGATAACGGCAATAGCGGAGTAATTCAAAACCCACCGCTGCCCGTCGTACACGAAAAAATTCATTATGCTACCGTTCGTAATCTCCGCAGTTCCTTGCTGTGTCAGCCACATAATACTCATCACTGACGCATCAGAATCTTCCACCGAATGCAATTCGAGTTCTGTGTTATCACCAGCTCCAAGTCGTGAATATCTGTTATAGCCACGATTAGTCATGGCAGTGGTATATCCACAAAGTGTCATAGCTATTGCCACCATAGTCCATACGCTCATTATTCCCTACCTGCGAATCACCAGATATGTAATCACTTAAATTATGCACTATTAAAGATTGCAAAACTGTGAATACAACGTAAAATAAATTCAGCGTGAAGTTATTTTAAATTTACCTCTAACTGATGTACCAAACTGGTTGGAAGATATGACTTGTACACGCCACAGCGAAGATCCTTGATGCCGGCATTGTTCATGGGGTAGAATCCCTGTTGCTCGAAACTGAATCGGTAGGCTGGAGTGCTTAGGTCGCTCGTTGGTTATTTTGCCATGCTAGCTTGTGCGTTTGTTCTTGGGGGATGTACGGCTTTGCGAGAGAGAACCCGTTGGCAGCCCGTGCTGTATGGGATCATATTTCAGATCGTCCTCATCTTCGTGCTCATGAAGTTCCCAATCTGTATCTCCGGAGTGGAATACATCGCGGGCGGAATCATGAAGTTGAAGGATGCGACACTCGAAGGGACGAAGTTCGTGTTTGGATATATCGGTGGAGATGTGTTACCATTTGATGTAGCGGACGGTAGATCGCCATTTGTCTTCGCGTTTCAGGCGCTTCCAACAGTCATCATTACTGGAGCACTGGCAGCGATCCTGACGTACCTCAAAATATTCCCGATCATTGCAAAGGCAATTGGATATGCATTCAAGAAGGTGTTTAGGGTAAATGAGACCGTCGGAATCATTACTGCTGCCAAGATTTTTGTCGGTCAGATTGAAGCCCCCCTGCTAGTCAAGCACAGGCTACCATCCTTACGAGAAAATGATATGTTCATCATCCTGGCGCTCGCCTTTGCTACAACGTCAGCAGCGACGATGCCGATATATGCTGGAGCGCTTGATGGTATATGCCAGGATGCAATGAAGCATATCCTGATGTCCAGTGTCGTGTCAGTAATTTCGGTGCACATTATATGCCCACTCATGATGCATGGTAACGGTACAGATGATATTAAGACCGCTGTAGATCATGAACCAGAACTTCCCTACTCGAGTTTTATGGGAGCCATGTCGAAGGGAATTTCGGATGGCGCCTTCGTATGGTGGTGTATCGTTGGGTCCCTTGTAGGAACGGTGGCGCTGATTGCCCTCATTAATTATCTGTTGGGGTTGTTTCCTGATGTTGGTGGGGAGTCAATCACACTTCAGAAAATTTTCGGAGTATGCATGTACCCGTTTGCGTGGCTACTCGATGTTGCTCCCAAGGATGTGATGTCGGTATCTCAGGTCCTAGGGACAAAGACTGCAGTTAATGAGCTAGTGGCATTCTTCGATCTGGCTAAAGCTAACCTTGATTCAGGGAGTGCTACCAAGGCCATCTATGCTCTCAACAATTACGGGAACTTTGCGTGCATAGGAATTACGATCGGCGGAATATCTGCTCTCGTCCCATCTCAGAAGTGCATAGCCTCGTTGGCATGGAAGGCATTCTGGGCTGGGCTGTTAGCGACTGGATTAACCGCAATGATCATGAGTGTGTTTTTAGACTGTTTGGAGCTTGTATGAAAATTGATGAACAATACCTGAGACGGGATGACGCTTGGCGGGATGAGGAGGTCTATAAGACCATATACGACTACTCCCTCCGTGACATAGAGGGATACTGGCGCGCACAAGTCCCGAGATTATCGTGGATACGCTCGCCTGAGATAATCATGCAAAGGGGCCCTCATGGGACTACGAAGTGGTTCCCTGACGGGAAGATCAATGCGTGCTACAACTGTGTTGATCGCCATGCGGAGGCGAATCCTTATAAGACTGCCGTTATCTGGCAAGGAGAGGGCCTCGATGAGTTCGAGTACATATCATTCAAGAAACTGAAGGAAGAGGTATGCAGATTCGCAAACACACTGACCAGCCTTGGGCTTACACGGAGTGACTGCGTGACCGTATATATGCCTATGGTCCCAGAGGGAATATATGCATGCCTGGCCTGCGCGAGACTTGGTATTCCGTACACTGCCGTCTTCGCTGGATTTTCACCAAATGCCATTGCACTCAGGATGGACGACTGCAACTCTAACTTCATAATCTCATGTGACGCGAACAGACGTGGTGGCAAGATGTTCCCATTGAAACAGAATGTCGATGCCGCTAGGAAGATCTGCAACCGCAAGATTAGAGCCCTCATCGTGAAGCGCCAGGGTGTTGATGTCGACTGGGATGATGGTCTCGATATCGATTACTACGAGGCCTCAAAGAACCAACCGCTTGAGTGTAAGATACAGGAGGCGAGCTCGTCAGATGACTTGTTCATCCTGTACACATCTGGGTCTGTCGGGAAGCCGAAGGGAGTAACTCTTGGCACAGGCGGTTTCCTTCTGTTCTCCATGATAACCGGGAGGTACTTCTTCAACCTGTTCGAGAACGAGGTCTTCTGGGGATCAGGAGATATTGGGTGGATGGGTGGGCACGCTTACCCGTTATACTCCTCTCTGTGTAACGGCACGACGTCACTGTTCTTCGAAGGAATCCCCACGTATCCCAGGAACTCGATCTTCTGGGAGATTGTGGATATGCACAAGGTGACCACCTTCAACACAGCACCGACTGTCCTGAGAGCAATGATGCAGCATTCTGATGAAAGTCTGTCGACAAGCTCAAGGAGCTCCTTAAAGCACCTCGGTGTGTTCGGTGAAGTGCTGAACAAGGAGGCTTGGCTATGGTACTTCAATGAGGTGGGAGGTGGGAGATGTTCAATCGTGAATATGTGGGGTCAGACTGAGCTTGGAGGAGTGCCGACTGCTCCTCTCTGTAACATCTCAGAGATGAAGGCGTACGGACATATAGGGCGGCAGTTCTTCGGGTGCAAGCTGATCCTAAAGGATGAGGATGACGTTACCATCACCACTCCTGAAACGAAGGGGGCGATGTTCATAGAGCACCCACTCCCAGGAATGCTAACAGGGATCTTTGGTAGCAAGACAGCCATGAAGGACACGTACTACTCACAGTCTGGCGACGATATATATTTCACAGGCGATGAGGCGTACTTCGATTTCGACGGCAATCACTGGATCACAGGGCGTGCTGATGATGTTCTGAACGTGTCGGGTCATAGGATCAGTCCCATCGAGATCGAGGAGGTAATCGCAGGGGCAGACATAGTCGCCGAGGTATCAGTCGTTGGATTTCCGCATCCGATCAAGGGTGAGGGAATCTTTGCTTTCGTAGTCCTCAAAAAGGGGATTACAGATGAGCAGCGTACCAATGCCGAGAAGACGCTTTCGGATAGGGTTAGACGGCTGATAAGCCCCATCACGAAGCCAGATGTGATAGCGATAGTTGATGATCTTCCCAAGACGAGGTCCGGAAAGATCATGCGTAGGATCCTGCGAGGGATCGCCGCTAACAAGCGGGATTTCAGCGACCTTACCACAATCTCGAATCCTGAGTGCATCGAGGCCATCATGACGAGCATCAAGAATTGATGGCTGGTTGATGGTGGTATCAAGGGGGCTGTAGGAATCCATGATTAACGAGACGTTTGACTATCTGAAGGACTGCATCGAGACCATGGATATGTTCCGGATGTTGAACGAAAGCCATGATCACATAGAAGCTGCAGCGAGTAAGTTCAGCGATTGCGAGAGGGTGCTGGTAATAGGAACAGGTGGCTCCAGCCTCGGTGGGAAGTGTCTCGTGAATTTCGAGGCGCTGTACTCCGGGCGTGTCCCGAGAGTTACGTTCCTTGAAAATGTAGACTCCAGGCATTTCGTGAATGTCATCAATGACTACGACAAAGACAGGACTGGCATCATCGTAATTTCCAAGTCAGGAAGAACCACTGAGACGCTCATGCTCTTCGCGTCCATATGCGAGCTCTGGCGGAACTTTGATTATGCCGGGAAAGCCATTGCCATCACGGAGCTGTCGGAGTCTAGCACATTGATGAAGGTTGCGAAATCCAAGGGCGTGTCAGTACTGGAACACAATCCCAAAATAGGCGGGAGGTTCTCCGTATTCTCGATCGTTGGGTTACTACCAGCCTTGCTTGGAGGAGTAGATATAAAGGCGTTCACTGATGGCGCAAGGACCCTCATAGGACACGTCACCAGGGCTAGTACTCCGGACGAGTGCAGTGTCTTCAGTGATATCGTCGATATGTACAATGTCGTCCGCTCTGGCAGAGTTAACATACATGTGATCATGGCCTACTCAGACCTACTCGGCGACTACTGTAAGTGGGCCATCCAACTAATATCAGAAAGCCTCGGTAAATCGGAGAGCTTCGGGATCACACCAGTGGGAGCCACAGGAACCATCGATCAACATTCCATGTTGCAGCTGTTCCTTGGTGGTCCATCCGACAAGGTGTTTACAGTGGTTACCCAGAAGAACAACACGCACACAGCCGAGGTAAATTGCGATCTCCTAGGACCACTGCACGGATGCAATATCCATGACCTCATGCTGTCTCACCAGCAAGCCACGATAGAGGTGCTGAAGGAGAAGGCGTTCGTAAGGGTGCTGGAGTTTGGTGAACTCAATGTGTGGGTGGTAGGCTACCTAATGGCATTGTCGTTTGTCGAGGTTATCACGATGGCTAAGCTCGCAGGAGTCAACCCATTCGACCAACCGGCAGTAGAAGCTTCCAAGAAACTCGCTATGCATTATCTTGGCGAACACAGCGGACAACTTGACTAGGCTCTGTAAGTGAAATTTAAATTTGAATGAAAATGCGGTACACAACAAACTCCGTTATTACATACGCGACCAACATCACTGGAGTGAATGGAATCTTCCTAGAGGCCAGCATGATGTGCACAGCAATCCCGAGTAGTCCGCATGATATGAGAAATACACACATATGTGATGTTGTCATAACGCTGGCAAGCGATATTCCAACGACGTAATCAGCGGCTCCAATTGCATGTGTTCCCTTCACAAGAAACATTACGACCCCTGCAATGAGGAGCACTCCCATTAACGCTAGGCAGCACTCTTTCCTAATGTAAGATGCTGTGACACAAGCTAGAAAAAAGCAGAGCAGCGGAGCTATACCTACTCGCCCTGTTATGACGTCCTGATAAGCAATCACGGTACCAGACAATACGGCTACTACGTACAGACCTACTTCTGGTAACATGCTTGCTTGTAGGCCTCAAGTGCATTGTATGATGACCTCACGAGCGGTCCAGCGATGACGTTGATTCCCAGTTTTTCGCCGTGCTTAGCGTACATGTTAAATTCCTCAATGGTCACGTATCTGGCGATTGGGTAGTGATACGTCGTAGGGGTCAGGTACTGCCCAATCGTCAAGATATCAACATTGTTGGCAGATACGTCGTCTATGGTTTCGAATATGTCTGAGTCACTTTCCCCTACTCCTACAATTAACCCAGTCTTTGTAACGGCCTCGCTGCACATCTCCTTCACGGTTTTTAAGATACTCAATGATGTATTATAGTTGGATGGTAGCTTCTTGACCTTACCATGTAACTTCCTTACGATCTCGATATTGTGGGCAAACACATCAGGCCTCGCATCTACAACCAATTGTATCGCTGTGGCATTTCCCTTGAAATCAGGGACCAAGATCTCAATCTTTGTATCCGGTAGAGCCGTCTTAATTGTGTTGATTACCAATGCGAAGTGTGATGCCCCGCCATCCTGTATGTCATCCCTCGTTACCGATGTTATCACAACGTATTTCAGAGAGAGAGCTTTAATGGCTTCTGTAATTCTGTCGGGTTCTGACGAGTCGAGAGCAGATGGACATCCAGATTTTATACTACAGAATCCGCACGCTCGTGTGCACACTTTCCCCATTATCAAGAATGTTGCTGTCTTGTTCTTCCAGCACTCGCATATATTTGGGCACAACGCCTCCTCGCAAACAGTGTTCACGCCACAAGATTTAATGATCTCAACCGTATGCTCAAACTCATTTGAGCCTGATGCCTTGGCCTTAACCCAATCAGGGCGCACTCGTGGTAACATAGAAGACACTAATTCAGTAGCACAAAAACTATGAAGTACATATACAGTGTACCGACAGCGGCTCCACAAAACAATATGGGCATGCAAAGGGTATGTACAACGTCACATGCTTTAAGGTGACCCATATTTACCTCCAGAACCCTATCCAGATACTCCATGAGAATGAGACCTTGCAACCCATGATTGAACATATCGTCTTTAGCCTCTCTCCACCTCGGTTCGGGACTGCATGCTACCACTAGCTGCGCCCTGATTGGAAGATACGACTTGCTCAATCCTTAATGGTATATCCTTTATATCTGGAGGATGGATACCTGTGATGGTAGTCCAATCCGGTGGGAGTTGATCAACCTTCCGACACCTATGCGAATCGGTTGCTTTGTCCTTTTCGCAGGCACACTTGACCTCAACATCGTCTCCTATCCAAAGTAGTTCATCGCCAAGTGCCCGGGCCGATGTCAGCAATACTGCAAGTGATAATACGGCTTTCATTGTGCTACTACGTGTACGCGTCACAAAATCTCCCCCCATGTTACTAGGTAGAAGTTAAAATTTCGTTAACTCTGCTACAGATCTTGATGCTATGGTCCAGAATAGATCCTCTCATATTCGAGCAATATGCTCTACCAACCATACTATTATCGATGATCCATGGGCTTCGGACTGCAAAACGAATTTATCATTCAAAGGGTCTATCGATTCAGCCTATGAATTCTCTAAGGAGATATGTACATAATCTCCTGGAGTTCGATTGTAACTCTACCACGAGTCACCTCACTATCGTAGCTGGGAGAAATATATAAACACCTCCTAAGCCCTGGATTTCCACTGGTGTCCTCGGCGGGATTCGAACCCACGGCCTCAGGATTAGGAATCCTACGCTCTATCCATCTGAGCTACGAGGACAACCAGACCGCAGTGTACCACGCATCTAGATGGCGTACAATTAGGATCTGTCTCAAATGATGTGAACGCATACACACACATTTTTCTGGTGGTGGTGATAGTGTTACATCTGATACCATACATACGGCACCGGCTTTTTGAACTTTAATATGCAAAGTAACTTTGATGATAGTCGTTTCAGAATGGGAGTCGGGATGGTGGTGGTCAATAATAACAAAAAAATTTTTGCTGGAAAGAGAAACACTGTTAACACGCAGATGATATCTTGGTTTCTCAAGAAGCCATGGCAGATGCCACAGGGAGGAATCGAGAGCGGAGAGACACCACTCGAGGCAGCGATCAGGGAACTAAAGGAAGAGATCGGTACTGACGATGTTGAAGTCATTGCAGAAACTGACGATTGGCTCGAATACATTGTCCCCTGCTCACTAAGGCGTAGGGGCAATAGGATAGTTGGGCAGCGACAAAAATGGTTCCTGCTTAAGTTCTTGGGAGACGATAGTGCGATTAATGTCAATATGACATCGCACAAAGAATTCGATACTTGGAGATGGATGTCTGCTGGCAACATTATCAGACTCTCTGTGCATTTCAAAAAACGGCTGTACATGGACGTCTTCAAAAAATTTCACTGGTACTTGGAAGAACCACGCGTGGCTAAGCAATGATGAACAAGACAATTCTGATGGCCGTAGCGACACCATCGCAGCTACACAAAAACCGATACGTGGAGAGAGCTTGTGGACATGTACGGTCGTGTGCCAACTTGGACGCATGACCTGAGATTGGACCTACTCGCGATACAGCCTGAATTAATACACCGCGAAATGCCAAAATACAGCAGGGATGAAGTGGATCGAGGCAGTTAGCTGTAGGTACCTACACGATTACCCGGCCGCTATGCCGGTGTTGCGAGACTACGTCTTAACGCGTCTCCACCCGAGCCACACCGATACCTCGAGCTGATACTGAACCCGTAATCTTGTCGTATGGAAGCTGCACTGCATGCATGTACAGCAGATTATGATTTATGCCCACCCAGCGCATTCTTCACGAACTGCACGGTGCTGACGGCGTTGATAGTACGTGACTTGATTGCTGACTCCGTCGCGTTCATGAACTTGACTGATACCGTATCGCTGGAACGTTCTTCATCACCTATGATCAGTGCTAGCTCGCACCCAAGCTTGTCAGCAGCCTTCATCTTCTTGCTCATATTCCCTGAGTGTATGAACTCAGCTGCTACGCCAACACTATGTAGCTCCCTGAATAACGAGAAGGCGTAGTCGTTCTCGCTATTACTAACCGGAATGACAGCCACAGTTTTTGTTGTGGTGTCGAAGTGCTCGTTGCTCAACAACATCATCAGACGTTCAACTCCGAATGCAAATCCTATGCCAGAAATGTCTGGCCCCCCGAACATCGCGACGAGTTTGTCATACCGCCCACCACCTCCAATCGACTCTCTGAACTCGCCAGTTGTTGGTTTAAATTCAAAGGCTGTGTGCGTGTAGTAATCAAGTCCCCTCACTAAAAAGTTATCGACCTCATACCTCAGTCCGTACGCATCCAACAACTCCATGACCTTTCCAAAATAGCTTCTAGCTTCCTTGGTAAAGTAATCCGAAATGATAGGAGCCATCGAACATATCTCAATATCATGCCTATCCTTCGAATCCAGGATTCTCAGTGGGTTCTTGGTGAGACGCACCTGAGACTCTGGAGACAGACTCTTCTCGTGCCTAGAGAAGTACTTTACTACTGCCTTCGTGTATGCCTCTAGCGTCTCTTCATCTCCAAGCGAGTTGACCAAAACCGTAAAGTCGAATACGCCGATGGCATTGAGTATCTCAGAAGCCATAGCGATTACCATGGCATCGATGTATGGACTCTTCTCCCCTATGTGTTCGCATCCGAATTGTCTGAACTGTCTGTATCGTCCCTTTTGAGGCCTGTCGTATCTAAACATCTCCCCGCAGTACATCAGCCTCACTGGTAATGCCTGGACGAGCGATTCAGTAACGGCAGCGCGAATCACACCAGCCGTACCCTCTGGTCGTAGGGTAATCGACTCATGACCTCGATCAACAAATGTGTACATCTCCTTAGAAACCACATCAGTCTCATCTCCAATGCTCCTTTGAAAAACCTCGGAGTACTCCAGCATGGGGGTATAGATTTCGCTGTACCCATATCGCCCACACACGGACATAGCCTTCACCTTGATGTACTCATACTTACGGCAGTCAGCTCCGTACAAATCTTTCATTCCACGAATAGGCCTAAACATACTCAATTACCGTTACCTGTGCATCAGCCTAGTGTTCGTGGCACAGTGTATCACCATTGCACCTGCACCACACAGACAATAAGCAGAGTGAATTGACGGCTGCCTCTGTCATGGTTAATTCCATAGTCGTGAAATTTTAAAGGCAATTTAATATTTTATTCATCTTTTTCCGTTAGGGTATTGATACACCATTCTAATTAAAGATTACTCAAATGATAGCAATAAATTACCGCTGGATACTCTCCGTGCTTACACTAGGATGTGTGTTTTCCAGCAATATCTGCCCAGTCGCATGTGGCATGGATTTACAAGTCGGAGGTAATATTGGCGACATGGTACACCAGTACGTCGAGGGTTCGGAGTTAGCCCATACAAATGCGACACTGGGACGATTCTTGCAAGAACACAGCAGGCTTCGTCTAGGAATGGTGGCCATGGGAAATTTGTATGACTCCCCTGATGCCGTTGCACTCCGCGCTACGTTATCTCAAAGTTCGCTTGCGAGGAATCTCGTATATGCAGCACAGCTACTCATTGCAGCGTCATGTAGTGTTGTAAAATATCTCAGCGGAGAATACCCAGATGAGACGCTATACGGCAACCTACTAATCGGGTTGTACGTCGGAAAGATGTTGTCATGGGGTCTGGGCGCATGCATGGAGTATAACTCGGGGAAGCCCGTGCTAGACACGATCAATGCTCTTCATGGAGACGATGGTAGCAGCGTGAGTATTGCTACCATGGCTTCCTGCGTTTGCGATATGGATAACGGTGAGATTATGTCAATTGCTACGGCGGTCAGGACCCTCATAAATAAAGGCGAGATAATAGTAGTTGACAAAGACCAACACAAGTGGGAGAGGCTCAATACCTTAATAAAAGAAATTGGAGGGTATAACGGAACCATGAAGAAGTGTGTGACATGTATCGCGCGATTTGTATCACTATTCACCGGCATAACCGCTGGAGCGGTAACCTCGCTTTCAGATGCCAAGGAGGCGGCATTTTGGATGAAGATATCATCCAATGCAATGGACGCCATGACAGACCATGCCTATACATTCAGGACGGGTGAGGTAGTAAATAAGTACGTAGCCACTAGCGAGATCATGTACCTGTGCGAGTACTTCCTATCTCCAATAGTCTACGAGCTGTAGATTCATTGTACCGGTGGAGCGTATCGGTTAGAACCATATGGCCCGTTGCAAATTTTCTGATCATGTCAACCGGAAATTTTGATTGGCCATACGTCTCACATAGTGCTTGCTCCACCTAAATGGTGGTATACTCCTTGTGTAATCTGGATGGATCGGACGCAGGTCGTTTTCGGTGACACGGAAGAACAGGAAGCAGATTTTTAAGAACCTCTCATTAGCGCGGATCATTCCCAACCTTGCCACGTTATCGGCGCTACTCGTTGGATTTACACAGGTTAGGTTTGCTCTGAACAAGCAGTGGGAGTATGCTGTGATCGCAGTGATAGCAGCAGCTTTTCTCGACGCAACAGACGGACGGCTTGCTAGGTTATTTAATTCATGCAGCCGGTTTGGTGCTGAACTAGATTCACTCTCTGACTTTGCGGTCTTTGGGTTGTGCCCAGCAGTTGTTATGTACCTCTACAGCCTATCTCATCTCAACAGACTCGGGTGGGCCGCCGCAGTTTTCTTCGCTGCATGCATGGGCTTGCGATTGGCAAGATTCAATACGTGCGACATCGAAAACATCAAGACTCCGCTATCAGGTAAATTCTTCACAGGAGTACCAGCCCCAGCTGGAGCAATCCTCGCCCTATTTCCCATCATACTATTCAATGCCTTCGGCTACAAGTTTTTTAAAAGCCCATACCTTTGTGCGATGGATATAACGATCGCAGGGCTCCTGTGCATCTCAAAGTTTCCGACCCCTTCCATAAAGAAATTCCATATCAGGAAGAAGCAGTATCTGCCATTCATGCTATGCGTGATATTGATGATCGTGTTGGGATTTGTATACACCTGGAAGGCGTTGAGTCTCTTCGTGCTGATGTACATTTTCTCGATCTTCGTCTGCTCAATGAGGACTAAGCGAGCCCTGAATAATGATAAAGAACCTGCCCATTGAACGTCTCAAGACCCTGAAAACTTATAATGAACATTATGGGCGTAAAAAAGATATTGACTCATGGCTCATGAGTGATTGAAAATAAGATATCGGGGCTTGGTCTCAAGATAGTTGAGGGCCGTGTTAGTATAGCGTGTGAGCTCGAAGAGTTCCAGCTTGATGGTGCAAAGTTTCCGAGATTTCAGAGTCAGGTGACAGGTCCAGTTGGGGGTGGTATAATGTACCCATGCTCAGGGCGATTGGTCAGACCTCTTCAAGTATACGGCTATCAGGGCCTGAGAGAAACATCTTCGAGGGCCTCAATGTGATAGCCGAGTTTTTCAAAATTCATAACCGCAACATAGAAAGGATCATAAAATGACAGACAACAAAGAAGCCAATAACAACTATACGGCTGATTCGATAAAGGTACTTAAGGGCCTGGATGCAGTCAGAAAGCGCCCAGGCATGTATATAGGGGATACGGACGATGGTACCGGTCTCCACCACCTAGTCTACGAGGTCGTAGACAACGCAATAGACGAAGCTCTCGCCGGACATTGTCACGATATCACAGTTACCATCGAGGAGGGGGGATACGTTTCCGTAATTGACGATGGCCGCGGAATCCCAGTGGATATCCATAAGGAAATGGGTGTCTCCGCAGCGGAAGTGATTATGACGCAACTCCACGCCGGAGGGAAATTCGATCAGAATTCATACAAGGTATCGGGAGGATTGCACGGTGTTGGCGTATCAGTCGTCAACGCACTCTCCGAAGTTCTGGAGCTCTCCATATGGAAGGATCATAAAAAATATTTTATGCAGTTCGACCATGGAGTCCCAGTTTCACCACTGAAGGTGGTATCTGACGGTGAAACGATTGCTTCAGGGACGATGGTTCGATTCAAACCAGACAGCTCCATATTTAAAATCACGAAGTTTGATAGAGGGACGATCGAACGCAGAATCAGGGAGTTGGCGTTCCTGAACTCAGGTGTCAGTATAAAACTCGTCGATGAAAGGACCGATTCTCCGTATGAAAATCGATTCCGTTATGATGGAGGCCTCGAGGCATTCGTGAGGTACATCAATACAGGTAAAACAGTACTCCACCCGCAGATTATCACGGCAGATAACTCATCATCTAACTCGGAAATAGTCGTGCAAATGGCAATGGAGTGGACAGACAGTTATCACGAAAACATCCTGTGCTTTACCAACAACATTCCGCAGCATGATGGTGGTACTCACCTTGCTGGCTTTAAAGCCGGACTCACTAGGGTTGTAACAAATTACATTGCCAATAACGCCCAGAAAATCTCGAGCAAGAAAGATCTTAAAAGCGCAATAGTCGGAGAAGATGTCAGGGAGGGCCTCACGTGTGTACTATCTGTAAAGGTGCCAGATCCGAAGTTCTCGTCTCAGACCAAAGATAAGCTCGTCTCGTCGGAAGTACGTCCAGTTGTTGAGTCTGCGATTGCAAGTGCAGTTGGTACGTGGTTTGAGGAGAATCCAGCCATGGGCAAAATTGTGCTCGATAAGATATTCGAAGCTGTTGCCGCGAGGGAAGCCGCGAGGAAAGCCAGAGAGCTAACGAGACGCAAGGGAGTACTCGATGTCGCGTCACTACCGGGAAAGCTTGCTGACTGCTCCGAGAAGGACCCTGCGCTCAGTGAGATGTTTATAGTTGAGGGAGAATCAGCCGGCGGCTCCGCCAAGATGGGACGTGACAGAAAGACGCAAGCCATCCTCGCCCTTCGAGGTAAGATCCTCAATGTGGAGAAGGCCAGGTTCGACAAGATGCTATCATCCGAATCAATCGGGACGTTGATAACAGCTATAGGCACCGGCATCGGCAAGGATGACTTTGATGTAGAGAAAGCAAGGTACCACAAGATCGTGATCATGACAGATGCTGATGTTGACGGTAGTCACATCAGGACATTACTACTGACGTTCTTCTACAGGCACATGAAACCCGTGATTGATAAAGGGTACCTCTATATCGCTCAGCCTCCGCTCTACAAGGTGAAGCGTGGAAACTCAGTTGTATATATCAAGGATGAAAACGCCTTCAGAGAGTATCTACTGAACGAAGCCCTTAAGGACGTGAGGCTTGTCTTCTCGAGTGGGGAGGCGGTGAGTGGCCACGATCTAAGACAGACTGCCGAGATGATCATGAACGTCAGTGATTCCATCGAGTCGCTGATACCTCATATAAACAACGCCAGCATCATCGAAAAGCTGCTACTAAGTGGATGTCTGTCAGGTGGAATTACAGGGCAAAACATCGAGATACTACAGACGCACCTCCACAGGATGAAGACTGAGGAGTACGGCTATGAGGCAATTATCAGTAATGGGGTACTCGAGATAATCGTCAGTTCGTTCGGCTCAAAGGAGCTTATAACGGTAGACAACAGATTTTTGGATCTCCCAGCTGTTAAGGCAATTGGGAGACTCCATGAAAAACTCCATACTATGTTCAATGATGTCGCACGGCTAGAACTGAATGGTGGGAAGGAGAAAATACTGATCGATGGCCCACTAGCGCTATCAGCCAACATACTTGAGTATGGTAGGAAAGGTCTGACGATCAATAGGTACAAAGGCCTTGGAGAAATGAATGCTGACCAGCTGTGGGAGACCACACTGGATCCTGCCTCGAGGACATTGCTACAGGTCAAGACTGCTCAGGCTGAGGAGGCCGACAAGATACTGTCTGTGCTGATGGGAGATGTGGTAGAACCACGTCGTGACTTCATCCAGTCAAATGCAGAGAGGGTAAAGAATCTGGATGTGTAATGTATACATGGGTGGTCTCCTCCCTGAGAGCGCATGCATCGCACAAGGCTCTTGACTAGTAAAATCTATTTTGGGAGAAAATTTTGGCTATCAGATGAGCCAAATTTTCTCCCCTGTGATTGAATCTAAACTCACATTCCTTCAGATGCAATATGAAAGATTCATTTGATACACCATTGAACTTAGT
>JAISWU010000037.1 GCA_031270735.1 Holosporales bacterium | reverse complement strand
TAGGAAGGCCAGAGAGACTGCTAGGAACCTTCTAGCAATGGGACTTACGATAGAACAAGTAGCAAAAGGCACAGGGTTGTCTATGGAAGAGGTGAAGCAGATAAGCAGACTTACCTGATTTGTAATGTAGACGCATGGATACACTCCCATTTGTCCGTCCGTCCGAGATTTATGTATCCACCAAGAAACCAAATTAGCCTTTCTTAGCTTTATTTTGGATTTCTTCGAACGACACAACTTTATTTTTTCTTCGCATTATATTGGCTTCAAATGTACTAATTGCTTTCTTGAGATGATCTGGAGCAAGGTGAGAGTATCTCTCGGTCATTGATATTGTTGAATGACCTAGGAGGCGCTGCACAGTGTATATCGACTCTCCATCCATAACTAACCAGCTAGCATATGTATGTCTCAGTATGAAACACAACCTTCAACCTACGATCTGTAACACCCTTATTAAACCCGAGGTGGTCTATAGCTCTATCAAAAGCTCTGGATACTTCTGTTATCCTCTCGCCAGTACGAGATTGAAAAACTATATCAGATACAGTGCTCTTCTGCCTATCTTTCAACATGGTCTTAACAACAGAGGTCATAACAACGTTCCTATTACGCTTGCTTTTGGTATCTTTAACGAAGATTGTATCGTTATTAAAATCGATGTCCGACCATGAAAGTTTAAATATCTCCCCAGCCCTCAATCCACAATGCAATGACAGCAGCGCTATATCGTGCAGCGTATGACTTACAGTACCAAGATGTTCCAGCAGTAAATCAGCTTCCTCATAAGTTAGAAACCTGTTGCGTCTATTGTCTTCACGTGGCTTCTCCACATTGGATACAGGATTATCACCCTTGTATAGGCTATTGCGTTTAGCGTAGTTAAACACCTGCCTTACAATGGATAGGGTATGTGATTGTACGAGCAGATCTACCGGCATCTCTCACATTCTTCTTGAGTGTTTCAAGTAGATCTTGAGAAATATCTTTCATTGGCATGTTACCGAGAAGAGGAGCTATCCATTTGTTAAAGCAAAGCCGCTCAGTTTTATTTGTTTCATCATTCCTATCCCCCTGTGCGCGTTCATTATACCCACTGAACACCGTTGCAAACGTGATGTTTTCTCTTTCATACTGTCGTTCTTGCTGCCATGGATAACTCACGCTTTTCAGCTAAGGTCTTTGCTCCAGTACCAATACGGTTGTTTTCCTTCAGCTCAGATAACCTCTCTAAAGCCTTGCGTTCAGTGCATCCCTCAGATTCCCACCCTAACGCCTCCTCCTTAAGCTTACCATTAACCCTTATACCTGATCGTGAAGTAACGGTCCTTACGTACCTCATGCTTCCTCGTTGGATGCTCTCTATAACGAACTCCAGTTACCTTTGTTTTTGTTTTAGTCCGCGTAACACCCATTATGACTCACTCCTTTTCCAGACCCGAAAAATTTGATCTCTCCAGTGCAACTGGGTCTCGCCGGTCCCACTCCTGCCCCACTTTTTTAGAGGATTCATAGCAAATCGCCATGACGCACCGTGATCAAATCATGACCACATCATCTCATGAAAGCGTTGGTTTTTCAAGGGTTATATGATGATCTGTGATGCATGGCGATTGTGTATTGTAACTGACTCAAAATCTGCCGCTCTTTTGAGCATGGGAGTTCGAGTCTCCCCGAGGGCACCATTGGAAATCCAGGGCTCAGGAGGTGCTTAGGTAGTTCAGTCAGACGAGTGATTTTGGAGCTTCTCCCATTTGTGCTACCCCAGAGCTACGGCAAAGTGTGGAGGACCGCGGCCGACAGTACCGATCCCCGCCAATAAATGTCCGGAGAGGCAATTGGTACCTTAGCGGGCGTACAATGTAAGCGGATTTTGTACGCTCCACTGGTAAGTCATTGTATAATGTGGCACGATGTAAGGGACCGTTTGTCTGCTCAGACATTACATAGTTGGCTCAGTAAGAACAAAGGAGGATAATGACGAAGGACTACTACTCGACACTTGGTGTCGGTCGCACAGCGACGCAGGATGAAATCAAGAAGGCGTACCGTAAGTTAGCAGTCAAGTACCATCCCGATAAAAACCCTGGAGATAAGCAAGCTGAGGAAAAATTTAAGGAAATCAGCGCGGCATATGATATGCTGAAGGACGATCAAAAGAGGGCTGCGTATGATAGGTATGGCAGCGAAGGATTTCAGGGAGGACATTCGGGGGGCTCAGGATTTGAAGGCGGGTTTGATTTCTCAAGTCAGTTCACAGGGTTCTCCGATATCTTCGAGGAGATGTTCGGATCTACCTTTACGACTGGTGGACAACGCGCCGCTCAGCATCAACCTGGTTCCGATATGCGGTATGATATCAAGATAACTCTGGAAGATGCATACAGAGGTAAGAAGACGAAGCTGAAATATACTACACTCGTCAAGTGCGATGCGTGTGCAGGCACGGGAAGCGAAGGTAGCAAACGTCCGTCTCCGTGTCCGACATGCGGGGGTAGGGGGAGTGTGCGTCAGAATCACGGGTTTATAACTCTTGAGCGTACGTGCCAGACATGCGGAGGAGCTGGTAGTATTCTGTCAGATCCATGTAAGCGGTGCTCAGGTAGTGGACGCGTTAAGGGGGAAAAGAATCTCGAGGTTGATATACCAGCTGGCGTATCGTCCGGCAGTAAGATAAGGATAGTTGGGGAAGGAGAGGCGGGATTCAAAGGGGCCCCTCCTGGGAATCTATACATATTCGTCTCCGTCCTGCCTCACAAAATCTTCACGAGACATGATTCTGATCTGCGCTGCTCTGTACCAATTAGTATGGTCAGTGCGGCTCTCAGTACTAGGATCGAAGTTCCCGATTTAGACGGGACGCAGTGCAGTATCGATATTCCACCTGGCACTCAATCGGGGGCGCACTTCAAGGTACGTGGTAAGGGGATGCCAATTGTGAACTCCTCGAGAAGGGGTGACCTGATTGTGGAGATCATCGCCGAGACCCCTGTTGCATTGTCAAAGCAGCAGAGGGAGATCCTGGAGCAGTTTGCGAGTGAGCGTGATGACAAGACCAACAGCCCAAATTCATTTGAGTTCTTCAAGAAGCTCAAGGACCTATTTTCGTAGCATGCAACTTTCATGGATGCAAAGCTGCAGTATAGATTAAGTAACATGAGTGAGCTGGTGGTGCAGCGGACCGTTAACCTCATGGATGTTTCTGGGTTTATATACCGTGCTTTCTACGCGTTCCCAAGCCTGACTCATGAAGGCGCTGAAGTTGGAGCGTTGTATGGATTTTGCATGACCATGCTGAAGCTTGTTCCTCGATTCCCAAGATCGATGTTCATAGCAGCATGTGACAGTGGCAAGCGTACATTCCGGAACGATATATATGGTGGGTACAAGGCGAACAGGGCCAAGACTCCAGATACCCTGCTAGCGCAGATTCCATTAATCAAGGAAGCATGCCGTAGATTTGGATTCACCACTGTGGAGGCTCCTGGGTTTGAGGCTGATGACATAATAGCGACGTACGTAGCTAAGCTGGCAGGCAACCATAGGCTAAATATCATATCGTCCGACAAGGATCTGATGCAGCTCATCGGAGATGGTGTGACCATGTATGATCCTGCGAAGCAGAGGTATATTACTGAGGAGGATGTGATCCAGAAATTCGGAGTCACGAGCGATAAGGTACTGGATGTGTTGGCACTCACCGGAGATAGCTCAGATAATATTCCAGGAGTTGCTGGTATCGGGCCTAAGACGGCAGCGACATGGATCCGTGAGTTTGGTTCCATTGAAAATTTAATGGCCAACACAGAGTGGTTACCACGAAACAGAAAACGGCAGCTCCTTGAAGATGGGACGGCTAATGCTATTATGTCAAAGGAACTCGCGGCCCTAAGGTACGACCTTAGCCTTCCATTTGAGTATGGGGTCTCTATTCAGAACGAGCTTCCGGCATTCTTCACGAGTTATGGATTCGACTCTCTGCTGAGGATGATTGGTAGGTAGTGCCGGAGTGTGAGGCCCATTTCACACCACTCCAAACCAAGAATTCTGGCACGCAGCGCGCACATGATTGGTGAGTCATATCATGTCATGTGCGCGTGGGGGTGTATGCGTATCACTACGCTGGCGTGCTGGATGTTTAGGTTGGCCGATAATGCGGCTCTTCGACTGGTTCTGGCGCTGTGTATGTACCGATGATTGCTCGCCACTGTAGGCTTACTGGTGGGCCATTTGGGGCGGATTCTAGTGAGCTTCCAGGGTCTGGTACCGCGGTACTCACCCACTCTTCAATTGGTGGAGCGATCCACGTGCTGTATCCGTCATTAAGGTTGTGCAACGCCCCTATTCGGCTAGCTGTCGTATGGAGCCTTACTTGGGAAAACCCTTGTTCACCCCGAGAGCGCAGCGTGATGACTGCCACCTCCGCTCTGGCGTGCGGTGGTAGGGCTTCCAGGCGAATGGGTAGTGGCTCGTAGTCTCCGGTGGTCTCCTCTCCTGTGTTGAGAAAGCGTATTACGCCGCCGTTGTTTCGGTTTCGGATTCTGTAAGAGAGCCATATTGTCTGCTCGCTGCCAGGAGGGGTGTACGATACAGATATGCTGTACGCCAGGCTCTCAGTCAATATGGAGCCTGTACCGTACTTGGCCCATGTCCATCCCACAGTTCGACCACTGATTGTCTCCCCATCTATGGTCGCAGCAGTCCTGCTGATAAACTCGACCAGCTCGTCTCTGCCATCGTAGATACCACCGCACCACTCTAACATCTGGTACGCCTTCAGCGCCGCTTCTCGCTGCCTGTCTGTTACCATTAGTGCCTGAAGTATTCCTTCTCTCCGCCTCTCTATCTCATCCACCTTCTTACCCAGCTTCCTACTCAACCTCTCATAACTCTCTATCAACTCCTGATAACACCTCAACTGATGTGCTTGCCTTGCTACTACTCTCTGCATCCCTGCCACATGTTCCTCAACAGCTCCCCTCTCTACTACACCAGCTATATCTATCTCATCTACCTCATCACCTACCTCTTCTTCATCACCTGTGATATCCCTATCACCTGTGGTATCTACTACTAAGGGTTCTATCCTCTCTCTCTCTCTAGGGTTTCCTCACTTCTTAGGCTCTCACCTCCTCTTACTATCCCTGTT
>JAISWU010000011.1 GCA_031270735.1 Holosporales bacterium | reverse complement strand
GGTGTAGTAGAGAGGGGAGTAGGTAGAGGATGTTATGTAGAGGAGATGCAGAGAGTAGTGGTGAGACAGAGGGGGGAGATAGATGGATTAAGAGAGCTAGTAGGTAGGTATGAGAGGTTAAGTAGGAAGTTGATGGTAAAGGCGGAAGCACTGGGGGCAGGAGTGGAGCAACTAACTCAGCGCATGTCTGTCCCATGCAGGGAGCAGGCAGTCATGCAAAGCATATACAACATGTTAGACTGGTGCAGCAACCTCTGGTTCATAAGAGAGCCAGTAGCACGGTGGATCTACGGCACTACATCAGAGGGAACTACATGGCCAATCACAGAGCGGACAGACCGTTGGCAATGGCGCACATACGAGCAGGATGGTCCTACCGATTTCAACTGTGCCAACGTAATCATAACATACGGGCTGGAGCAGGACCTCGGCAGCAGGGCGATAGCATTATATTCCAATGTGAGGGAAACCCAATGTAACAGTACACGTATCCTGGAAGATGGCAAACCCTCACCGAGGGGAGAGCAAACCGCCATCAGTAAAGTGGAAAGCATACCACCTCTCCCACCGTGCATACGGGCCGAGTGCGCCGTGCTGATGACAGTAGCACGACTCGACGGCACCACACTTGGTGACGGAACTTTCAGCCTATGCTTATCAGTAGGTGGATACGAGGACAGCGCACCATCGGTCACTGAATACGTGCGGAGTGTGAGACCAGACGAGGAGCTGACCGAAGCAAGGAAGGGATTTAGGAACACGGGATGGAGAGCCATTGTAGGAACATACACAGCACCTACCCAGCAGGAGTAGCGTCTTTCACCCTGCTCATTCTCTTGCGAATCGTTTGGTCGAGGTACCGCTTCCTGAGTCGTATTGACTTCGGAGTTACCTCGACTATCTCATCGTTCTTGATGTATGCGATTGCTTGCTCCAGCGACATTTGCCTTGGTGGTGGAAGCTTGATATTATCATCCTTTCCGGAGGCTCTGCAGTTTGACAGCTGCTTCTCCTTCGTCGGGTTGACATCCAGCTCATTCTCGCGGCTGTGTTCGCCGATGATCATTCCTTCATAGACCGGATCACCGGGACTCACGAACAGTGTGCCGCGCTCCTTCAGAAAGAACAGTGCGTACGCTATTGCCTTGCCGCTGTCGGTGGATACGAGGGCGCCGCGTGCTCTCTCATCTATCGGACCTTTATGAGGAGCGTACGAGTGGAACGATCTATTCATAATTCCTGATCCCCTCGTATCGGTGAGGAAGTCTCCGTAGTATCCTATGAGTCCCCTCGTTGGAATCAGGAACTTGATCCTAGTTTTACCAACGCCTGATGGCCGCATGTCAACCATCTCACCTTTCCTCTGTATCAGCTTATCAATCACGGTGCCGGTGAACTCATCGTCCAGATCGACGTACAATTCCTCGATTGGTTCGAGGATGTTACCAGTATCTGGGCACTTGCGGAATAGGACCTTCGGGCGTCCAATCGATAATTCAAAGCCTTCCCTCCTCATGGTCTCTATTAAGATTCCAAGCTGCAGCTCGCCTCTGCCGGCTACCTCGTACGACTCCTCATGCGTGGACCTCTTAACAGTGATCGATACATTCCCCTCGGCCTCCTTAAGCAGCCTATCACCTATCATCCTTGATGTGAGGCTCTTGCCTTCTTTGCCGGCGAGTGGTGAGTCATTCACGGAGAACGTTATTGAGATTGTCGGAGGGTCAATAGGGATAGCCTGCACAGGCTCAGTGATATCGATAGACGCTATCGTATCAGCAACAGTTGCTTTCTCGAGCCCGGCGATTGCAACGATATCTCCCGCCACAGCAGACTCCACCGGAACTCTCTTAAGTCCTTCAAATGATAGGAGCTTGGTCAATCTTGATCTTTCGACCCCTCCATCAACTCCGCCCCTCAGAACGTGCACTGCATCGTTAATCGTGGCGGTGCCGCTCAGAATTTTCCCGGTGAGAATCCGCCCAAGGTACTGATCATACTCAAGCATCGTCACCAGCATCCTGAATGACTCACCTTCTATGATCGAGGCATTCGGCACATACTCAACGATCGTATCAAGGAGCGGGACCATGTCCTTCCTCTCGTCACTCTCAAGGTTACGTACCGCCCAACCATTACGCCCCGATGCGTACACTATCGGGAAATCAAGCTGGGAGTCATTCGCACCAAGCGCTATAAATAGATCGAAGACCTCATTCAGTACCTCTGATACCATCGTGTCTGACTTATCGATTTTGTTGACGACTACGATAGGATTAAGGTTAAGAGCCAGTGCCTTTGCTAATACGAATTTCGTCTGCGGCATCGGACCCTCTGATGCATCCACCAACACCAGCACTCCATCAACCATGCTGAGGATACGCTCAACCTCGCCGCCAAAATCCGCATGTCCCGGTGTGTCCACAATATTTAGCTTCGTACCGTTCCAGTTGAAGCTAGTGCACTTCGCGAGGATTGTTATTCCGCGCTCCCTCTCAAGATCGTTGTAGTCAAGTGCACATGTCTCTATCTGCTGGTTGTCCCGAAACAGCCCGCTGTGCTTGAAGAGAGCATCTATCAGAGTTGTCTTCCCATGGTCAACGTGTGCTATGATCGCCAGGTTCTTTATGTCCTTAAGCATCTTCCTCTTAAAGTTATGTAAACAGTGCAACACCATTCCCCAACCGTGCGTTATAATACCACAGATTCGATCGCTCTGAAAGTTGAATGACATGACTGACGATTTGACATTTGAGCAAGCCATCAGCGAATTGGAAGAAATCGTGAAGGCTCTGGAGTGCGGGAAGATGCCCCTGGCTGATGCCGTGAAGGCGTTTGAGAGAGGCGCTGAGCTCAGAAAGTTCTGCGAGCAGAAACTGAAAGATGCACAGTTGAAGATAGAGATGCTGTCGGATAAAAGCGAGTAGCAACCTCATGGATTTTAACATACTGTTCCTTAGCATAGTGCAGGGGGTCTCCGAGGTTATCCCTGTTAGCTCCTCAGTCAATCTGCACTTCTTCTCTGCAATCTTCGGCATCAGTTCATTTTCATTTGCCATCAAGATTGCACTGCACGTCGGTAGCCTTATAGCCCTCCTCATCTACTTTCATACCGACGTAGCTGATATGTTCCGCGGGCTTGTATCACGTAAAAAAAGAATCTCCGATACATGCCTTCCGCAGCTTGTGTTAGGTACAATTCCCGTGGTGATCTTAGGGTTCTGCGCCAGGGACTTCGTGAAGGAATTCAACTCACCTAAGATTATGGGAGCCGCATGTATATGCTTCGGGATTTTGCTTACCGTGTTCGATAGGCTATCGTGTACACAGCCCCGCCTCAGTAGGACAAACGTTGCAAGCATACCGCTACTCAAATCGTTCATCGTAGGGGTGTTCCAGTCAGTATCTATCTTTCCAGGGGTAAGCCGCCTCGGGGTGTGCATCACAGCATCGAGGATGCTATCCCTCGATAAGAAGCACTCCATCAGATTTGCGCTACTCTTGGCGATTCCAAGCATCGCTGGTTCACTGACGTTGGAGTTGTTCGAGGCCTATACCAGCAATTTTCAATGCTTCCAGGATGAGGCACTGACTGGAATCATTCTGACATCTATCGTGAGTATCGTGATGATTCATCCATGCATCAGGTACATGGAAACACACGGCTTCGCTGTGATCGCTATCTACAGAATCCTCATTGGTGCAGCGATGTTTTTCGTGTGATCATCCTAGCTAGCGACATCCGCTACTATTAACCCTTACTCTTGCATCACATGTCTTTGAGCCTGGACATGCGCGATGGGTCATCAGGGAACATACCCGTTGCTACCGGCGTCTTGAACATCGTCCGTGTATATTATGACGAGCGCTCGCCCTTCGTGTACGTCTATCACTACCACGTCGGCTACCGTCCTGTTGTAGCATGATGTGAATCCCGGAAACTGCAGGGTGTGGTGATCTAGTTCCCACCTGAGTCCCCTCGATGATACGGTGCATTTGGGAACTCCGAATATCGATATCTTTGTCTCTGGTTCGAGTGCAAGCTCCTTCCGGCCGGATAGTGCGAATCCCACGATGCTCCCATCTAGCATGACTGAATCACTCGACATGAAGATGTTGATGTTGTTGATGATATGATCGAGGCAACCGCCATTTACACCGCAGATGATCGAGGGCACAATTGAGTGTTGCTCCGCGTACCGCAGGGCCTTCTGGAAATCCGATAATTCCTGCGATGGAATCCTGATGTGCGGAATGTGCTCGATGATTTCGGGGTCCACGCTATCAAGATCACCGATGACAATATCAGGTGTCACCCCAATGTCACGCAGTACGTTTGCCGCTCCGTCTGCCGCAATTATCGGTAACCCTACGTTTCTGAAAAACTCGGCATTAGGCAATGTACCATGCAGGCATATCACAGATCTGTAGAGCGCTGGATCCAGTAGTTTAATCACTGCTGCATGATAGACGTAATAATGGAGGTGATGTCCCCAAACGCTGCATCAGCATCGTCATTGATGATAACGTGTTGGTAGCCGGCTATCTTAGGAACATTGAACGATTCATCGATCCTCCTTTTAATTGATTCTGGAGTCTCGCTATTCCTGAAGTGTAGCCTACTTTCCAAGGCTCCCAAAGATGGAGGCAGAACAAGGATCCCCACACACTCATACTCGGGAATGATGTTGTGGGCAAGGACTCTGTGCGCGCCGTTGTAGTCGAGATCTATGATGCAGAGATCATGATCAGCAAGCACATCGTACACAGCGCTCCTTAATGTTCCATACCTGTTGCCATAGCACTCGGTGTGTTCGAGGAACTCCCCACTTGCAACCAACTCATCAAACTCACTGTGCGAGATGAAGTGGTAGTCAAGCCCGTCTACCTCGGAGTCTCTCCGCAGCCTCGTCGTACACGATACAGTAGCGCATGCACTTCTGAACGTCCTTAGTACGAACTTTATCAACGTCGATTTACCGGAACCAGATGGTCCAGAGAAGATCAAACATTTTTTGATTGGCATCCTTCTAACCTACTCCCCAAAATATGAGCGCAAGATACAACATTCCAAAGCTACGCGCCATCATCTTTCGTCTAGCTTGAATTCTATGCGTCTGTTCTTTGCATGATCCTCATCGGTCCTCCCGGAGGCAATCGGCTGATGCTCACCGAATCCAGCTGCAACCAGTCTCTTCGGATCGATCCCACGGCCTATGAGGTATTTCACGACAGCGATTGCTCTTGCACTCGATAGCTCCCAGTTCGATGCAAATTTCCCTCCTGCAATAGGGCGGCTATCTGTATGTCCATCGACCCTCAGTAACCATTTTATGCCATCCGGAATTTTGCCTCCTATCTCTTTGATGATCTCAGCAAGCTCAGAGACCTGCGCTTTCCCGCTGTCGCTCAGCTCGTCAGATGCAGACTCAAAGAAAAGCTCAGCCTGGAACACGAACCTATCTCCAACTACCTTGATCCCATCCCGTCCTTGGATAATCTCCTGAAGCTTGTCGAAGAACTCGGACCTATACCGACTCATCCTGGAGACTTCGTTGAGCTTAATGTTCTCCCTTTTGATCCGCTCGAGTGCTTCCCTCTGCTCCTCAGCTGTCTTCTTCTCAGCTGCAAGAGTAGCCATAACATCCTTGAGTTGACTAGACAGATTCTCGATCTGTTCCTGCAGAGATAGCATCTCTTTCTGCTTCTCCTTCCGAGAGGCCTCCTCCGTCGCAAGCATGTTCTGCAGCGTCTCGACGGTATTCTGAAGATCGGCAATCTGCTTTACCAACGAGGCGTTCTTCTCGCTCAAGTCGGAATTATTGAGCTGCTCTGATTTGAGGAGAGCACAGACATCGCTTAGCTTAGCTCGCATATCTGAGATGGAAGAGTCCTTGTCGAAGATAATTTGTGAGAGGTAGATCTGTGATGAGATGAACCCAACCAGCACGAAGATGAAGACGAGGAGTACAGTCGAAAGGGCATCGACGAATCCGGGCCAGATGTCCATATTCTCGCCGCGCTTCATTCTACGTAGAAACGACATCTCAACGACCGCTGGCTAACCCCATACACTAAATATTATAACTTCCTTCTCAGGATTTCGTTAACCATTTCGGGGTTGCCCTTCCCATGAAGAGACTTCATTACCTGCCCTACGAAGAACCCGAACAGTTGGACTTTGCCGGCCCTGTACTGCTCCACCTGACTGTTGTTTCTACTGATCACATCATCGATAGCAGATTCGATAGTAGCCTCATCCTGAATCTGTACGAGACCTAGCTCCTTCACGATAGCTGCCGGAGATTTTCCACTCACCGTTACCTCAGCGAAGACTGTCTTGGCGATCTTTCCGGATATCGTTTTATCTAGAATGAGATCAACTAACTCAGCGATGTACTCAATTGGGAAGCCCATTGTTTCCAGAGTCCTCCCCTCTCTATTCAGAAGCGCGAACAGCTCGCCGATGATCCAGTTTGCAATCATCTTAGCTGCCTTCTGCTTCCCGAACTTCGAGCTTGAGACAGCGCTTTCGAAACAATCTGCCGTAAATCTCTCTTCAGTTAAGATTGTAGAATCTACCTCGGACAGTCCGTACTCCTCAATGAATCTCAGCCTCCTATCATCTGGTAACTCCGGC
Source organism: Holosporales bacterium (assembly GCA_031270735.1). Classification (GTDB taxonomy): domain Bacteria; phylum Pseudomonadota; class Alphaproteobacteria; order RUG11792; family RUG11792; genus JAIRYU01. The sequence continues at coordinate 6,526 of JAISWU010000011.1, read as the reverse complement.
ATCGTATTTCGGATCGCCTCGATTCTCTCATCTGTAAGGATGACTGGCTTCAGATCTGGATCTTGGTGGTATCTGTAATCTGCGGCGTCTTCCTTCGTACGCATCGACCTAGTCTCGCACCTATCGGAGTCAAACAATCTAGTCTCTTGGATGACGGTCGCTCCGTCTTCGATAACGTGTATCTGGCGCTCTACCTCATAATCCAGTGCCTGCCCAAGGAATTTGATGGAGTTGATATTCTTTATCTCCACCCTGTTTCCGAACGGCTCCCCCGGTTTCCGTATCGATACGTTAGCGTCTATCCTCATGCTCCCCTTCTCCATGTTGCAATCACACGAATCTACATACCTCAGTATCATCCGTAGCTTCTTGACGTACTGCATAGCCTCGTATGATGATCTCATATCAGGCTTTGATACAATCTCCATCAATGGTACCCCAGCTCTGTTGAGATCGATGTATGAGCAATCCGGAGTAATGTCATGAATGCTCTTCCCGGCATCTTGCTCTATATGGATCCTCTCGATCCCTATCGTCTTAAGCCCACAGCCCTGCTGATTTATCACAATCGTCCCACCTGATACTATCGGGAAAAACAGCTGCGATATCTGGTACCCAGCCGGAAGGTCCGGGTAAAAATAGTTCTTCCTGTCGAAGCGAGAGAACTTGTTGATCGTTCCCTTGATGCCAAGACCGGTCCTTATCGTCTTATCGATTGCCTCCCCATTTAATACCGGCAACATCCCAGGCATCGCAGCATCATAGAAACACACGTGCGTATTGGGCTCTGCACCAAACTCAGCTGGACTCCTGCCGAACAGCTTCGACCTCGTCGAAATTTGGGCATGTACCTCGAGACCGACGACTACCTCCCAACCTCTAACAAGATTGCTCATGTTATGGATCACGATTCTACTTCGGTATTCTCGTCTTGCTGTTCGCCATCCTGCTGTAACCCTTCCTCCTCTTCGGCTACAGTGACTTGCTCCTGAGTTGTCATTACCCTAAGCGGGACCTCAGTAAAAACTTCAGGATGCAATACTACTTCGACCATGTAATTCCCAATTGACTTGATCGGAGCCGCGATTCGAACCTGTGACTTCGAAATAGCAAATCCCTGCTCAGCAAGCTGCTCTGCAATATCGCCTGATCTTACAGATCCGAACAGGAACCCTGAGTCACTGGCATTGCGGACGAGGATGATAGATGCATGCTCCATCTTAGCCGCGAGCTTTTCAGCCTCAGACTTTAGCTTCAAGTTGTTAGCCTCAATCTCAGCTTTCATATTCTGGAAGCGCTCCAGATTTGCCGGAGTAGCGCGCAGTGCCTTTTGCTGAGGAAGCAAGAAGTTCCTAGCGTATCCGGGTTTTACCTCAACGACATCGCCGATGACTCCAAGCTGCTCAACTCTCGATAACAACACAATTCTCATAATCTAGCCTTTACAATCCACACAATTAATTTAGAAATTACACTGCCGCTACAACCGACACACATAGGGTACCACAATCTTCGGCACGCACACCATCGGAAAAATAGCCCATAACAAATGCGGCGGCCTAGTGGTGGAGCCAAGGGGGATCGAACCCCTGACCTCTACAATGCCATTGTAGCGCTCTCCCAGCTGAGCTATGGCCCCCTCTTGATCGCTGCATCAGTCAAGTGATAACGTGAGTATATCAGCTCCCGCATCCGGTATCAATTTTTAAACCATCCTTTAGAAGCCTGCATCCTATGGCTCATATATGGAATGGGTTGAGCCGCAATGAGATCTACCCACCATCATTGCTATGGGCTGTACAAATTGGGTTCTTCGATAGAGACTTTATGAAGTCGATAATCTCCTCAACATTCCGCTGCCCGGCATATTTATTGCTAACCGTCTTGAGGTTGTCAGTGAAACTAGTGGAGCTATCAGCGGACTCAAAGATATCTCTATACGCCCCAAGCATCTGCTCTATTACATCAGCTGGAATGCCTTTTCTTTTGAGACCTATGATGTTGAGTCCATGCAATGTGGTTAGTCTATTTCCCATCACAAGGCCGTATGGAATCACATCTCTATCGACACCTGTATCACCGCCTATCATTGCGTGTTTCCCGATTCTGATGAATTGCTTTACTGCTGACATTCCGCCGATGATCGCATAGTCACCGACCACCACGTGGCCAGACAAGTTAACACCATTCACCATGATAACGTTATTTCCGATAATGCAGTCGTGGGCAACGTGACAGTATGCCATGATCAAACACTCATTGCCAATCTTCGTTAGCATTCCTCCATTCTCAGTTCCGGTGTTTGCTGTTACGTACTCACGGATAACGGTGTTCTCTCCTATCTCTAATCTTGATGGCTCTCCCTTGTACTTCAGATCCTGCGGCTTTTGTCCTAACGATGCGAACGGGTATATCAAACTACCGGCACCTATCTTAGTGATTCCGGTTATAACGACATGCGACTCGAGTCTCACATTTGGGCCGAGTACTACATCACTTCCTACACAGCAATATGGGCCTATGTATGTACCATCGCCAATGACCGCTCCCTTGTCGACGATCGCTGTTTCGTGGATTGTGGTATTACTCATTGCGTTAGTATCCCTATGATTCGGCACGCTCTGGTATCATCGCCATGAAGGTAGCATCATCTGTCAATTCTTCATTCACGATAGCCTTACCATCGAACTTCCAAAGTCGATCACCGCGCCGCCTGCTGACCACAATCTCTATGCGTATCACATCCCCCGGACCTACCGGCTTCTTAAACCTCGCATTCTCTATCGTCGTGAAGAACACGCAATCCGTTCTACACTTTGCCTTTTCGTTCTTCAAGGTTGCGAATGCTAAGACCCCCGCTGCCTGTGCCATCGCTTCAATTATCATTACCCCTGGCATTATCGGGTATCCCGGGAAGTGCCCAGCAAAGAACCATTCGCTATCCGTCACGCTCTTGTAGGCAACGCATGATTCGTTAAGCCGTATATCCTCGACCCTGTCTATCATCAGGAACGGCTCTCTGTGCGGAATGAGCCGCTTGATGTCATCGATCGAGAGCGTCTCAGGGAGCGCGATCATTGTTTCTTATTGTCTGGTGCAGCCGGTGCCGTCGTATTCGATGACTTAACTACCGGAGATGGCGGTGGCTGAGCTGCAGTGTGGTCGCTCTGCTTCTCGGGCTGAGCCCCCTCTGCGGGAGTGGTATTTTGCTGAGGCGTGTTCGTGCTCACAGGTGGGACCGGCACATTGTGTTCACTGGCCAGCTGTGGCGGGAGATCATCATCGTCATTGTCTCCCTCTGTATCTGGCGCTTGGTCGGCAGTTGGCTGAGATGTGTCGCGCTTTGTTATCAGTGTTACTTTATTTCCGCGTGAGGCCATCGTGGCCATAATGACACAATTCACAATGAATATAGTTGCGAGTGTCCAGGTTGCCTTCGTGAGGATGCTAGATGTGCCCCTGGCATTGAACATGCCACTCCCGCCGCTGTTTGCGAACAAGGAGCTCCCCCCTTCATTCTTTTGTATCAGCACGATCAGTATCAACATGATTGTGACCAGCACATGTACGGCTAACAGTATTCCCACTTTTCTCTCTCTCCGTTACTTCTTCGCGAGAATGGCGATCATCGCAGATCCCTCCAACTTAGGTGGAGTTTCCTCTTTCGCAAACTCCTGGCAGTACTCCAGTATTTTCGTCATGACCATCTGCCCCACCTCCTTGTGGCTCAGCTCGCGTCCGCGGTATCTTAACACGAGCTTCACTCGCTTACCAGCCTCTATAAACTTGCTTATTGCTCGACATTTGACTGACAGATCGTGCTCGCTTATCGACGGCCGTATCTGCACCTCCTTCAACTCTACAGTCTTCTGCTTCTTGCGCGACTCCGCCTTCTTCCTATGAGTCTCATATTTGTACTTTCCATAATCCAGTACCTTACATACCGGAACCGGCGAGCCATCACCCACAACAACAAGATCGAGGTCCGCTTCCCTCGCAATCGATAGAGCCTGTCCAACCGGAATTACACCGATTTGCTCCCCCTCCGGACCTATGAGCAACACCTTCTCTGCCGTGATATCTTCGTTCACCTTGGGAGCGGCCTGCTTAGTTAACTCTTGCCCTTTGGCCGAAATCGCTCTCGCCAAATGTACCCACTAGACATTCAGGAATCTACATACTATGTAGTCTAACATGCGCCACATACGACTTACAAATTGTTTTTACGAATGCACGACAATCTCACCCCTTTGGGTTGCACGCATATTTCCATCATCCATTGCTTGACAGAGCTTTAGCACGGAGGTACTCTGGTCGGACAGTTCCAGCTACAGCAGGCAATGTACTAAGCAATGGATATCACTATAACTCGACTTGAAAATGGGCTAGCAGTCGTAACAGATAAAATGGCTGGCAATCAGATTATCTCGCTAGGCATGTTCGTAAACATAGGATCTGTTAACGAAAATGATGAGCAAGCCGGAGCCTCACACTTCCTTGAGCACATGGCATTCAAAGGAACCAAGATCAGAACAGCATTCCAGATAGCCAAAGAGATGGAGGAGGTTGGCGGAATAATCAATGCATACACAGACAAGGAGGTTACAGCCTACTACGCCAGGATTCTGAAACGTGATGTCAGGCTCGCGGTTAGCGTAATCTCCGACATGATCCAACATAGCATCATGGATGCAAAGGAATTCGCCAAAGAGCAGGATGTCGTCGTGCAAGAGATCAAGATGATAGATGATATGCCAGACGCCATCATCTTCGAGAAGTTCCAGGAGAAGTGCTATGATGGGAGCAAGCTTGGGAAGCCCATTCTCGGTACAGAAGACAGCATTCATGCGATGAAGCCAAACGACCTACGGAAGTACATGGCAAAATACACCGCCGATAAGATCGTACTTGCCGCCAGTGGAGATATTGAGCACAGTGAAATCGTGGCACTTGCTAATGAGTACGTGGGCGGTGTGAAAGCAATTAGTACAGATAATGATGTAGAGGTGCAGAGATACAGTGGCGGATACGCGTGTATCGAAAGGGCGCTAGGGCAAAGTCACGTGGTTATGGGGTTCGAGGGGGTAGGATACAATGATCCGTGCAATTACGCTGTCAGAGTGGTGAAGGTCATTTTCGGCGATGGCATGTCATCCCGTCTATTCCAAGAGATCAGAGAGAAGAGAGGGCTCGCATATTCCATTGGGGCGTTCAGGCGTGGGTACAGAGATACTGGAATGTTCGGGGTACGCGCTGGATGTGATGACAGGCATGTGACCGACGTCATTAAGATATCGTTGGAAGAACTTAATAAAATGAAAACCGATATCACAACCGAGGAGCTAGAGAGAGCTAAAGCGCAGATAAAAGTAGCTGAGCTTGAGGGCCTGGAAACATCAATAGACAGGGTATGTTACGTAGCTGGCCAGCTTCTATTGCGGCACAAGATTGTCACGCCTCTTGAGGTGATTGAGGAGATTGACGCTATCACGATCGATGCCGTTGTTGAGAGCATAGAGAGAATCACAGGAACGAACCCGACGCTCGCTGTGATTGGCAGTGGCCACGACATAGGGGCGCTATATGAGAATTGCAAATAGAGCGTGCACCATAGCTATCATAACGGCGGGGCTTACCGGTTGTGCCGGTGTGCATCATACTCCCGTTGGGCCGACATGCGTCTCATGTAAACCTTACTACTGTAGGGGGGCATGGCACTATCCGCAGCTCTACTACGAGTACGATGAGGTAGGCCTTGCATCGTGGTACGGAGACGATTGCCACGGAAAGAAGAAGGCGACCGGTGAACCATTTGATAAGATGGCCCTGACGGCGGCCCACAAAACTTTGCCACTACCATCTGTCGTAAAGGTAACAAGTCTTGTGACCGGGAAATCAGTCGTGGTAATCGTGGATGATCGCGGACCGTACGTGTATGCCGGCAGGATCATTGACCTCTCATACGGTGCAGCGATGAGCCTCGGTATTCACAACATGAAACCATCCAAAGTTAGAGTCGAGGTGCTGGTCGAAGATAGCATGAATTTATCTAGGTACATAGCGAGGTACTGCCGCAATGGACGTGATCCATTCGGGCGCTCGTGGAATCAGGTATACTTTCAAGAGATCAACAGAACGGCTATGCCAATCCCTATGTACACATCTGATGAGCCTCCTCGTCATCGATCAGGCAGTGGGAAAGTGCACTCTACTGATCGTAAGAAGTCAGCCGCAAGCCACTCCAAAGCCCGAAAAAGCCTCGTTAGTTACATTACCAAGCTATAACCCCTTCCACTCAACACATACCTAAGATATGTCAATAAGATGATGGGTAGCAACCACACTCCCCCCCCCATAAACATTTTTCTCACCCTATTCATAATTCCTTAACCTTCCCCCCCTTATCATATACATAAGAATCTATATGGGGAGGAAGACCCAATGAACAAGTTAGTACTCCTATCATCAATGGTGATGATAGGAACAGGGATAGTAAGAGGAGGTGAGAGCCTAAGAAGTGAGGAAA
>JAISWU010000009.1 GCA_031270735.1 Holosporales bacterium | reverse complement strand
GGTGTAGTAGAGAGGGGAGTAGGTAGAGGATGTTATGTAGAGGAGATGCAGAGAGTAGTGGTGAGACAGAGGGGGGAGATAGATGGATTAAGAGAGCTAGTAGGTAGGTATGAGAGGTTGAGTAGGAGGTTGATGAGGGGACTGAGTAGGGTAGATGAGAGAGAGGAAACACTGCGGATGATCCGTAATATGGTGGATAGGAATGGTGGCATACACCTACTCAGGGACCGTGTAATTGAGCGCATATACGACACGGCGTGGACCATTAATGGGGTACCAATCATGGGACGTACATCTGGGTGGAGATGGTATGAAGCAGGCACAGACTGGACATATGGGGGACACAGGGTAGTCATGATGGTAGCATATGCGACTACCATAGATTCTCCAATGCGATGGCGTGCAATCGCAACTACCGATGAGAGTAGCCCGGGAGTAAACATATACGATATGCCGCACACACATGACAGTTACCATTTCTATTACACCGAAGTACCACTCCCAACGCTACCAGCCCACCAGAGAGCCGAGGTAGTGATAATCACGTGCTACGGACATGACAATAACTTCCTACCGGGATACTCCATTGTGAGTAAAGCTGGAGGGGGAATCGAAGCATTCAAAATTCACTCACGGCAGATCGTGTGGTTTGAGCCACCTGTAGCGGAGAAAGTCAAGATGGTGAAAGAGGATAATGATCCGTATGATATGCTTGGCATGCCGCGTAGCATGCAATGAAGAGCCATCGTGGGTGAGTATGTGGCGCCGGAGGCCACTCCGGAATAGACACCGGTCGCAGATGCACCACCGAGGTACGATACACGTATCCCGGTGGTTGACGGGGCTATCGCTTGTCTAGTACAACTTATATGACAGTCAGATTGCCTGAGGAACCGCCATCTGTCAGATCAAGTTCTGTCTATTACAAAATGAGATACACGACATTTGTGCTAACGCGTGGGGAGATGGCAGCAGTCCATCCCCCCCTTCGCGTGGCGCACTGTACTCAGGCCTTAGGCGAGAAAATCTTTTGGAACCACGAGTTGCGCGACTTCCGTGCTGTGATGGCATCTTTCTCGGTCGCTGCGGTGTTATCCTTATGAGGAGGCTGTGCTGCTCTACTGTTTGACGCCGTCCGTTCATCCGTTCGTTTTATCACAGTCTCATGAGGTCTCTGCGATCCGTTGGTACCACTAGTATGTTTTTTCTTGGCGGGGGCACTGGCATTCGTTGGTGCTGATTTCCTCTTGCTGTCTCTATTGGCTATCCTCCCGTTCGGCGATTCGTGTGACCCAGCTTCCTGGGATTTGACGGGCGGCTTGTCATCATGCTGTTTAGCTCCGTTAGGTGGCTTGGTATGTGATGATGTAAGGAACTCACTGATGCGCGGCTCCTTGACGGTGACATTACACTCAGTTGAAGTGAGGGATGTGCTCGGCATAATTTCCACAAACGTGGAGTGTGTAGATTCCAGTTCTGCAAGCAGCTTCCTCTTGTGATTTAGTATAAAGAAAGCAACACCGCTCGCCATCTCAGCAACGACACTCTGCGCTTTCTTGGTAATTAACTCCCTCTCGATTTTTCGAATCACTGAGATCGCAGTCGCTTCATCGGATAGCACACGTCCGCTTCCTTCGCAGTGAGGACATTGCACGAAACTAGATTCTGCGATGCCCATACGCATGCGTTGTCTAGACATCTCAATGAGGCCAAACTGTGATAGCCTTCCGATGCGAACGTTGGCACTGTCGCCCTTCATAACCTCTCGCATCTTCCTTTCGACTTTTGTGGCAGCCTCACTATCATCCACATCTATAAAATCTATAACGATGATACCGGCGATATCACGTAGCTTTATTTGTCGTGCGATCTCTACGGCAGCCTCGAGATTGGTCCTAAGGGCGGTTCCATCCATGTCGCGCTCGTTCTTCATCTTTCCAGAGTTAACGTCTATCGCGGTCAAAGCCTCAGTCGTGTTGATTACTATCGATCCGCCGGATGGCAACGGCACTACCGGGGACAGTATCTTCGCTACAGAATCTTCAATGCCATATTTGCTGAATAGATCTGATCCGGATCCCTCATGCAGTACCACCTTCTTGATCTGGGTTGGCGTGAACACATGCATGAAGGATCTCGCCTCTCTATAGGCCTCTCTTCCATGAACGATGATGCCATCCATGTTTCTTTGGTAGAGATCCCTTATGCTACGCTTGATGATATTGCCCTCCTCGTAAATCAGGCTCGGCGCAGCGGAGCTTGTTACCTTCTCGCGGATCTCATCCCACAGCCTGCATAGGTACTCAAAATCTCGTGTGATCTCCTGCTTCGTCCTACTCTCCCCAGCCGTCCTAACAATGCAGTTCATTTTATCAGGCACTTCGAGGGTCTGGATTATCTCTTTTAGTCTCTCCTTCTCAGACGCCTCAAGCCTTTTTGAAACGGCGTTCTTCATGCCCTTAGGAGGCTTCGGCATAAGTACGCAGTACCTACCTGGGAGGCTGATGAACGTCGAGAAGAACGCACATTTGTTTCCACGAATCTCCTTTTCCGCCTGGACCAAGACTATCTGCTTCTGAGCGATGACCTCCTGAATTTTGGGAGAGTACGTAGTATGCTTTTCAGTCGCAGTTCCATCCTCCGTATCGTTAACTGCGTCCCTGTCACTAATTGCCTTCGCGATGTTCTTATTGAAGTACTCATAGTGGATCTCGGTCAATGGAAGAAACCCGTGCTTACTACCTCCGTAGTCAATGAAGGCGGCCTGAATGGACGGTTCAATTCGCACGACCTTGGCCAGATATATATTCCCCTTAATAGGCTTGTTCGATGAACACTCGGTCTCAAAAACCTCGAGCCTTCCATCAGTTCCAACGACAGCTATCCTAGTCTCATCTGCACAACTGGCGTCGATCAATAATTTCCCAGACATCCCTACAAACGCACCCTTAACGCAAAATTCCCCACCATCGCCTCTAAGCGAACACCCAATCTACTGGCCACAAATTTCACGCCGTGGCACCTCAAATACCTCCTAATGGTACTGCGAGCAGTGTACCACGTTAACGGTTTGAAGGCGAGATAAATAGATTGGTTGTGTCAGAAACGTAGCAACATCTGCTAATCCCTATGGTTATTTCTGTTGTGCCCTCATCGTCACGATTTCCACAGAGTCCTCCGTTACGGCAATTGTATGCTCGAACTGCGCAGAGAGCGATTTGTCCACAGTTACCACAGTCCAGCCGTCCTTCTCAACCTTCGTCTTATATGACCCTGCATTGATCATAGGCTCTACTGTAAAAAACATACCTGGCAAAATTTGCGGCCCAGGCTCGTGAGATTCATGGTGAACTACCATTGGCTCATCGTGAAACTCCCGTCCGATTCCATGTCCGCAGTAACTCCTCACGATGGAGAATCCATGGTGATCCACAAATTTTTGGATGGCGCTTCCGATGTCTCCAAAATGCCCGTATGGTCTCACAGCACTTATTCCAACATACATAGCCTGCTCTGCGACATCTACTAACATTTTTGCTAGCTCTGTACATTGCCCTACTATGAATGTTCTACTCGTGTCACCGTGCCAACCATTAACATTAACCGTGATGTCGATATTTATTATATCTCCAGATTTTAAACGGTAATTCCCCGGAATCCCGTGACACACCACATGATTCACAGATGTGCAAATGGATTTCGGAAATCCGTTGTAGCTAAGAGTCGCGGACACACCACCACGCGCTGTAATAAACTCGCTACACAGGGTGTCCAGTTCCCCAGTTGTAATTCCCTCAGCTACGTGCTTACCGACGAATTCCAGCACATCCGCCGCCAGCTCGCCGGCGCTTCTCATGCTTACAATGTCTTCTGCTTTGTGAATCTTGATCGCACTCATCGGCATATACTGATAGGACACTACTATCATGGTACCACAGTGTGGATACAACGCACCATCTGTGAGTACCGTTAAATTTATTGATGGTATTACTCGATGGAAGCCAGCATTCTGTTCATGTCATTCGTAGTTCGATTACGCTGGACATCCCCGCTTACATCGTGCGGTACGTTACCTGACTTCGTTTGGTTCTCTGGGGTACGCCTCGGCTTCAACGAAGCGAGATCTTCGGCGGTTTGGCCAAGTATCCGCTGGTTGTCTGTTGTTGTGGCGTTCGCGTCATCCACAGCTTCCAGTGATTCCGTGTAATCGCTAGCAGTCTCTCCATTTTTTTCAGCAACCACGTTCTGCTCCTGCGACTGATCCACCGCATTGGGTACAATGCTATCGATGACATTTGCTCTGATGAAGTCGAGGAGGTTCTGCTTTCTGATTTGTGACATGTGTGCTATCAACTTATGCTGTACACTGTCAGGAAGCACTAGGAGGATTACATTCGCGATGCCATTAATTACTGGTCGCAGCTTAGCTGTCTTGATCATTTCTGGCATTTCTGTAAAGCACTGACTTATAACGATGTCAGCTACTGCCAAAATTACGACACCTCTTACTAACCCAAACGCTCCGCCTAGTACGTTATTAACAGTGCTCAGTACGCTCTTCTTTACGAAATTTGAGCACAGATGGTTAACCACACTGAGCACAGCTAGGAATGCCACGAACAACCCGCACACAGTTACAAAATCAGCGATGAGGCCGTGATTGATATGTTCCCTTGTGAATCCTTGCACATGGGGGAAAGCCGCTACTGTAAGGTACACGCCACCGATCCACGCGACGATGGCGAAGACCTCCTTTGTGGCGCCACGAACCCACCCCGCTATGAATGATAAGAGCACCACAATCAGAACGACTGCATCACACACCCAAAATTCCATGCCATTAAATGCTCTGGTACCGCGCAACCACCGGTGATCCTAACACTAGCCGTACTATAACGCAACCGGCATATAATCCGGAAGTGTTTGATTCACTGTAAAACGGAAGCATGCCGCGTCAGCTGAATTGGGGCGGCGGCATGCAACTCCGAATGTTTTGCGCTATCCCTCTCTCGCTATTCTGTCTCTCAGTGCTTGGACCATTTCTATTGCCTTGTCAAGATCTGTGCACTTCTTCCCTTCTATTCCTATACATCCGTTCCTCGTCGCACAATGGGCAGAAGTGGTGCTCGCCCTGGAGGTAGCCATGAATCGGGCATATCGAGAACGTTGGTGTGATTGTGATGTACGGGATCTTGTATTTCGTAAGCACCTTCCTCACCAGGTTCTTGCAGACCGAATAATCGGAGATACGTTCTCCCATGTATAGGTGCACAACGGTCCCTCCGGTGTACTTCCTTTGCAGCTCCTCCTGGTGATCAAGAACCTCAAATAGATCATCTGTATAACTCGCTGGTAGCTGAGATGAATTAGTGTAGTACGGTGCTTCCTTCGAGCCTGACTGAATGATATCGGGATACCTCTTCGCGTCCTCACGGGCGAACCTGTACATACACCCTTCCGCCGGCGTAGCCTCCAGGTTATAGAGGTGCCCAGTATCTACCTGAAATTCAACAAGGGCGTCTCTGATGTGATCCAATATCCTCAGTGTCAATGCCTTACCTTCAGGAGCTGCTATATCATAGGCATCATCATAAAAATTCCTCACCATCTCATTCATACCGTTCACACCGATCGTGGAGAAGTGGTTTTTCAATGTGCCAAGGTACCTCTTTGTGAATGGGTACAGGCCCTCATCCATGTAGCGGGCGATCACCTTTCTCTTAAGCTCCAGGGCGGTCTTCGCGACCCTCAAAAGATCGTCGAGATGCGCGATTAGACCAGCTTCATCACACTTATGGAGGTACCCGAGCCTGGCGCAGTTTATTGTTACGACGCCAATCGAGCCAGTCTGCTCGGCTGATCCAAATAGGCTGTTACCCCTTTTCAACAACTCCCTTAGGTCAAGCTGGAGCCTGCAGCACATCGACCTTATCATATTGGGGCTGAGGTCTGAGTTGATGAAATTTTGGAAGTATGGGATCCCGTACTTCGCTGTCATCTCGAAGAGAATATCAACATTCTCACCTTCCCAATCGAAGTCCTTCGTTATGTTGTATGTCGGTATCGGAAACGTGAAGACCCGGCCCTTGGCATCACCGCTAGTCATCACCTCTATGTATGCCTTGTTTATCATGTTCATCTCCTTCTGGAGATCGCCATACGTGAAATCCAGCTCCTTGCCTCCGATGATGGGATGCTCACCCCTCAGGTCATCTGGACATATCCAGTCAAATGTGAGATTGGTGAATGGAGTCTGTGTACCCCAACGTGTTGGAACATTCAGGTTATATATGAACGACTGCATCTCCTGGTAGACTCTCTCATAGTCCAAATTATCTATCCTGATGAATGGGGCCATATACGTATCGAATGAGCTAAACGCCTGAGCACCTGCCCATTCATTCTGAAGTGTCCCCAGGAAATTAACGGCCTGGGAGAACGCTGTTGAGAGATGCTTTGGCGGTGATGCCTCTGCCTTACCACCAACCCCATTAAATCCCTCCTGAATCAGCATCTTTAGAGACCAGCCAGCGCAGTACCCGCTCAGCATATCGAGATCATGGATGTGCAGGAATCCGTTGACGTGTGCCTCTGCTATTTTGGGTATGTAGATCCTGCTCAGCCAGTAGTTGGCAACTACCTTGCCTGATAGATTGAGTATCAAACCTCCAAGTGAGTAGCTCAGGTTCGCATTAGCCTTCACCCTCCAATCCAACCTATCGACGTACTCATCAACTGTAGAAACCGCATTCACAAACGCCTGCTTCTCAGCTCGTAGTTTTGCATGTTGCTCTCTGTAGAGAATGTATGCCTTCGCGGTTTTCACGTGGTTGTTCTCGATCAGGACATCCTCAACGATGTCCTGAATCGTTTCGATAGTAGGAACAGACTGCGAGTACTGCTTTGCCAATTTCATAGCAACACTATGTGCTAAAAACTCTGACTCAGATTGGCCAAATTCCTCGGTTTCATTAGCAGCCCCCGATATAGCTTTAACGATTTTTTCGAACTCAAAAGGTACGAACGTGCCATCTCTCTTGATCACAAATTTCGGTGTGTTGTTATTTATCACTGTTAATATCTCCTAAAAATATGACCCCTTAGGCTCATCTTTGTTTGAAGCTCGGGTTACCCTTTCATCTATGAGTTTCGCCATATTAGTGACTCCATAGAGCGATATGAACGACCCGATCTTGGGACCGCTCTCAGCTCCGAACAATACACCGTATAAGGTCGAGAACCATGCCTTCGTATTGCCGGGATAGAACTGCTTCCCAACCTTAAACACGACATTTTGAAAATCGTCTGAGGTAGATGATTCGTCCATTCCACTGATCGCATCTCTGAGAGCCTTTAGTGCAGCCTTCTGCGCATCATCTGGAAGAGCCGGTACCCTTGATCCAGCCACGAAGTCATTGTAGTAGATTACTGCGAATTTAGCAATCTTCCTCATGAACGTAGCAGTAGCATCCGATACCTCCCCTATGTACTTCTGTATAAACTGCATGAGCACCTCATCATCGGAGGTATTGCAGGACTGCACGAGGTTCAGGATAGTGGAGAACCGCAGGCCACCTTCATAGTACGGCGGATTGCCATTGTGAATATGGTACACCGGATTATCCAGCTTTGCTTCTGCATCCTCGGATTGGAACTTGGAGATCGCCCCCATGTACTCATCCATCGCATTTGGAATCACATCGAAATACAGACGCTTCGCTCTCTGCGGGGATTGGAACATATAGTAGGCAAGACTCTCGGACGGGGCGTATCTCAGCCACTCATCCATCGAAAGCCCGTTCCCTTTCGATTTTGAAATCTTCTTCCCCTCGTTGTCAAGGAAAAGTTCATAGGTCATATTTTCGGGTGGCGTGCCTCCGATGGCCTTGCAGATCTTCGATGACAGTTTGAACGAGTCAATAAGGTCCTTACCATTCATCTCGTAGTCCACACCAAGTGCAGCCCAGCGCATTCCCCAATCAGCTTTCCACTGCAGCTTGCAGTTACCGTCAAGTACGGAGACCTCCTCGAGACATCCGGTGTCGGGATCTCTATAAATCACAGACCTACTATCGATTCTGACCTCTTCGATCTGGACCTGCAGAACCCTCCCTGTACGCCTACAAATTGGTAGGAACGGACTGTATGTCTTCTGCCTCTCTTCGCGGAGTGATGGCAGCATAATGTCCATGATGGAATCATAATTTTCGAGGATGCGGATCAGGTGATCATTGAACTTCCCTGATCGATATGTCTCTGTCGAGCTTCTAAACTCATATTCAAATCCAAACGAATCTAGAAAGCTCCTTAGCATCGCATTGTTGTGATGGGCGAAGCTCTGGTATTTCCCGAATGGATCAGGGACGTCGGTTAGAGGCTTATTGAGGTATTGTGCTAGAAGGTCCTGGTTAGGCACATTCGATGGTACCTTTCTGAACCCATCCATATCGTCCGAAAAGACAATGATCCTTGCGGGGATGTCAGAGAGCCGCCTGAAGACGTTCATGACGAATGTCGTCCTCAACACCTCACCAAACGTACCGATATGTGGAAGCCCAGATGGGCCATATCCTGTCTCCAGGATAACCTCATCTCTGCCACTGCTCTGAACTCTAGCGAGTATCTTACGGGCCTCCTCAAAAGGCCAAGACTTCGCATTCTTTAAAGCATTGAGTAACGACTCATCTTTCATGGCGCACCAATCTCACCTCTTCTGTCAATCCGCCCATCGTAACATTTTTAGCCCATCCATTTCCATATGGGTCCAAAACAGGGAAGCGAAATATACCGATGGGGGAACACAACACAACTGACATGCTCCACTAGAAATTGACAATCTCACATTCTTGGTCTATCGTCAACCAGATGTTCGTCTGTGGTGAAGCTGTGTGCTAATCTCTGAGCTGTCATTTTCTGACGTGGTTCCAAGCGAGATACGTGACTGTAACACTTGGGTTGTTGGACTGTCCGGCGGAGCCGATAGTCTATGCCTAACGTTACTCGCACATAGTTATGCGGCAAAGCAGAACATTCGCGTTATCGCGGGCATAGTTGACCATAAGCTGAGGCCAGAGTCTTCATCTGAGATTCTGCCTACTATCGCTCTCCTGAAGCACATAGGAATCGAGCATGAAGTTTTGGTGTGGGAGCATCCAGCCGATATCGGTGGAAGCATAGAACTGAAGGCGAGACACGCTCGCTACAACCTGTTATACAGGCTTTGCAAATCAGTCGGTGGCAATGTATTGCTGACAGCACATCATGCGCTTGATCAATGGGAGACGTTCTTCATGAGACTATCGCGTGGATCTTCAATTAAAGGGTTGACCGGCATTAGGAGTATCTCTAGACTTAAGGATGTTACTCTCTTCAGGCCATTACTCAAATTCTCTCCTGGCGATATCAGGCAGACTTTGAGGGAGCGCTTTGATGTGCACTCATATGTTGACGATCCATCCAACCGTGACTCCAGATTCGAGAGGGTGAGGTGGAGGCGTGTCTACAGTGTCTTTGCTAATAGATATCACCTGGATACAGATAGCGTAGGCAAGTCCATTGAGAGATTGCAAGTTGCAGATAACTGCCTGGATCAGATGGCTAGAGATGCGCTTGCTGACGTGTTTGATGGTACATGCATCGCTGGTGAGAAATTTAGTGGGTTGCACTGTGAATTGAAAATGAGGGTCCTCGACATGGTCATCAAAACGATATCACCCAAAAGTAAACGGATTATTTCGTACAGTCTCCTGAGGCGTACCGTTCATGATATGTGTCAGGATGAATTTGTTGCAACAAACCTGTCTGGCCTCGTTCTGCGGAAACAAGGTGGCGGTAGCAACCGCATCGCTGTATCAGTAGAAGATCGACCGTAGGGCTTATGGGCAGTGGTGTGGTACTAACTGCCATCTTGGTGATACTTGTAGCCGCGTTGTTATGTACCCGAGTTCGTCCGAAAATTATCTTTAGAGCCATCGGGATCATTGGTTGGCCAATCGCTGTTGTGTACACACGCGTCAGAGTTTGGAGGAGGCTTGAAGATAAGGTGCGGCGTTTCGAAAGATTTGGACATGCATCAGTATCGAGACCACCCGGCAAATTGGTTTGGATCCATGCTGTAAGTGTCGGGGAGGCACTATCTGTAATTCCGTTCATATCGAAGCTTCGTGGTGTAGAGAGTGACGTAAATATCTTGCTGACCACGACAACGCTGACCTCAGCAAAGGTTGTGGAAGAGCGCCTAGGTGATTCTGTTATTCACCAATTTGCCCCATTTGATGTTCCACTGTGGGTAAGGCGTTTTATTGATTGCTGGAACCCAAGCATAGCGTTCTTTGTGGAGTCTGAGCTATGGCCAAACACATTGTGTTACCTAAAAGAGTGCAAGATTCCTACATACCTCCTGAATGCCAGATGCTCCAAGAGATCACTTGAGCAGTTCTATATGGCCAAGAGGCTACTGAGGCTCACGCCATTCTGTACATTTCAGGAGGTCTATGTATCCTCGCCTCCTATGCTTACTCACGTCAAGAACCTGGGCGCTAACAATGCATTCATAATGCCAAGCCTCAAAATGATTTCCGAAAAATTACCGGTTAGCCGAGAGGGCGCAACAACAGTAAGACAGGCGGTTGGAATGCGCAAAGTGTGGATTGCAGTTAGTACCCACGCTGGAGAAGAGCTGACGATCCTTAAGATCCATAAACAACTCAAGGAGACGATGGACATAATCACTGTGATCGTAGTGCGCCACCCATCTAGGGTCAATGAGGTTGTGAAGCTGTGCTACAACAATGGGCTCACGTGCGTGCTACATTCGTCTGTCTCACGCTACCAGAGACGTGTGGGAGAAGAGATTTACATCGTAGATAGAGTCGGATGTCTAGGGGCTTTCTTCGAATCAATCGGCACCGTCCTTGTTTGCGGTAGTCTTATTCCGGGAGTAGGAGGACATAATTTTCTTGAGCCACTACAGTTCGGGTGTGACGTCGCTACCGGAAAATACTTTGCAAATTTTGCAGACGTATATCCATATGTGGAACACGCGTGTTCAGTCGTAACGTCTCCACGGGAGATATACGAGTTTGTTGCACGATCTATTAGTAAGCGATCAGCAAGACGAAGCGAGATTTCCCGGACGCACAGCGTGATATCTTCGTCCACTCCATGCACTCAAATTGACAACTTCTCCAATGAGTGGGAGAATGTAATCAGATCTATTATGTCTCAGATCAAGATTCGGAATTGACTGCGATCTCCGAGACGACCACGTGGAATTGGCATTAATCTTTCACGGAAATAACATAGCACTGCATGCCTAGCTCTCTGGCCGTGTTAACCGCTGACTCCTGCGATGCGAATGGACCAATGAGGACGGCATTCTTTTGCTCGCCACTAGAGTTACTTACTCTCTTGACGGAGCAGGTCTTCCCAGTCAATAGCTGGGCAAACTTCTTCTTTAGTAACACGGCCTCATTCTCAAGGATGCTTCTGTCCTTCCCAGCTGATATCTTGATGTAATATATCCTATCGTCAATAATGGAGTACGTCTCAACCGGCTCGTGGTGATCCAGCTCAACGGACTGTCGCTGATTACCTTGTGGGAATTCCTCCTCCGACGGCAGCGGGAGCAACGTTTCATCGACTTCACGTTGCTGGATCTTGGATATCCGGCCGTACACAGTTTTATCTTTGTGCGGAATCTCCTCACCTCCTGGACTATCAGGCAACACTTTGAAGGATGGTCGAGATGGCTCGATTATGGGAGGACCATCGCTAGTTTCTCTTCTGTCGCTCTTATCAGAGCCCCAGTTGTACGCAATCCACGATAGGCAGATGAGTGACAGTATCGACGAGAATGTTACTACAAACTTCCTCCATATATCACTGAATGCGTACTGTCGGCTTTGACCTCTACCTTGGTAATCCTCATCCCAGTACGACTTGTTAAACTCGGAATACATGTCCCTGTGCTGGTTTGGGGTATACCTCTGCAGCGGTGGAAGTTGCCTCTTCTGGTAACGCACCATCCTCTCATTAATGATATTATTATCCCTCTGAGAGAAGTACCCGCGCGGCTCCGGTTCTTCAGGTTCATACTCGTACTGCTGCTCGCGATCGTCCTGATCATAATCGTGATCATACACGGGCTCTCTGCGTTCGGTATAATGCATGTTCCTGGGGCGGTTACGCGGTGATGGTGGCTGCTCCACGCTATGTCTCTCGGGAGCACGTTTCACTCTCTGCTCCTGCTGTTCAGGAGACATGAACACATCATCGTACCGTAGGTATCGCCGCCTGCTATCGCCTGGCCGCTTCTTCTTGAATCCGTCGATCATATCAAATCTCATAGGCTCATCTCATTTCCTGCATTGGAGTTACCCCGATGATCTTGAATCCATCATCAATCACGGATTTCGTTGCAAGCAATAAGGCCAACCTTGCCTTCGTGCTTCCATTATCGTTGCGATCTATAAACCGTAACTCCACATTCACCTTGCCCTTATTCCATAGTGCGTGGAAGCTATGTGCTATATCCTGGAGATGCTTCGGAATCCTGTGTGGCTCGAGGGCGATTGCAGCTGCTTTGACTTGCTCAGGCCAGTATGCCAGTGCCTTCACTAGCTCCATCTCGAGATCATCTGTAATACACGCAGTGTCACAGCCAGCAAGCTCGGCTTCGTCGATCTTCCCAAACTCAGATTCGTAATGCCGGAACACGGAACATATCCTAGCGTACGCGTACTGCACATAGAAGAGTGGGTTGTCCATCGTACACTCCACCACCTTCGCGAAGTCGAAGTCTATCATTACATCGTGGTGGCGAGAGATCATCATGTACCTCGTGATATCCTCCCCGACACACTCTACTACGTCACGCAAGGTTATGAAATTCCCGGCGCGCTTCGACATCCTGACTGGGGCACCATTCTCCAAGAAATTAACTAGCTGGTATAGCCTGACGTCGAACTCCACCTTTCCATTACTCATGGCATTCACAGCAGCTGACAATCTCTTGAGATACCCGTTGTGATCCGCTCCAAGGATTGTAACCAACCTCTGATAACCCCTCTCGATCTTATCAAGGTGATATGCTAGGTCGCCAGCAAAGTACGTCCATGTGCCATCCGATTTCTGGATCACCCTATCTACGTCGTCTCCATACTTCGTAGAGTTGAACAATGTCTGTGGAAGCTCTGCCCACTCCTCATCATCGGGGATACCCTTTGGCCTCGGAAGCACTCCCTCGTACACATCACCATTCTCTCTCAGCTTCGCAAGAGCGCGATCTATCATACCTCTAGCATGTAGCGCAGCCTCTGATGTGTACAGATCCATAGTGACCCCAACGAGTCCCAAGTCATTCTTCGCTTCGTCCATCATGCGGGCGATGGAGAATTCACAGAACGGATGCAGCCACTCGGACTCGTCCTTCCCGATAAAGGCATCATGATGTATCTCAGCCAGAGCAGCAGCTATATCCTTGATGTACTCACCACAGTACATATCTTCCGTGAATGCATCGTCCGGAACCGCGATTCCGAAGCTTTCCTGGTACCTCAGATACACCGATCTAGCAAGGGACTTGATCTGGCTTCCAAGGTCGTTGATGTAGAACTCCCTCGTAACGTCGTACCCAACCTTCTCGAGTAAGTTCGCTATTACACTACCGAGAACTGCATTTCTGGCATGTCCTGTGTGGAGCGGACCCGTGGGATTTGCAGATACAAACTCCACGTTTACGGCTATACCGCGGTACGTATCGGTGCAGCTGTAATTACACCCGAGCCGTATGATCTTACCTATCCTCAGCTTCCAAACATCGGTGGCTACCCTGATATTGATAAATCCAGGGCCAGCGGTCGATGCTTCAGTAATCTCAGGGAGGGGCAGGAGATGCTCGCATATGATGTTAGCAATCTCCCTAGGAGGCTTCCCAAGTCTCTTCGCAAAGATCATCGCCGCATTGGTATACAGATCACCGTGGTCCTTGCAGTGCGGAGGCTCTACTGCTACCTCGGCATCTAAGTCAACATTCAGACCACAGGCATCGACGTACTGCTGCAGAGCATCCAGTATACAACGGCGCACCACACAGAACATCGACACAGAAAGCCTACTACCAGCAGTAGAGCATACATACTGAGATTATAGGCCAGCAGTACCAGCTTATTCAAGGAGCTAGCTCACCTTGTACGTACTCAGTGTTTGGCTGAGTTGCAATGGGCAGTGGCGATTGATAGAATATCCAAACGCACATGATCGACAATCACGACATTTTGATGATACATACAGGGCGGAGGACGAAGATTGTGGCCACGCTTGGGCCAGCGAGCAGTAGCGAGGAAGTGATCCGGGAGCTTATCGAGGCTGGCGTAGATATGTTCAGGTTGAACATGTCGCACGGGACACGCGATGTCCACGAGAAGAATGCTCACATAGTTAGGAAACTGCAGAGGGAGCTTGGTGCTAACGTGGCTATCATGATCGACCTTCAGGGACCAAAGATAAGAATAGGAACGTTTGCTAACAAAAGCGTAACCTTACTGCCAGGGGCTAAGTTCAGGCTTGACCTCGACACGAGTCCGGGTAATGCCAATCGGGTTTATCTACCGCATCCAGAGATTATCAACGCATTGATGCCAGACACCGAAATCTTACTAGACGATGGGAAGCTGAAACTGAAGGTAGTAGGACACCATGGAGATTCGGTAGATACGATTGTGATGGATGGTGGATCTCTATCAAACAGGAAGGGCGTGAGTGTCCCTGGGATAGTGCTGCCTATCAGTGCAATCACTGATAAGGATAGGACTGATGCTGGCATCTTGAATGAGGTAGATGCTGATTGGCTCGCTGTATCGTTCGTTCAGACTGCCGATGACATTGAGCTTGCAAGAGATATTGTAGGTCCTAACATCAACATACTCGCCAAGATCGAGAAGCCATCAGCAGTCAGCAACATTGATTCCATCGTGCAGGCAGCGGATGCCATCATGGTAGCAAGGGGTGATCTCGGTGTTGAGATGCCGTTCGAATCAATCCCGCGTGTACAGAAGATGCTGGTAGACACGGCACGTGCGCATAGCAAACCGTGCATCGTAGCAACCCAGATGCTGGAGTCGATGATCTCATGCCACAGACCCACGAGAGCCGAGGTTTCTGATGTAGCGCATGCAGTGCTGGAAGGAGCCGATGCTGTCATGCTGTCTGCTGAGACAGCAAGTGGTAAGTACCCCGTGGAAGCCGTGAAAACCATGGCAAAGATTATAATTCAAACCGAGCGAGATCAAGCAGAACTCCATGCTAACAGAGAGATGACGGGGATTGATCCTATTGCAAACGCGGTATCGATGATCGCGGCAATGGACCACATCAGAACAATCGTGGTATTTACGGAGTCTGGGAGAAGCGCCAACAGCATTGCCGCTGCCAGGCCAGATGCAAACATCATAGCGCTCACGACCAGTCAACGCACAGCGAGGCGATTGTGCATGAGCCGAGGAGTGACCTCGGTTGTGTCCAACGAGATCTTTGGATTCTCACAGATGCTCCAGATCGTTCAAAAGACGCTTGTGAAAATGCTTGACATTGATAGTTGTGAGAAGGTTATCATAGTAGCAGGGCTGCCATTTAGGGAGAGTGGCCCGATGAATCTCATTCACATATGTAGAGTAGACAAGGGGATTGCAGACCACGATAATGGCTCATGAGCCTACCACACAGCAGGTACATTTTTTAGGACACAGGTTAATGAATAATTTTTTAACAATCGCAGATGCCAGGAGAGGATTGAAGGCTGGTAAGTTCTCGGCCGTTGAGCTGATGGAGTATTACCTACGGATGATCGACAAGCACCAAGATTTGAATGCATTCGTAACGATTAACTATGAGATGGCAATTGGAGCAGCGCGAGAAGCCGATGCTCGAATTGCTCGCGGAGATGACCTACCCTGCCTTGGAGTACCAATCGCTGTAAAGGATCTGTTTTGCACGAAGGGACTTAGGACGACAGCGTGCTCAAAAATTCTATCGGAGTTTGTGCCGTGCTATGAATCGACGGTCACAAGCAACCTCCTGCGCAACGGCGCGACGTTCATAGGCAAGACCAACATGGACGAATTCGCAATGGGATCCGCAAACATCACCAGCTACTTCGGACCGTGCTTCCTGAGGTATAGGAGGAAGTCCAACGGTAGCATGCGGCTAGTACCTGGTGGATCATCTGGAGGTTCAGCAACTGCAGTAGCTTCGGATCTATGCGTCGCTGCCATCGGATCTGACACAGGTGGGTCAGTAAGGCAGCCAGCCGCATTCTCCGGAATCGTAGGGATCAAGCCGACGTACGGATTGTGCTCGAGGTATGGGATGGTCGCGTTTGCATCATCTCTGGATCAAGCTGGTTCGATGACGAAGACGGTTGAAGATGCCGCGATAATGCTAAAGGCAATGGCGGGGTACGATTGTAACGATTCAACATCAGCTAATGTCGAAATTCCGAACTATCCTGACTATGTTGGTAAATCAATCCGTGGTACTAGGATTGGGGTCGTTAAGGAATACCTCGATGGCCTGACTCCAGAATTCCTGGAGGCCATTAAGAAGGCGGAGGGGTGGTTAAAGGATGCTGGCTGTGAGATTGTGGAGGTGTCCATAAAGACTCTCACGTATGCTCTACCGACGTATTACATTATCGCTCCTGCGGAGGCATCATCCAACCTGGCAAGGTATGATGGAGTGAGGTATTCACGTAGGTCTGAAGATGCCAACAACATCGATGATCTCTACCTAAACTCTAGATCGGAGGGGTTTGGAGAGGAGGTGCAGAGGAGGATCATGACAGGGACCTACGTCCTGTCGGCTGGGTTCTACGATGCGTACTACGCTAAGGCTCAAAAGATCAGGAAGATGATTACGGACGACCTGCACGATAACGCATTTTCAAGTGTTGACCTATTGTTAACACCGACGACACCGACAACGGCATTTGGGATTGAGGAATCTAACAGTATGTCTCCGATCGAGATGTACCTATCAGACATCTGCACAGTCTCTGCCAACATCGCTGGTGTACCCGCAATCTCAGTCCCTGCCTGTTTGTCTGAAGACGGCTTACCGATAGGCATACAGCTCATCGGTCCGCATTTCAGTGAAGGTGCATTGTTCAGTGCTGCAGGAGTCATCGAGAAGGCAGCGGCTTTCTCAGAGCTTAGAAAGACGATCAGCGTCTCATGATGAGAATCAGGTACCTAATAGTCTCATTGGTCACGACCCTAGTTGTGGGATACATGGCTTGGACCAACATTTTCGTGCTGCATGATTCCAAACCGTACAGAGAGAGAGAGTACTCACCTGAAGGTGATGGCTCTGTGCATGCATACCTCATTAACCTTGATCAATCGAAGGATAGGCTCGCTGAAATCACTCCGAAGCTCCAGAACCTTGGTATAAGCTATACGAGAATCCCTGGCGTTTATGGGCGTGGATTGAGTTCCGAAGAAAAGGATCAGCTGGTGAACAGACATAGATACCTGAGCCTCATGCATGGTAACATTGGAGACGGAACAGTAGGGTGCTACCTTAGTCACATAAAGGTCTGGGAGACATTCCTGGAGTCCAAATCTTCGTACGCTATTGTCTTTGAGGATGATGCTGATTTCGTACCGAGCGATCTAAAGGATGTCATTGATGAACTCATCAAATGCAAAGACAGGTGGGACGTAGTTACGTTCGACTATCTCCACTACGGACATCCGATGAAGATCCTTGACCTTAGCCAAGACGCGAACGGCTCTCTCGTCAAGTTCCGTACAAGAGTTGGCAATACTGGATGCTACCTCATCAATAGAAAGGCCGCAATCAGTCTCCTGAAAAAATCACTTCCTATAGCGATGCCGGTCGATCACTACTTCGTTAGATCGTGGGAGCTCGGCCTGAAGTTTACAGGAGTAATGCCAAAGGTAGTGCACCAACGCCCCAGCGCATCTATCAGGAAGCAGATGGATAGCAGAGACACGGTATCACTGAGGTACAAAATCAGCTCTACGATCTACCAGATCTTTTCCCAAGCCGCAACGTGTGTGTACGCATACCTATGGTAAACTGGCCTTAAAATCGTAGCGCTGTTTTGAGTGCATGACGTGGGCCTACGTCATTATCCTACCAATCGATGTAGTACTCACTTAATTGATTGAACGAATATACTGAACGTTATTTATCTCGACTTGAGAAAATAAATATGTCAGACTGTATTTATAATATATGTAGAATAAGGGGTTAGTGATGAGAAAATTTATGATAGGATTAATGATGACAGCGAGTTCCATGGCGATGGACAACGGCGCCGCAGCTTCAGACACGCGCGGGGATGATAGGAGTTTTGACGAGCTGCATGACGAGTGCTGGTCACTCATTAACGCAGTTATACGGCATACGGGAGAAGTAATACCACTAAGTGATGAGACGGCGTTGAGCTCTCTCGAGACTGCAACTATGCTCTGGGATATTTGTGAAGGGCTCTTGACTAGCATCTCGGAAGGAGTATGCTATGAAGATGAGGAAATTCAACCGGTTGAGCCCCCAAAAGAGGAACAAAATCTTTTTGTGCTTTGCAGAGGACTTAACCGCCACTC
>JAISWU010000022.1 GCA_031270735.1 Holosporales bacterium | reverse complement strand
TGATGATAGTAGTACTAACTTGTTCATTGGGTCTTCCTCCCCATATAGATTCTTATGTATATGATAAGGGGGGAAAGGTTAAGGAAACGTTAATAGGGTGAGAAAAAGTTTATGGGGGGATGTCATAAACCCTCCAAGTGACCTTCCTACTACTCTGTGATAGAATCCAAAGTCATTGTCACCTGCTCTAGTTATGGCTCATGAATCCGTTCATACATCTTCGTGTACATAGCGCGTACTCCCTCTGCGAGGGGGCTGTGAAGATGGATGAGCTGGTACGCAGATGTGAGAAACTGCAGGCGCCGGCAGTAGCGATAACCGATACAAACAACATGTTTGGGGTAATTGAGTTCTCACTGAAGTGTGCCTCACATGGGATCCAGCCGATCCCGAGTACATCGCTCAATCTCTCGGTCCATGGCACAACCTCGCCGATTATCCTGCTTGCTCAGAATGAACGTGGCTACAAAAATCTCCTGAAGCTAATGACGTGCTTCTACATTGAGAATAGAGAAACTGAGGCTATCACTCTGGAAAACCTCACTAGGTACAACGATGGGATGATAGCTCTGAGCGGTGGAGCTAGAGGAGTTGCCGGAACTCTCTTTCTGGGTCATGAGGTCGACAAGGCGGCTGGGGTACTCCGAGAGTTACATACTATCTTCCAGGATCGATTCTACATCGAGATCTCACGAACCGGAGAGCCGGAGGAGAATGAGACAGAGTCGTTCTTCGTAGATTTTGTGATGCAGAACGACATACCACTCGTCGCGACGAACGAGGTGTTCTTCCTGGACAAGTCAATGCATGCCGCTCACGACGCTCTGCTCTGCATAGCAGACGGGACGTACCTAACCTCGGAGAACAGGAGACGTGTTACTACTGAACATTACCTCAAAACTTCCGATGAGATGTTTGACCTGTTCGGTGATATCAAGGAAGCCGTAACGAACACATCAGTCATTGCTCAGAGATGTTCGTTCTTTCCAGAGAAGAGATCCCCGGTGTTCCCCAAGTTCGCCAACATCACTACCGATGAGGAAGCTGAGACCCTGGAGAAGCAAGCTTATGAAGGGCTTGCGTGGCGGATGGGTAGCAATCAGTCTAGTGATTCTGTCGACTCCGAGATTCCTGAGGCGTACATGGAGCGGCTCCGGTACGAATTATCCCTCATCAAGTCGACCGGCTTCAGCGGGTACTTCCTTGTCGTATCTGATTTCGTGAGGTGGGCGAAAGATAACGGTATTCCAGTAGGGCCTGGTAGAGGCTCTGGAGCGGGATCCATCGTGGCATGGAGTCTCAATATCACAGACCTGGATCCAATTAGGTATGGCCTACTGTTCGAGAGGTTCATCAATCCCGAGCGCGTTTCGCTACCGGATTTCGATATCGACTTCTGTCAAGACAGGAGAGATGAAGTGATACGGTACGTGCAGAACAGGTATGGCAATGAGAGGGTCGCACACATCATCACGTTCGGGAAGCTCCAGGCGAGGGCAGTCATCCGCGATGTGGGGAGAGTTATGCAGATGCCATATGGGCAGGTAGATAAAATCTCGAAGCTTGTTCCTCAGAATGCCGTGAACCCCGTGGACCTGAGGCAGGCCCTTGCAGTAGAACCACAGCTTCGCAATATGATGGAGACCGATGATAATGTTAGGGCGCTGATCAACACAAGCCTGCAGCTGGAGGGACTGTACCGTCACGCTTCGCTTCACGCAGCTGGTGTAGTAATAGGCAACGACTCAATCGATACGATGGTACCTCTGTACCACGATGGAGAATCTGAGCTCGCTATCACGCAGATCAACATGAAGTACATAGAGCTGGCTGGCCTCATTAAGTTTGATTTCCTGGGACTAAAGACCTTGACAGTGATCAAACATACGTGCGACCTTGTGAGAGAGCATAGGGGTATAGATCTTGACATTTCCGCGATAGATCTTGAGAACGAAAACACGTTCAAGTTGATGTGTGACGTCGACGTGGTCGGTGTGTTTCAGCTTGAAAGCGCTGGGATGAAGGATGTCATACAGAAGCTCAAGCCTGACAATATCGAGGATATCATAGCGCTTGTCGCACTGTATAGGCCGGGTCCGATGGATAACATCCCAACGTACATCTCAAGGAAGCATGGGCTTGAGCCGGTGGAGTATCTCCATCCTATCCTTGAGCCAATCCTGAAGAGCACGTACGGCATCATGATATATCAAGAGCAGGTTATAAAGGTTGCTCAAGAGATGGGAGGCTTCAGTCCTGGGGCCGCTGATATCCTACGGCGTGCGATGGGCAAAAAGATCAAGGAGGAGATGGTGAAGAACCAGAAGATCTTTGTGGAGGGGGCCAAGAAGAACGGCGTCAGCGCCGACATAGCCGAGCAGGTGTTCGCGCTTGTCGGCAAGTTTGCAGGATACGGATTTAACAGATCCCATGCAGCTGGATACGCATTGATATCGTACCAGACAGCATATCTGAAGGCTAACTACAAAAGAGAGTTCTACATAGCATCGATGAACATAGATATTACACACTCCGAAAAGGTCTCCAAGTTCGTCCAGGACGCGAGGCGCGCTGGTATCAATACGCTACCTCCTGACATCAACCTGTCAGATGAGTGCTTTACGGTAGAGGGGGATAATTCGATTAGATATGCGCTTGGCAGCTTGAAGGGCTGTAGTCCGTACGCTATGCGCGGCATCGTTTTAGAGAGGATGCAAAATGGTAAGTTCAAGGATATCTTCGATTTCTTTAAGAGGACCAAGCTCTGTAAAATTTCATTACGATACGCAGAGATCTTGGCGCTCAGCGGAGCGTTCGACTCTATACATAGCAACCGTAGGCAAATCGTGGAGTCGCTCGACCAGCTCATGAAGCTGGGAGATGATGAAGCAAAGGCTAGGCAGAAATCACTATTTGCGGAATACCCAAGTTGTGAGTGTGAGCTGAAGGATGTTCTAGAGTGGGATGTCATCGAGAAATTAGATAATGAGATGAAGGCGATAGGGTTCTACCTAAGCTCTCATCCGATGGACATATACTCGTCCCTCCTTCATAAATTTAGGATCACACGCAGCAGGGATTTCAAGGGGTACAACGGGAGCGTCATAACAGCTGCTGGTATTATCATTGCAAAGCAGGAGAAGTTTTCTACCAAGGGTGGCCACCAGAAATACGCCTTCATCACTGTCTCAGATCAGGATGGAGCATTCGATGTTACCGTGTTCCCAAAGCTGTACGCCGAGGTGATGGAAATCATAACTGTGGGTACTCCGGTTCTGGTGGAGGCAGAAGTTAAGCAGGAGGCGGAGAACACCAAGCTCCTTGGGATCTCCGTGAAAAGTATCAACTCAATAATGCAGAAGCAGAAGCTACACATACACCTCGATGCATCAGCTGATGTAGATGCGCTATGCGAGATACTG
Organism: Holosporales bacterium; assembly: GCA_031270735.1. GTDB lineage: Bacteria > Pseudomonadota > Alphaproteobacteria > RUG11792 > RUG11792 > JAIRYU01. The sequence goes on along the minus strand of JAISWU010000022.1, from coordinate 1,160 downwards.
AGGAGTCTCGCAGATGGCGATAATCAGATCTCCATAGTTATCCCTAACGCAAATGGCCGCATGACAGAGATTGATACGAAGTACAAGAAGGCCGTGACAATTGCCGATATAGAAAGGATAGCAGGAATGCAGGGAGTTAGGTTTGCATGATATGGTAGGTGATTTACTGCTGTAGATAGAAATAGCTGGACAGATAAAGAAGATAGCTATACACTAAAATTATGGGGAAGAAATTGAGGAACATAATAATGGGGAGGAATGCGTGGAGGCGTGGGCTCAGTGTAGCGCTGGCAGCAACTGTAGCCGTGATTGTGATTGGGTGGACGCCAGTACAAGCGACTAGGTCTGAGGCATATGAGGAAGCAATGGAAGCAGCAGCAATTGAGGACGTGCTGGCACGAATCCTTGCCACCTGGGGATTGGGACCAGACCCAGTTGCAACAACACGACAAGCGCTACTAGACAATAGTGGACACCTCTCAATTAGCACTGACGCAGCTGGTGGAGGACTAACGGGGGGACAACAACGAATCTTCGACTTCGAATCTCGGCAGGCTATATGGTGGGAGAATAGAGACATGGTGAACCGTGCGGATCGCTTCGCCCGGCCCATGGCTGGCTGCGTAGTACGCTTAGGCCAATTCCACAATGAGTTTTTGGACGCAAATCCAGACTTAGAAGCCGAGGAATATGTGCGGACGAAGAGGCTGGTGCAAACATATATCCACAGAACAAGACAGCGAAAAGAGCAACTCGCCGATATCCTGATGGGACTCTATGACTGCGTACAGATGGCGACCCCACAACAATTATGGGACGGAACAGCATTAAGACAGTACCATGAGGAGCTACAAGAAATGTTACAGTCAGGGGGGCCTCACACATCAGAGTGAGGCCTGCGTATAAGAAACCGAAATTGGGTTTGACGACAAGCTTTAATGACATAAATACTACTGTCGCTAGCAGTTACTTCGCGTAATCGTGATTCGTGATTATCAAGATATTGCGACATCATCTCACTAAGATTATCTTCCATAGCATGTTTACGTAGCTAAGTGGGATAGGGTTAACGCCCTCGCCTTTAGGCGAACACTTCAGTATAATCACCACCATGATATACAGGCACGGTTCGCATAGCACATATGATCTTAAGTGCCACC
>JAISWU010000021.1 GCA_031270735.1 Holosporales bacterium | reverse complement strand
TGATGATAGTAGTACTAACTTGTTCATTGGGTCTTCCTCCCCATATAGATTCTTATGTATATGATAAGGGGGGAAAGGTTAAGGAAACGTTAATAGGGTGAGAAAAAGTTTATGGGGGGCAAGTCCTGCTCCCCCCGCTGAATGGGACTTGACTAAACGCGACTGGAAGTGCAATGCTAACTCGTCTAGTACGACACTACGAAAATGAGTTTTAGTATGCTTGCAAAGAAGGATGAGCTTATAATCTTACCGCTGGGAGGTCTTGAGCAGATAGGTGCGAACTGCACTATGATAGGGCATGATGGTGAGTGGATCATCATAGACCTCGGGATAGCTTTTTACGATAGGCTCGGGATAGAGGTGCTTACTCCTGATGTGTCATTTCCTGTATCAGTCAAGGATCACATAAAGGGATTGCTAGTAACACATGCGCATGAAGATCACATAGGGGCAATACAGTACCTATGGCCTCAGCTACGTTGCCCTATATACCTGACTGAATTTCCTGCTGCAATTCTGAGGCAGAAGTTTAAGGAATACAAATGGGGTGACGAGGTTAATGTTCACGTTACGCAGACGAGAAATCCGATTGATATCGGCGTCTTCAATGTGGAGTTTGTTTCCTTGTCCCACTCAATTCTCGGGTCATGTGGCCTCAACATCAAGACAAGTGCAGGTACCGTATTTCACACAGGTGACTGGAAGATAGACTCTGGCGCTCTTCTCAGAGATGAGATGGACGAGGAGAGACTAATTGAAATAGGGAAGGGTGGGGTAGGGTGCCTGCTATGCGATTCCACCAACGTTCTTATCGATGATGAGATTGGATCAGAGGATGACGTCAGAGAAGCACTGATCAGAGTCATCTCTCGGTATAAGAAGGAGAGGATAACGGTTACATGTTTCGCGTCCAACATTTCTAGGATGGAGACTGTGTTTCATATCGCAAAGAAGGTAGGGCGGAGAGTCGCAATCATTGGGCGGTCGATGCACAGAATGATGGAGGCTGTGGCGGAGACAGCGTACTACTCCAAAGAGTTTAAGGACAACGTCGGTAGTGTATTAACAGAGGAGGAGGTAGTTGACATGCCTCCTGAGAAGGTCATCTTGATGTGCACCGGCTCTCAGGGAGAAGCTCGGTCTGCGCTTCATCGACTTGCTCGCGGAGAAAACAGGATAATCAAACTTGGTAGCATGGACGTGGTGTTGTTCTCATCTAAGGTGATCCCTGGGAACGAGCTTGACATTAGGGAGATGCAGAACCTCCTCGTAAAGAACGGAGTCGAGGTAGTTGCTACAGATACAGAGGATGATATCCATGTTTCTGGGCATCCCAGTAAGGACTCGCTAGTGAAGATGTACGAGTGGATTAAGCCACAGACATTTATTCCAATTCACGGGGACGCGAGGATGCTGTATGCCCACAAACGTTTTGCAGAACAAAGTGGGCTCAAGAACACGTTGCTAGCGGAATCAGGTGACATTATAAGGTACAAGGATGGTACGCTGGAAAAGGTGAGACACAAGGATATCTCATTTGACGCAATTGACGGAGACAACATAATTCCTATGAATGCTACGTCGATACGTGAGAGGGACGTGATGTCGTCCAATGGACACGTCAGCGTCAGTTTTGTGATGTCTGCACATAACAGGATTTCCGGGACGCCCAACATCCGCATAAATGGGATTCACGTCAGTCGGAGTGATTTCAAGAAGCTTGGGAAGTGGATCTCACAGGCAGTCGTATCAGAGGTACTCAAAAAACCTGAAGCCCTAGAGGAGAGATGTGAGTCTGTTGTCAGGAAGATCTTAGCCAAGCATCTCAACAAGAAGCCGGTTGTAGCAATCCATGTTCACAAGACACGGTCGTGACAAATGTATTGCTAGTTCATGGTTATACTGTTCGCAAGAGAGCTACTAACTGAGCTGGCGTTTGTGCTTCCAGACATTATGGTCGGTGGCTCTTTCGTGCTACTGGCCCTGATGAGATTGTTGATAGGTAATCAACGCTCCAGTAGGCTATTCCCGAAACTGTCTGTTCTAATAGCTAGTGTTGGATTTGTTGCAACTCTCCGCTACGGGCCACTCGCAAAGGAATGTCAGACTACGCTGTTTACGTATACCTGCAATCTCTCCTGCATGAAATCCATCCTCCTTGGAGCTTGCATAGTTGGCCTGATCATTATGAATCGCTTTAAGGCACACAGGTTATTGGATTCATCAGTGTATCCTCTGGCGTTCGGTCTCATCACTTCAATCATGGTATGCATCTCGGCGAATAGCTTCTTATCGCTGGTGATCGGCCTGGAGATCTACAGCTTCTCGCTATGTTTCCTATTGCTGATGGACAAGGAGACTACCGAACTTAGGAAGAGTGCTATCAGGTTCATACTGGTGTCCTCCATCATGACAGCGGTGCTGCTGTTCGGAGTAAGCCTCTATTACACCCAGTTTGTATGTCTGTCTTTCCACAAGATCAAGCTCGATACGAGTTTGGCGTCAGCAGTGGGCAGTATCTTCGTGGTGAGTGGTTTGCTATTCAAGGTAGGAGTTGCCCCGTTCCATTCATGGATGATCGATGTGTACGAGAGGGCTTCGACACCACTGATCATGTTCATGGACACTGTATGGAAGTTTTTTATGGTCTTCATCTTTGCGAAGGTATTCAAGATGCTAGTAGCAGGGGAGGGCGGTCAGTACGGCCTCATGCTAACCGTATTCTCGATAACGTCGATGCTGATCGGTGGTATCATGCCCATCTTCCAGGAGAACATCAAGAGATTTATTGCATATGCATCGGTTGGACATATCGGGTTCGTACTAAGCGTATTTGCAACAGCTAGCACTATGCAACCGATAGCAGCCGCACTGTCATATTTGGCAACATACAGCATTGCAGCGATATGTTTTTTCCTGGCACTCATGATCCTGGAGAAGGGTAGGCGAGTCAAGTGTTTCAAAGATCTTTCAGGGCTTATGGCCCGCAATACCACGCTCGGGTTTGCAGTGTTGTTATCGATGCTAGCCATGGTTGCCTTGCCGCCGTTCGCAAATTTCATGGCGAAAGTCAACATCTTCAAGCTATTAATTGCATCTGGAAACTATTGGCTCATTACGGCCTCTATCATATATTCAGTCCTCTCAGTTTTCTATGTTGCAAGGAGCATGAGGTACATGTTTATGTCACCAACCGAAGCCACGAGTGGATTTGCCGAGGCAGGGAAGGGCAGGGGGGTAATCCTTTTATACATACCCATGATACTTCTGATCTTCCTGTACGATAACATCGTAAGCCTACTCTCCAGAGTTTTTGCGCAATAGGACCGTTGAAAAAAATAGCAGTATCAACGATCCAGCAACAGTCCCCCCAACTCTCAAGAGTATGAGGGGGTTGTTCTGGATGTGTTAGCCGGATGGTCGGCTGTAGGGGGACGCTGCCGGTCCGCCCACTTAGCTGGCGTATGGGGTGTCCCTGCCGCTCCCCGCCTGTGCGGGACACCGGCCCGTGATGGTGTGTGTCCGTGGTCCTCCTCCCTCATCGTCGGCTCCTAAGACGAATCGCAGCTCGTCCGTGGATACCTGCTATGAGGTTGCAAGCCTCTCGTGCCCGCATCTCCTTGTGATGCATTGGCCTTATTGCGCATATGTCGGGTCCGCGTACCTGTGCGTATAGCGCTACTTCCCATGCTACTTTGGTAGCGTCGACTGGGCGTACGTTTACGCTTCTGGAGTACCAGTTGCCGCTCCCCCTGTTGTGATTGGTTCCTCCGGCTATTTGCGCTGCTTCGGGTGAGTTCGTTATCATCCTCATGCTCCATCCCTCTTCCTGTCCTATGTACCGTTGTATTATCATGGTGTGTCTGTGATTGTTAGAATCTTCGCCTGGTGTTATCGGTGCGCCATTAGCTTCCCATTCCCATTGTGGTATGCCCTCAGCCATCTCCCTGTCCGGTCTCAGGTTGCTGCCCATCCCCATCATCAGTGGCATGAGTTCGACGCGGAGTAATGGTGGTGTACTGTTTTCGTCCAGCATGATGTCTGCCCTCATCTTAGCTATGAGTTGCTCGTCGAGTAGCGGTGCTACTGGTACTGACCCCACTGGTGTTGCTTGAGATGCAGCTTCCACCCTCGCTAGCACCTTGCATGTCCTCCTACTCAACCTCTCATAACTCTCTACCAACTCCTCTAACCTTCCTATCCGATGTGCTTGCCTTGCTACTACTCCTTGTACTGCAGCTACATGTTCCTCAACAGCTCCTCTCTCTACCACACCACCTACTACTCCCTCATCACCTGTGATATCAGCAACTAAGGCTAACCTCTCTAGGGTTTCCTCACTTCTTAGGCTTTCACCCCCCCCTTACTACACCTGCTCCTATCATCACTACTGCTAGTGATGTTACTAACTTGTTCATTGGGTCTTTCCTCCCATATAGATTCTTATGTATATGATAGGGGAGAAAGGTTAAGGAATATGGGGGGTGATTCTGTACCTACGCATTTGTTATGTACGAATCGTTGAATGTCCTGATGTAACCCGGGTTAATCTTAAGGTGCTGTTCGTGTTAGAGATCGGTATCCTCTTTTGGCGTATATCACAGCGGTAAGGCAGATGCACACTAAGCACAATGGCCTCAGGATTCTGAGTAGCAAGCTACCATAATCCAGCATCAACGTGAGCACACACAGGGCAAACACAAGTGCCGTACAGGCCTTACTTAGCAACACGGGCTTCATATCGACAGACTTTTTGGTTACGATTGAAACTCCACCGATCACGAGTAGTGCCAAGTCTCTTAATGTTAGGGTAACTGCTATGGCTACCCATTCCAAACTCCACCCCAGGTGCACTACCAATCCCCAGGTAGCACAGTTCAAGAAAACCTTATCAGCAACCGGATCAAGGACCGCACCGAATTTTGATTCGACGCTGAACTTCCTGGCAAGATGGCCATCTAGAAAATCGCTGACGGCACAGGCAACTAACACTATCAGTGTCGCACAACGGAAGCCACGCTGCAGGAGAGTCAGGAGCAATGGAGCGCAGAACAGCCTCAGGGCACTCAACAGGTTTGGGGTAGCCCACTCAGCGTACCTACGCCAACTCCTATCCGACAATTTCGGTTTCGCTAAAAAAGAACTTAATCTCTATGGCTGCGTTCTCAGGGGAGTCTGAGCCATGGACGGAGTTCTTATCTATCGAGGGAGCGAACCTCTTCCGGATCGTTCCTTCATCTGCACTAGCCGGGTTGGTCGCTCCCATGAGTGTCCTGTAATCATTGATAGCATTTTCCTTTTCAAGAACCTGAACAACGGTAGGAGCTGAGCTCAAGAAAGCACATAGGTCATCGTAGAACGGGCGCTCCTTATGAACCTCATAAAACTTTCTTGCCTGATCCAGGGTTATTAAAACGCGTTTCTGCGCAATGATCCTGAAGCCTGCCGCTTCGATCATACCGTTAATCTCCCCAGTGATATTCCTGTCTGTCGCATCAGGCTTAAGTATCGATAGAGTCCTTTGTATCATAGGTTTTCCTCGCTAAAAACTTTCGAAGGCAGATCCGCATAATGCATATTATGGAAACAAAAAGAATGAATCCAAGCAAGGGTCTGCAATCTGAATCACACGAGGACAAGGTACTATAGCATTCTCATAAATTCAATAATTTCATTTCCTGACACTGGACCTTCTCTGATGATCCGATATGTTCCTTGGGAACAATCTATTATTGTTGATGCAAGTGAACTCCCTGATGCACCACCATCTACTATCATGAACGTGTCTGAGATATGATGACCGAACGCGTCAACCACGGAGCGGTAATTTGTGGCCGGTGGCTGTCCGTGAATGTTGGCACTTGGGGCAACGAGAGGTCTACCGAGGTTGGTTATAACGTCGATCAGGAATCTGTTGTTTGGCAATCTGATTGCTACGGTGCTCCTCCCTGCCCTCACCGGCTCAGCAAGACTCATTTTCGTGTGACACTGCTTCAAGAGAGGCACAACTACCGTGAGTGGTCGCTTCTCTTCAAGCCAGAAATGGTGTGCTATTTTTGCAACAGCATACGATAGTACAGCAAAGGCTTCTGCCATCTCAATGCTACAAACTAAGACAGGAAGCGGCTTCGATTCAGGTCTCCGCTTCAGTTCAAATACCCTCTTCACGGCAGATTCATTAGTAGCATCGGCTAACAACCCATACACTGTATCGGTGGGAGCAGCGACTATACCCCCCTCCCCTATTACGCTAGCCGCCTTTGGCACAAGGCTCTGATCGTACATGTCAATCGTCAGTTACCTCTACCCTCGCAAACTTCTTGCGACCAACTGACAACAGGCAGTTCTCCATGATACTAGCCTCATAATCCTCAATAACGGCTCCATCTATTTTCACTCCGTGCCCATCTATCAGCCTCTTCGCAGCAGTAAGACTGATGGCCAATTTCGTATCATGAAGCGCATTACAAATCTTAGTACCGCGTTTAAGTACGAACGTATCAACCACCTGTCCGTGTCCGCCCTCCCCTCCTCCAAACAGGCTATTGGCCATGGACTTAATAGACTGTATATCAGCGGTTGGGTGCACAAACGATGTTACAGAATCTGCCAAGAGTACCTTCATATCATTAATATCTGCCGTGCCGATGAGCCCCTCACACTTACCGATTTCATTCAAGCTCATATCAGAGAACAGCTTCAGAAGCCTAGGTACGTCCGCATCATCCACGTTTCTCCAGTACTGCCAAAACTCAAACGTAGATGTTAGGTTCTCATCTAGCCATACAGCACCTTTCTCTGTCTTGCCCATTTTCAACCCGCGGGAGTTTGTGAGGAGAGGAGTGGATACTCCGTATGCTAGCTTACCAGTTCTCCTTCGTATGAGATCCACACCAAATATCATATTTGCCCATTGGTCGGCTCCGCCAAGCTGAACCTTGCAATCGTAATTTTCGAAGAGGTAGAGGAAATCGTAGGCCTGTATCAGCATGTAGCTAAATTCCAAGAAACTCAGATGTTGCTGTCTTTCAAGCCTGGCGCTGATGCTATCAAGTGCCAGCATCTTATTTACGGAAAACGAGGGGCCGTACTCTCGGAGGAAATCCATATAGTTAAGCTTTGAGATCCAGTCATCATTGTTCAGCAGGATTGCCGCATTACTCTCATCTCCGAATTTAATGAGTGTACGCAGCTTGGCTGTAATCATCGATATATTACGCTCAATCACATCCAGCTCCAGCATTGTCCTTTGCTGGTCTTTCCAGGTAGGGTCTCCAATTTTACCGGTTGCCCCTCCAATAACTATGATTGGTCTCAACCCAGCTTTTTGCAATTCGTTAACAAGCTTGACCCACAGCAAATGGCCAGCGTGCAGGCTGGGAGCAGTAGGGTCGCATCCGATGTAGAATACGACTTCCTTGGCATTACTGCAGATCAAATTGTCGAATGATTCTGCATTAGTAATCTGGTACAGGAACCCACGATCGCTGAGGTTCTTTAGGATGTCTGAGCGGGATTTATTGCTACGCATACCTAGCCATTCGTCTGGCGACAGCATGCGACGAGTTTACCAAAGATGCACACTAATGACAAACTGCACTTTCGCGAGTGCCTTAATAGCTAAGCCGGGTTGCAGGCCGCCACCTCGATCCTCCTGGCCCTCTTGAAACCCGCGACGTACGTATACACTATCGGGACAATGAAGATCGTGAAGAGCGTGCCAACTGTCATCCCACCACTAATAACAGCTCCCAGCGGGATTCGTATCTCGCAGCCGGCGCCCCTCGCAAATGCTAGTGGTAACGATCCTAGGATCATTGCGAATGACGTCATCAGTATCGGCCTCAGTCTCATAACAGCCGCTTCCTTCACAGCTTCCTTCGGCGTCTTCCCGGATTCAACAAGTTTGTTCGCGAAGTCAACTATGAGGATACCATGCTTTGTGATGAGGCCTATTAGAGTTAGGAACCCTATGTTGGAGAACATGTTGATGGTACTGTCTATGCTGGCAAGCGTCATAATTCCACCGACGAGAGTCAGCGGCACAGTCAGCATAATGATAAACGGATCTATCCAACTTTCGAACTGCGCAGCCATGACGAGATAGATGAAACTCAGAGCTAGCATAAAGATGATGAGCATCGTATGAGACTCCGCGAGGAACCTCTTTGTCTCAGCTATGAACTCGATGAACACGTCATCCGGTAGTGTCCTGTGAGCCAGGTCTCTAATAATACCTATTGCATCACCGAGCGACGCGGAGTTATTTAAGATCGGCATGATCGTGTTGGCTCTTGTTCTATTGTATCTATGGATCGAGACTGGGCCTGACCTAGCGTAGATATCGACCAGCTCCGCGATTGGAACAAGCAGCTCCTCCCTATCTGTATATGCTTTAACATATATATCGGTCAACTGATCGGGCGATCGCTTGTACTCATCCTCGATCTGTACCTTCACGTCACAGATCATCTGATTCTTCTTAAACTTTGTTGCGACCTTACCTTGCATCAACCCAGAGATGGTATCAGCGATGACCTGAGGATCAATGTTCATGAGCGCAGCCTTATCTCTCTTGACGGATATAGAGTATGCCTCCGCCTCATTGCGTGATGAGGATCTGACTGAGCTTACTATGCCAGTTTCGTATAGGGCGCTTGAGAAGTTACTTGTGAGCTCCCTGAGTTCTTTATGTGACTTCTCACCTCTTATAACCATCATGACGACCTTGGAACCATCATCAGCTCCTCCACGACCGGAGCTGAATCTGACATCAATCCCGGAGATTCTCTCACACTTCTTTTCGACCTCGTGCATGATCTCCTCTGTCGATTTGCCGCTGGACTCACTGACCACTGCAACACCATCAAACGTTGGATTCGTAATGTCATAGTTCCTGGATTCAATTTCAGGTACCTCGGAGATTACCTTGTCTATCGCATCCACATACCTCTGCGTGAAGTTCAGAGTAGACGTCTGCGGAGCATGCCCCTCATACCCAAACATGCCGAGATTTTGGTATGGCCTCTGCTCTTTCGGCATGAATGAGTACACGATGAATCCGAACGCGGCGAACAACAGAGTGAATATCATGATCGCCTTCCTACGATTCAATGCCTTGTCCAGCATGGCAGAGTATTTCAGCTCCGTAGCCTTTATGAGAGGCTGGGCATTTAGCTTCGCCGCGACCCACCTGAGCATAACTGCATACTTGTTCTCTGACGGCTTACTGTTGTGGCTAACCAGTGTCCTAGAACACATCATGGGAGAAAGTGTCAGAGCGATGAACCCGGATAGCAACACAGCCCCAGCTAACGTAACTGAGAACTCCTTTAGGTACTTACCCATCTCACCCTCCGCTAATGCAACCGGTGCGTAAACCGCACAGAGCGTCAACGTCATTGCAATGACTGCAAAGCTAACTTCCTTCGTCCCCTCTATCGCTGCCCTCACTGGTGTAAAGCCTTTTTCAATGTACTTGTAGACGTTCTCCAATATCACAATCGCATCGTCCACTACCAACCCTATGGCCAGCACCATGCTCATAAGTGTCATACTATTGATTGTGAAGCCACATAGAAACATAATGAAGAGCGAGCCCACCAATGAAATGGGCACTGTGATAAGTGGGATGACAGCAGCTCTAACGGAGTTTAAGAACATGAAGACCACGAGCACCACAAGTATGACTGACTCAAATATCGTATGATAGACTTCCTTCAATGAGCGCTCAATGAATGTCGTGCTGTCGTACGCAACACTGAAATCAATGTTGTCAGGCATCTGCTTTCGAAGTTCGTCGAACTTCTCACGTACGCCTCGCGAAACTTGAATAGGGTTTGCTGAAGTCTGAGCAACCACCGATAAGCTCACAACCTTCTCGCCGTTGAATCTAGACAACGTCTTCTTGTTGCTGCTCTCAAGCTTAGCTACGCCAATGTCACGTAGTTTCACAATATTGTTTTTCTTGTTAGCAATCGGGGTGTCCATAAACTCCTCGCTATCCTGCAAATCAGCAACAGTGGTTACAACATACTCCCTGTGCCTGTTACCTATCTTGCCAGCCGGGCTTTCGATATTCTGCTTCTTTAGTGCGTGCATGACATCCAGGACCGTGAGGTTGTAGAAGGCCATCTTCTGAGGGTCTAGAGATATCATCATCTCATAGTGACCAGCGCCGTATATATCAATCCTGGCAACGCCTGGAATTGCCTCGAGGACGTGCTTAACCTCGTTGTCGGCGTACGTGTATAACGCACTCTCTTCTACTTCCTTGCTTATGAGGGCAAGTGACATTATCGATTTTGTTCCAGATCCGACTTTCGTAAGGATCGGCTCCTGTGCCTCAGAAGGGAACTTATCTCTGGACTTGCTGAGTCTATCCCTTATATCATTCACTGCCGTTTCAACGTTGACCCCTTCGGCAACTTCTATAGAGACCTTACTCTTATCGCTCTCGCTACTCGACTCGACAGTCTCAAGTCCCTCGATACCCGATATGGCTTCCTCTATCAGCTTGGTGATCTGATTCTCTATAATCTCAGGACCTGCGCCGTAGTAGTTCATCTCTACGGTAATGTGATTCTTTTCGACCTTAGGATATTGCCTCACCGGCATCCGCTCGCCGGTCACGAGACCGAGCAGCACGACGATTAACGTCAAGACCCATGCGAAAACGGGGCGCTTGATACAAACTTCTGATATTACCATTACTGTGCCTTCTCACTCCCTACCTGCTTCTCATCAGCCTTAGGCGACGGCTCCTTTTGTTTCACATCCGTCTCAGGAGGTGATTCCTTCGGATTTCCGAACCACTTGACTATTGCAGATTTCACCACACCTGCAATGCCTCCAGTATCCTTACCCTCATCCTTCTTATCCGCTTTCGCTGCATCATCCTTCACGACATCCTTTTTGTCTTTTGTATCAGCATTCCCGGGAGCACTGGCCTCTTTGCTACCATCGTTATTGCCATCGTCTTTATTATCATCTGGCTTACCATTTTTCTCCTCAGGCTCTGCCGGTGATTTATCAGCTTTCCCGCTATCATCACCACTACCTTTTGGAGATTCCACAGCCGTCTCGGTCTCCTCCTCCTTGGGAGGTTCCGATTTGGATGCAGGCTCCTCTGCTTCATCTTCATCATCTTCCTCTGCGGACTCTTCTTCCTTGTTCAGAATGTTCACTAGTACCCCTTCAGTAAGCTTCAACTGACCAGACGTTACAACCCAATCACCATCCTTGAGCCCCGCCAAAATCTCCACTCCGTTAACATCACGTGCGCCGGTAATTACCTGCTTCAGATGTGCCATCTGCTTCTTATCAATTACCCATACGACCTCGGTCGAACCAACTCTATCTAGTGCATCCTCATCTACAAGGATCACATCGTCTTTCTCTCCAGTTACCAATCTGATGTTCGCAAACATACCATGTTTCAGCCTGTCATCTTTGTTAGCAATCGATGCTTTTAACAGTATGCTATGGCTACGTTGATCTACCACAGAGTCCACAGCTTCTACGATGCCGGAGTACGTACCGGCATTACCAGAGGAATCCACCGTTATCTCGACGGTCTGGCCCGCTGCAATATCTGGAACATATTTCGCTGGGATTGCAAATTCGATCTTCATGGTTGAGGTATCGACTACAGTTACCAATTCCGCCCCGCTCTGTACGGTGTTACCCGGTGAGGCAGCCCCCTTAATGATTCCTATGGTACCGTCACATGGAGCGGTAATAGTCGCTCTCCTTAATTGAGCCTCGCTGTATTCTAGCTGCGCCTTCGCAACCTTCATCTTTGCCGTTGCTTCCTCCAGATCCTTCTTAGAACCAACCTTCTGTTTATAAAGGTTCTCCGCCCTCTCAGCGGCTGAGGCACATAACTCGTACTCTGCTCTTGCCTTTGCAACTTCAGCTTTCAGTATGTCATCCTCGAACTTGATGAGCACTTGGCCCTTAGTTACCTGGCTACCCTCCTCAAACAGGATCTCAGAAATTTTCCCATTGATCTCGGCCTTAATCACTATCTCTGCGTTGGCCTTCAGGACACCTATGGACCTAATTTCCCTCAATGTCGTACCGACAGTAACACGCTTCGCCTCGACTCCAACCACACGACCAAACATACCACTTCCGTCATTATCGTCTGACTGCAGTATGATGCGACACGTCCCCTTTACAACCGGCTTCATGCAGCTGTACATTACTGCCCCAACCAACATAGTTGCCAGCAGCGCGATCACCTGCACGGCAAGCCGCATCCCGTTGGCTCGAATAAACTCCCCCTTATCCTTGCTCGCGATACACTCTCTCCAAAATGAGAAAGATGAAACAACGAACTTAACGATCTTTTTTAGCATGTATGCTCTGCTGCACTGCGTGATATCACACACTGTGATTGTATCACCAACGCATATTCATTTGCTACACGTGTATGGCCCGTGTGTAAAGTTCACATCATTTGAGACAGACTGGATACCTCCAGAACCATATCAAGATACTCCATTGGAGTGAAGCCTTGCAACAATACCCAGGTGGACGTCATGAAAGCGTCATGATAGAATGCGGCAGCTTCGACGTTTCAATAATCTCGCTGTGACTACGCCGGTTGGTACCCCAGACTTCAACGAACGCAAGACAGTACTCATAGTAGGATACGGTATCTCTGGGGTGTCTGCCTACAAGTTTTTATCAAGCCGTGGTCACAATGTGTTAGCGGTTGATGATTCAAATCCTACAGATGCACCAAATACTATGTCTGATATCAGATGGGATGATATTAATATCGTCGTGAAGAGTCCATCGGTTCCGATCATGCCACACAACAGGCACCACAGCGTTTCGCATGCCATGGGACTCCAGATTCCCGTGATATCGACGTTTGATGTTTTTAGGCTTCACAATCCCAATGCGAAGATCGTTGCCGTGACTGGCACAAACGGGAAGTCTACGACAACGTCTCTCATCTTTCATATCCTCCACGAGGCAGGGGTCTCTGTACAGATTGGCGGGAACATCGGAATCCCGTACTTCGATATGGGACCCGCTGAATATTATGTGCTGGAGATGTCATCGTATGAGCTTGCAAGCTCGCAGCTGCTAGATTTCCAGATCGCCTGTATCTTGAACATCGATCCAGATCACTATGAGTTTCACGGTACGTTCGAGGACTACATATCCGCCAAGCATGCTGCACTAGACAACGCATCTTCCAAGATTGTATCCTGTGAGGACAGATACACTATGAGCAAATTTTCTGCAGCCCAGGATGTAACGGTGGTATCGACACTGAACAATCCTAATGCCGACGTGTACGTGCATGAGAATACATTGCGTGATCGGGAATCACAGAGACTCCTGCTGGACTTCGCAGGGATATCAAACCTACTCGGAAGTCATAATCACCAGAACATCGCGATGGCGTATGCAGTCTGTCGGAAGCTCGACGTATCCCCACAGGAGATCGTAAAGAGCATCGGGAGTTTCAAGCCGTTACCACATAGGATGAACATAGTGGAGAGAATTGGTAATATCATCTTCGTGAATGACAGCAAGGCAACTAATCCATCCTCAGCGGCGAAAGCCCTTGCAACGTTCGTTGGCTACGAGATATACTGGTTGGTAGGTGGACGCAGTAAATCCATTGATCCTCTTCCGTACGTGAACGATTATCTCGCAGGTGTGCGTAAAGTTTATTCCTTCGGAGAATCGGAATACGAGTTTGAGGATGTATTCAATGGGAGGAAGCCGACGATCAAGTGTGGCACGATGGACTCCGCGCTGAGCTTGGCCTACAAGGACGCGAAGCGTGAGCATGGTCAGGCTGTAATTTTACTTTCACCAATGTGCTCAAGTTTTGACCAATTCAAAAACTACGCACATAGGGGAGAGCAATTCACGAAGATGGTGCTTACGTTAAAGGAATGCAGTGGCGACTAGAACCCTCAGTAGTCTACTGAGAAGGTGGATAACATCCATCGATAGAGTGATTCTATTCTCAGTACTAGCAATCGTTGCAATAGGTATTTGGGTCAGCATGTCCTCAACTCCGGCCATCGCTATGAAGCTGTCGCTATCTCCATTTCATTTCGTGATACACCACATCATTATCACTCCTGTTGCATGCCTCTTGATGGTCTTCATATCGTTCCTACAGGCAAGGCATGTACGAAAGCTGGCTGCTATCGGATACGTAGTGTGCCTTGTAGTCATAGCATGTACACTTTTAATCGGCTCCGAAATTAAGGGGGCTAGACGTTGGGTAAGCATATTGGGATTTTCGATACAACCATCTGAATTTATGAAACCGATCCTCGTGGTGATGACGGCATGGTTCATAGCAGAGCAGTATAGAGACAGAAGGTTTCCTGGAATCCTAATGTCCATCGTTAGTCTCGCTATCGTGATTCCTTTGATCCTGATACAGCCAGACATTGGAATGATCATCGTTATGGTTGCAACATGGATAGCACAGATATTTGTTTCCGGTGTGTCTATCACGATGATGGCCACCTTCATCTCATCTGTGATATGCGCGTTGGTTGGAATATACTTTACGTTCCCACACTGTGCTGATAGGGTAAATCGGTTCTTGATGGGAGATAGCAGCGATGCCGATTCATACCAAATCCGGAAGTCGCTGGATGCATTCAGGAGCGGAGGGTTCTTTGGGAAAGGGCCAGGTGAAGGTGAGATCAAAACACTTGTACCTGATGCTCACTCCGATTTTGTGTTTTCAGTTATAGGCGAGGAGTTTGGGTTCCTGCTGTGCTTCGCGATAATAGTCTTGTTCGTGACCATCTTCGCGAGATCGATAATACGTGTGATACACTCATCCAGTATGTTCAGCTTCTCTGCAGTGTTCGGCATTGTGTTCCAGATCTGTATCCAGGCGGTTATTAATATCTGCACGGCACTAGACGTTATCCCAACCAAGGGAATGACACTGCCATTCATCAGCTACGGCGGGAGTTCTCTATTGGCATCAGCGATTGGAATCGGAATCGTCCTGTCCCTCACAAAGAGGAATTCTTTGATGCATGAGATTTTGTAGCTTGCGTATTAGGATAAGTTAGATGCATGCCATTTTAATTGTCTGTGCCTATCTTGTCTGCAGCTTTACGTACTTCAGACTCTTCAAGTTTGAATCATCTGGCTCGTTATAATCCCCACTGTATAGCAGTGGAACAATCCTCTTGAAAATATTTTTGGCGGTCGGGGCGACATTGTGTCCAGCTGTAGCAAATCCATATGTCTCCTCTGTAGCCTTTGGATTGTCGAGTGAGATAATCAATATGACCTGAGGGACGTCTTTCGGAAATCCACCAACAAACGTTGTGATCCTCTTTCTGTTACGCTCCGCGCCATAGCCGCTACCCTGTGCCTGATATGCCGTACCAGTCTTCCCAATAATCTCAACTCCATCAACGGCTGCTTTCCTCCCGGTACCATGACATATGGTTAGTCGCATGAGATCCCTTACATCTCGTGATGTCTCGCTCGATATAATGCGCTCTCCTCCAGTTGACGATTTGCGCCTACCATATACTAACGTCGGAGCGATGCGTATCCCATCATTCAGAATTGATGTTACTGCAGTGATAAGCATCAGCGGTGTTATCGCCAGCCCATATCCATACGACATTGTCATAGCAGTGGATTCATTCCACATTCTCGGCGCAATCGGGCTGCCTATCTCTGGGATTTCCAGCTCTACCTTATCTAGTAACCCAAGCCTCTTCATGTAAGCCTTCTGCACCGTTACACCGAAACGTTGTTCTATCTTTGCAGCAGCTATGTTGGAGGAGAACACGAACGCCTCAGCCAACGTAAGCGGTCTCTTCTTGCCTCTGAAATCAGTGACCGAGAACCGGCCTATCTTCAGTGGTTCAGTTGCGTCAAATACTGAGCATAATGTGGCGGCCCCAGAATCGAGTGCTATAGCTACGTTAATAATCTTCATGACAGATCCTGGCTCAAACACTCCCAGGGTATTCCTGTTGAACATGTCCACACTGGAGCAGGCCCCAAGATTATTGGGATCAAAATCCGGGAGAGAGACCATTGCGAGAATCTCACCAGTGTTAGACATCAACATGGCGTTCCCACCTGCTGCCTTAAATTTGTTGACTGCATCACTCAGCTCTTCATGAACGATCGCCTGCAGCCTGATATCAAGGGTTGTAACTAGGCACTTGTTTAGATTATCTGATGTCGCAAGTTCCCTCGAAAAATTCTTCTCTAACCCACATACTCCGATTCCGTCAACATCACTGCACCCGATCACATGTGAGAATAGATTGTTGTGGATGTAGATCCTCTTATAGTCCTTCTGAAAGTGAATGCCTGGAATACCGAGGTCCATCACCTGCTCCTGAATCTGCGGAGGAACATGCCTCGCTAGCCACACAAAGTGTTTGTTCTTGTCTGATACCTTCTGCCTCAATTTCTCGGCACTCGGCATTCCTGAAATCTTGGATAGCTTCGCTACCATCTCATCATCGTCAATAATGACCGATGGATTCACGTAACACGAAGCTGTTGCGATACTGGTTGCGAGTAGCTCACCGCTCCGATCAACGATGTCGGCTTTTCTCTCTACGTGTTCAATGTAGTGATCGACTCTTTCGTGTGCGCCGTAGCGACTGACTATCATCACATCAACCAACCTGTATGAGATGCAGCTGAACGCGATAGTTCCGCATACTCCTGAGAAGACCATCCTTATTCTCAGTTTCGCAATCAGTTCGGCATGCCCACTTGAAGTCCGCCACATGGCGAACCCTTCAATGAGCGATGTGAACATTTTGCGAAGCAGTCGTTTCAAGTCAGGCCTCCTTTATGGCTTATGGTCAAGTGACTCATCCAAGAACTTCTCGAATGCACCCCTGTAATCCGTGCCTACGGAGCCCCCGCCTTCAGCAAACTTCTTATAGCTAATTATCTGGCTCCTCTCCATAGGCCTCATACCATTAAGGTATTTCTCGCACAGCGCCTTAAGCCGCTTAGGATCGTTGAGACAACCCCACTCTGCAGAATATATCCTAATATCATCTTGGTACTTCTGTATGTCGCGTTCTACGTCATGCAACTTCTTCCTCAGAAACACAACCTCGTACTTTATCCGAAGGACACACAGCCCGACTGCCGTTAGGAGTGACAACGATATCATGATGGCTCTGTTCAATTCGTACATCCTCCCTGGTCATTGCTGTGATACATGAACCCACGCAGCTTTGCTGATCTTGCCCGTGGGTTTTTCATGACCTCATCTGCTGATGGCTTTACAACTCCCTTGTTTACAGCTGATAGGCAGTGCTTCATCGAAGCGGCCCAGTTTTTTACCACCCTATCCTCCAGTGCATGAAACGCTATTGTCGCAATCCTCGTATTGCCATTGAGGAGATGGAGGATGCTCTCAAGAGCCTTGCTAATCTCTCTGAGTTCGTCATTCACAAATATCCGGATTGCCTGGAATGTCTTGGTCGCTGGATCCAAATGTGAGTACCTCTTGCGAATCACGGTATTTCCAACTGCCTTGTGCACTGCCTCCCTCAGCTCTCCGGTAGTCCTGATTCCTCCAGCCTTCCTTGTACTAACTATTGAAGAAGCAATTTTGCCTGCCCTAGCTCTCGGCTCGTCCCCATATGATCGTATCATCTCAGCGAGATCCTCCTCCGTAAATGAGTTTACCACATCAAACGCTGAAGATCCACTTTTCGACATCCTCATGTCCAGCGGGCCATCTCTCATGAATGAAAATCCCCTAGCAGCATCATCTACCTGAAATGACGAGATGCCAAAATCAAACATGGCTGCATCGAATTTCCCGTGATCACTGAGCCTGTCGCGTAGCTCAGAAAACCTGCACTGCATAAAGTCAAACCTACCGTTGTACTGCTCCTTCAATGACGCAGCTCTGTTAATTGCATCGGGATCGCAATCCGTACCAAGTACATAACACTCGGCTGAATCAAGAAGTGCACGCGCATGTCCCCCCCCGCCAAATGTGCAGTCCAGTACTCTATCGCCATTACGTGGCGCTAAAATCGAGATGACCTCACGGACCATAACTGGAATATGCGACACAAGCAAGAAAATCTACGCGCCAATAACTCGGGCATTATACCCGGAAAGTCAAGCAATATTCAATGAACTTCCTACCTGCAACATCGATAAACAAGAGGACTAGCCATTGTCCCTACTGGAGCGTGTCAGTAGTATTACTGGCACGGATATTAGCAGATGGGCCGAAGATAGCGTACTTGAATGAGTCCACAATTGTTTTCCATATCCCAGCCCTCTCGATGACCTGTTGTGCATGCAGCTGTCTTGAGAGCGGATTCTGAAACGTCGGGGTTACGTAATGCACATGCCCCATTGTATCTCCCTTGTGGATCGGAGCTCCTATGGCGGTCCGATAAAGCACTATCCTCCTCACCTCGTTCGTACATCTTTCCGATAGCAGGAGTCTTTGCGTCCGCGGCAGAGTAACGGTGATGATATCCTGCGTACCGTAGAATACGGGGACCTCAACAGACTCATTACCACCATACGCAACTTCAGAGATGAAGAACTGATCGAGCCATTTCAGGATTAGCCTTATAGCAGTGATGGCATCCTTCTTCGATGCAAACCAACAGGCGGCACATGTGAACTCACATCCATACTTATTCTTGTACCTAAACACACATCCTACCTGTGATGTTCCGAAGAACAGTATCCTTGCCGTATCACAGATCTCTATCGTTTCATTCGTCGCAGATTGGTCGAACGTGCGGCATGTATCGTGAAGTGTGATCTGATCTGCCTGACAGAGTGCGGGGTTACGTTCATGTACCACGAGTGATAGATCGTCGCTTATAACAATGAAGTGCAGTACCTGATTCGTCGGAAACTTATTTCCGATTTTCGCTGATATCGGAAGCTGAAGAGTCTCCGGATGAGCTGGTTCAGATGCTAGCCCCATACTGTCGCTCATACTGCATAGCAGGAGGGCTATAGTGCTAGCTTTGTTCATGTTCCATGTGAATGGTTTCTTTAAGGTAGAACGACAGTGAATACGCAATGATGAGAAACACCGGAATAACCAGCATGGCGCAGCTATAGCACGCGGCGTCATATATTCTGATCCCATCATCGCCCACTGTGTTGTTCCAGAAATAGTCCAGGATCACACCTAGTGTGGGTTGGAATATGGCCCCTATCAGCATGACTATGCAGTTTGAGAATGCCACCGTGGTTCCTGCGGTTTCGGGAGACGCGCTGTTCTTTGCGCATGTAAAGTTTATGGCCTGTGCCCCTGTCAGAAATCCTATGGCAAATACCACGGCGAGTGACATGTAGAAACCAAACGGAATGTATATCAACATCAGGAACAACAGGGCGGTCAGTCCCGCGGACATCCTTATCGTGCTGACATAGCTCTTGATTCTCCTGGCATACGCTGCGAGTACCAAACTACCGACGGCTATGCCTATGAATACGCTTGCTGCAGCTGAGGATGCAAGCTCGTTGCCAATGTCGTATTTGGCGATGAAGAACGACACCACCCATAGCTCGGCAAAGACAGAGATCGTTAGGTACATGAACCCCGAGATTATACTCGGTAGCACAACCTGCCAATTCTTGAGAAGGCTGATGATATCAGCAATGGAGGAGCTAGGCTTCTTATCTGAGTCTGAAGGTATGTCATCCCTGGCGTTGCCTGGAATCACAATGAACACCAGTGCGATGATTATGATACCGAGCGCCGCAAGCCAGTACATCGTGTTTCGCCATCCTATCCCGTTCACCAATCTCGCTATTGGATAGCCGCCAAGGAGACCACCCATTGTTCCCATCATGTTCGTGATGCCGACAAGAATCACGAAATACTTCTTATGAAACAGACTAGCCGCTATCTGCAAGCAACTGACGAATGCACATGCCGATCCTGCACCAACCATAAACCTACCTATCTGGGCTACATGTACTGCCTCTGCAGAAGCAAACATCGCAGTGCCAGCAACGCATAGCAGTGCCGATAAGCCTATAAGATTACGCGGTCCAAGCTTATCTACGATGACACCACATGGAAGCTGCAGGATTGTGTACGAGTAGTAGTAGAATGAGACGAGCACACCAAGCACTGTTGACGTCGCACCGAATGACTCCATGAGCCTGTCGGTCATCACGCTCGGCGCGACTCTCAACACCAGCTCGTACAGGTAGAAGATCGCTGCGACTATCCAGATCGCCCAAGAATTTGTATTACTACTCGTACTCACTTAGCCGCGCCATCTCTCGTACCATGTCGCATGATTGTAACACAAAACGTTCAGCGGCATACACCAAGGCTACACCCCCCTGCTGCCCTGATAGCTGCATCAAAGTCTGGATTGCCGCTCCACTCATACAGGCCGAATGAGATCAAGAAGAATGTGACAGGCTCTGGACACGCTTCGAAGGAGGTTGTTGGCACGATGGTGCAAAGGATACTGAGAACGCCAATTGACCACAGCGATGGAACAAGGACGGCGGATTCTACCGACGCCCTCGCCACCGCACTGTGCTGCGCCTTTTCATTCTCCACACTCTCAGCACGCCTAAGCTCTGGTGCGTAGGGCACATCAGAGACTTGAGGTTCTCATGAGGCCCTTCCAGCAGTAGCTGAGGTGTGATAACTATCTGCTCTGCGCTGTTTACCTCCATTTCGGTGAGTGCTTTGCATCACTTATTGCCCACCGGCAGCCCCAAGTCTAGGATCGGGTTGTTGTATGTGACGCCTTTGATGGCGTGGCACCGCGGTCCTGTTGTGTTATGATGTAATTTGGGCCACAGGGAGTTGCCCAGTACAGTGTTGCCCGTATACATGCCGAAGATGTCTTCCGGCCTGATGTCTCTAGCTCCAACTGCTGGTCTGTAACCTAGGTAGTTTCCCTGATCCTTAGCGTATGCATATAGGTGTATTGTCCATTCATTCTCGGATGGCACGTATGGGACCGGCTCGCCGAGAGTTGGGTTGTCCGCCTGATGTGCCCACATTTCGCTTTCGCCATCGTTCCACTGACTCTCTCCATACAAAGGATCTGTAGTTACTACTGTTATGCCGGACGGATGGCTTGGATTGTGCGCATCCTGTACCATTATTAATACGTGGCTTAGTACGTCGCTTCTTGCTGGCTCACCTATTGTTTCCCACTCCCATTGTGGTACATCCTCTGCTACCACCCTATCCGGCCTAAGGTTACTGCCCGGACCTATCATCAGCGGTTGCAACTCCCGACGGAATTGTGGTGGTGTGCCGTTTTCGTCGAATATGATGTCTGCTCTCATCTTGGCTATCAGTCGTCCATCTAGTAGCGGTGCTACTGGTACTGCTGGCGTTGTTTGTGCCGTACTCTCTAGTCCCTCCAGCTTCCTCAACAACCTCCTACTCAGCCTCTCATAACTCTCTATCACCTCCTGATAACACCTCAACTGATGTGCTTGCCTTGCTACCACCCCCTGCATCTCCATTACATGATCAGCTACTCCCCTCTCTACTACATCACCTATCTCTACCTCATCTACT
>JAISWU010000013.1 GCA_031270735.1 Holosporales bacterium | reverse complement strand
TTATCCTCACCCAGCCTATCTAACAGCTTCCTCAATGTCGCTGCTTCACCAGTGCCTACCTCAAATGCACTAAAACACATTCTGTTTCTGTCGACAGCAGTCCATACTCTGAGCTTAAGTATTTACACTCTTCCATTGCATTTTCTCCGTCCGGGTTGCACCAACATGGACAATATACCCTACCTTAGGTTGTCAATCCCACTGCGTAACTGTTTTACGAAGGAGTTGTTATCTAGGACAGCCCCTAAATATACGGTGGAGGGGAGGCTACATAAAGTTATACGGATCAACGTCCACAACCAACTTGACGCTGCTCGGAACATTCCAGGATTCCTGCCATCTGCTGATGTATTCATGCAGTGACCTATCTGACAGCACCACGATCCTCTGCCTATACCTGGAACGTATCTTATAGATCGGTGGCTGTATTGGACCCAGGATTTTGATGCCCTGGCTTTTGGGAGCCGCGTGGACCAACATGTTTGCAAAGGAGGAGATGGCCTTCTCTGAGATCGATGATAGTATGATGCTCACCATCTTCCCGAACGGAGGCATTCCTACGGTCTGTCTGTTACGAAGTTCCATCTCATACAGTCCGTCGAAATCATTATGCTTCAGATATTGCACGAGTTCATCATCCGGATTGTACGTCTGTATCACGACCTCCGCGCCGCGGCTATCGGTACGACCGGCTCTACCTGAGACTTGTTGAATCATTTGGAACGCCCGCTCCGTGGCTCTGAAGTCATCGCCATACAGCAACGCATCAGCACACATTACAATCACTGTGTTGAGATTATCGAAGTTGTGGCCTTTCGCTATGAGCTGAGTTCCGATGATGATGTCTACCTCATTTTTCTTGATTCTCTCTATAGCTTTCGAGATCTTGTTAGGAGTGTCCATGGTATCACTTGATAGCACTAATATGTTTGCTCCCCTAAATAGCGCAGTGCACTCATGAAAGACCTTCTCGATTCCGGTACCTATTCCGATTAGGCTCTCCTTCCCGCACTCATGGCAACAGCTTGGTGGACTTGTCTTGTAACCACAGTAATGGCATACGAGCTCGTCTGTGCTGTGGTGATAACATAGCCAGGCTGAGCATGTGTTACACTCCACCTTCCATCCGCATGACCTACACAACACCTTCGGCGTATGCCCTCTGCGGTTCACGAACACGAGCGCTTGCTTGTTTGAATCCAGGCACTCTTGGATCTTGCTTATTGAGTACTTGCTTAAGCTACCGTAGGCTTTATCGTTCCTAAGATCGTGTAGAGTCACCATCGGAAGCGAGGCATCCTTGAAGAACCTCGACGCTAAGCGTACGTACTCGTACTTCCCATTTTTTGCGTGGCTATATGATTCCATGGATGGGGTAGCCGATGAGAGGATCACTGGGATATCGAGGAGATAGCCAAGATAAACCGCCATATCTCTGGCATTGTAGATGTGCCCCTCATCCTGCTTAAATGATACATCATGTTCCTCGTCAACAACTATTGCTCCCAGATTACTAAATGGGATGAAGATAGCTGACCTCGCCCCAATTACAACGATGCGCTCCCCGAGAACAGCCTTCCTCCATACCGCCAGTTTCTTTGCTTTCGATATGGAGTGATGCCAGATGAAGACCTCAATCCCCAGTCTGTCAGATACGCTCTTGGCCAGCTCTTTTGATAGGGCGATCTCTGGGATAAGGATGAGGATTTGTCTATCAACTATCCCCCTTAAAAATTCAAGGTATACCTCCGTTTTTCCAGAACCAGTGATGCCGTGTAGTAAGCTGACCTTGAATGTATCTTTGAATTCCACAAGGCGTTTTACCGCGGATTCCTGTTCGTGGTTCAAGGACACATCCCTTGCTGTCACAACATTCGTACTGCCAACTCCCTTCTCAGGTGAGAGCATTAACTCTATCGAGAATGGGATGATTGACTTGAGAATGGAGCCAAGCCTCGAGAAGTAGTACCCAGACACAAACTGCGCAAACGCAACGTACTGCTCTGGAATTGTATATGGTAATACCGAATCAATTTTCTTGATCTTGCCGGTAAACATTGATCCTCCCGCCTCAGCGACTACCCCCATGATACAGCTGTTCCTAAAGTTGACGATGACGAGTTGCCCAACTCGCAACACATCATCACATGAGTATGAGTATAACCCATTCAAGTCCCGCAGAACGGCGATGTTATATATGCCCATTGCAGTACTCTGTTTTCTACGTGATCGTAACCTCTGTTGTGAACTTGGTTAACCGATCCTTCAATGTAAAGGATACATCCACTTTGAGCTGCTGGGTTGTCTTATCGAAGGAGACATCACCGATCTCAACATCTAAGATCCTACATTCAAATCTGAGTATCGCCTTCCGGCAATGTGATTTAAACATATCCAGATTCTCACGCGATATACCGACCGATTGCAGATCCCGCACTCCGTACGCAAATGGGAAGTTGTATATGTCACCATCTACATAACCGTCCGGAATCATTAATCTGGATGAAAGGATGTTTCCTATCTCATCGACAACCGATTTCAGCAAGCCGTCTGTTGACTTGATATACACTGGGCCACCACTGAGTTTCGACAGGAATGGTGCATCAATTCTTTTGCGCACGCTCTAGCTTCCTCATGTAGAAATCTAGGGTATATGCAACGCTAATGATCCAGAGAAGAAGTGCCGCTATTGCGCAGCTCCACAATGTCGAGGATACTCCGAATATCCTCCAATTCACCTTATCACAGTACGTCTTCGTATCACTAATTTGATCCGCGAGTTCATTCATCGTATCAAGCGTTGGGAGCTTTGCAACGCAGCTCTGTGGACCTGCCCACCAATGACTTTCAACACCTAGATGATAGACACCAAATGCAAACGTCCAGAATACTGCTGCTAGCACAATAACCTTGGCTCCGGCCCACCTTAACGATACTGCTGTCACTACAGCAATCGACAGGTACAGATACCTCGTAATCAGACACAATTGGCATGGGCGAATCCCCATGATTAACTCTGACGAAACGGATGCCAGGAACATCGCTAAAGCAACGCAGAGCACAACTATGATAGCAGTTCTCAATTTGAACAACATCGACGCGCCACTGCACCCCCAATACCTAAGATTGTACAAACAACATGCCGTGGCGTGGAATACAAAATCCATACAAAGTCCATAGTCAATATCAGTGTGTATCTTTTATGCAACGTCATCGATATTCATTTACTGACCCTCCGTCACTGTTGTACACTCGTACCTAAGTGCCCGGGTGGTGGAATTGGTAGACGCGCACGCTTCAGGTGCGTGTGGGGGAAACTCCGTGGAAGTTCGAGTCTTCTTCCGGGCACCACGTATGCGCTGGATAAGCTGGATAATTTGATGATAGAAAGATTCATAGCAACACGGTATCTGTGCTCCAGAAAGAACTCTGGGTTTGCATATGCAGTGACACTGTTTTCGTTTATAGGGATAGCCCTTGGAGTGGCGACGTTGATAATCGTTACCTCAGTGATGAATGGGTTTCGCCATGAGCTTCTCGAGAAGATTGTGGGAATGAAGGGGCACATTGTCGTGCAACCATACACGCGTGCCCCAATCGTCGACTACGACAATGTTGTTGCTACCATCAAGAAGGCAGACCGCTCTGTTATTAACGTCATCCCACAGACTGAGAGGCATGTCATCATCATTGCGAATGGATTTGCGAGGGGAGCACTGACACAGAGTATGTCGCTAGACTCCTTGAAATCGAAGCGTTCGGTTTACGACAACATTAAGGCCGGCGACACCAAAGATTTCAGGAACCATGGGATCTTGATCGGCAAGAGGATGGCTGAGAGCTTTGGACTGGACGTCGGAGATTCGGTGAAGCTGTTCATTCCGGATGGAGTAATAACGCCATTCGGTAGCCTGCCGAAAGATGAAGTATTCACCGTCGCTGGAATCTTCGAGGTCGGAATGAGCGAGTACGATAAGAACATTGTCATCATGCCATTAGAGACTGGACAGCAATTTTTTAATGATGGGAATGGGGTGTCGCAGATTGAAGTCTTCGTCAGCGATGCGGAAAATGTGAAGGCTGTTTCAGAGAGGGTAGCGCTCGCGTTAGGTAGGGATTTCTCGGTCCTTGATTGGCAGCATTCTGACGCCAGCATCTTTCACGCAGTTGTTGTCGAGAAGAATGTGATGACCTTGATTCTCAGTATCATCGTACTGGTCGCGATGTTTAATATCATCTCGGGGCTCACAATGCTGACCAACAGCAAGGTACGAGATATTGCTATCCTCAGAACCATCGGCGCGACGAGGCGCTCGATCTCCAGGATCTTCCTACTGATAGGCGCTACTGTTGGTATCCTGGGAACCGGGCTAGGAGTTACACTCGGACTTGCCGTGTCACTCAACATCGACAGGATCAAGAATTTTTTGGAGGGAATCTCCAACTCCAACCTCTTCAGTGAAGAGATCTACTTTCTGTCGAAGGTACCATCGATGATCGACTGGGGCGAGGTCACATGCATAGTACTTCTGTCGCTCGTGTTATCACTGCTGGCAGCGTTGTACCCAGCACGGAAGGCAGCGAAGCTGGATCCAGTAGAAGCTCTGAGGAATTGAAGGAACGGAATATGTGCATACCTCCTCTGAGTTACACATAATATTCCGTTCACAACATTCAGTCACTTTGGTCTCAGATATGTTTGGACCTTCATACTAGCCCAGGTTACACATCGTTATGGTTGACCGATATGATTATCGTTGAGCCATCTTCCATCGTAAGTAAGACACCATCTTCCGTTACCTCGTCTATAGAAAATTTATCCTTCTGCCCGATCGAAGAGTATGGCACGTCGTCTATCCACACAGTCCAGTGATCCTCATCAATGTACAATATCCCAGAAAGCTTTACGGAACCATTTGCATGTGGAGTAACCTTGCATTTTTTAACACTATGAAGCACCAATTTCGATTCCTCCTCACTCATGAACAATAGGGGCTCAGCTAGCGCCAACGAGTACCAGCTCAGTGCCACGATTAATGATGTGCCTATTTTCGATACAGTTGGCATGTTACCTGTAACTTAAGAGCTGGATTCTCCGCAGAGATCGTTGCAAATCTCGTGATGTCGACGAACGCTATCCTAGCAAACCCTGGCTTGAATTCCTGTAGCTTCTTTAAAAATTCGAAGATAAATGTCTCGTGCCAAAACGTACATGTAATGCTCAGCTTCTGCACGTTCAGTAGACCAACCTTCGATTCTTCAAGCATCTGGATAGCACCGATTTTTGCGATGGTATCGTCAGCGAGCTTATGCACAAAACTCTCAAATCCTTCACCGCTACCGGAGAAGGAATGCTCCGTCATAAAACGCAGCTTCTGCGGATTTACCACAAGATCAGCGGCTGTGAGTGAAACGTCTTTAATGCTCTCTAGTTCCACTGCCCCACTATCTCTGTACACAGTAGTCAGGCAATGCACTAGCATCGCCATTGCCGCAACGCAGATCGCCAACAGATGCCTTTTTACGTACTGCAATATAGTATGGATGCCGAACCGCAACAGGTACTGGATCATGTTTCTAAGATAATATTAACCTTAACGTCATCTGCATTTGCGCCGACAGTCACTGATGCATTACGCAAAATCTTCGAGCCTGGCACATGCTTCAACAGGATCTCCTTGAAGTTCACGATATTACCGTACTGGATGTCGCCAAGCGACTGCCACAGACAAGTTTCATCAACAATCTTCTGATCAATGGATGCCACAATCTTATGTGCCTCAGTCAGCTTCCTTTGATAACTCAGCGCCTCGGAGACATTTACTACAGAACATATGAAGGCCATTAGTGTAATGAAATAGCAACCGAGCCTTATCACTCTATCCGTAATTCTGGAGTATCGTGCAATGTTGATCTCGGCATTTTTAGACACGACCGACATGCATGCAGATGATGTGTTTGTAATCCCGAGAATCGCTTCCTTGGTAACCGTATAGATCACCACATCATTTGGGCTAATCCCCATGACATTGTTAATATACCGCAGGGTATCCTCAATCTCAGCTGTTTGATTGAAACTGTTGATATCTCCGCTTCTATAGCAGACGCAATTTCCGTTACGTACTATCACCATCTCCCACGACTCATCATGTTCACCGATAAGCAACAGGGCCGCGAATTTGCTGACATCAGATTTGTATAGATCGCAGCAGTGTCTCGCAATCCACAATGGCCAACATGAGACCGATAGAATCAAGTTCCGGGCGGCAAGTAACTCACGTAGGAACGATAGTACCTCCGTATCCATCATCATACTACACACAGTGATGTTGCCGTAATTATTCCGTGTTAGCTCCTCATAGAGGCAGGTGTTAGCCTCATCTCTCTCTGCAAGAAGATTCGTCGCTAGCGCCTTAACATCACGTCGCCTCAGATTCGTAATAGGAATCAATCGACATACCATTGCATCATCGTGGACAACAACCTCCACTGGTGTTGCTGCATTCTCATTGAGGTACGCGAACACAGCCCCCATATCAGACAACTCAGCGACATGCAGCAATCTACCATTTTTAATGTGGCAGAGCGTTACGTGGTTGTTGAATATCATGACCCTTATAAAGGCATCCAAATTATTGCGAATGAACATATCACAAACTATCACTGCGTACAGACATCTCTAGCTCCCCAGCCATTCACAGCTTCCTACATAATCAGTAAAAAAATCGTTAACTTTTGATTAAATTTTTTTTGATACTTAACCACGTAGTTATGCGGAGAGGTACAACACATACAGACCACATCATGGCTTGCAAGGTCTCACTCCTATGGAGTATCTTGATGAAGTTCTGGAGGGAAGTAGTTTGTCTCAAATGATGTGGGGTTGTCATTGTACACACTTCACCTACCACCTACGTTGTGATCTGGTGTATCATTAATTTGTAACTCAGTGTTTTAGATCATCTAGACGTAGCCCATGCTTAATTACCTCGCCGGAATATTCGGTAGCCACAACGCCAGGTTGATACGGAAGTATCGTAAGATTGTGGATGACATAAATGCTCTGGCAGATGAAACAGCAAGGTTGTCAGATCAGGATCTGGCGAACAAGACCGTTGAGTTTAAGGCGCGCCTCACGGATGGCAAGACACTAGATGATATATTGCCGGAGGCATTCGCGGTGGTGCGTGAGACGGCCACCAGGATACTGGGGATGCGGCATTTTGATGTGCAGCTTATTGGAGGGATCGCACTTCACAACGGTCAGATTGCAGAGATGAAGACCGGTGAGGGAAAGACGCTTGTTGCTACCTCGGCTGTGTATCTAAACGCGCTCGCTGGCAAGGGTGTTCATGTTGTGACGGTGAACGACTACCTCGCCAAGCGAGATTCAGAATGGATGGGAAGGGTCTATAGATTCCTCGGGCTCTCGGTAGGCGTTGTGATTGGTGGGATGTCTGACTCCAGGAAGAAGGAAGCGTACCTAGCGGATATCACATATGGAACCAACCATGAGTTTGGGTTCGACTACTTAAGAGACAACCTAAAATTCAACGAATCAGAGATGGTCATGCGGCCGTTTCACTTTGCGGTGATCGACGAAGTAGATAGCATCCTGATTGACGAGGCACGGACGCCACTCATCATATCTGGCCCAGACGATAATGCATCAGATCTGTACGTTGCAGTTGATTCGGTCATCAAGAAGATCGGAGATGGTGATTTCGAGAAGGACGAGAAGAACCGCAACGTGACGCTGACTGACCAGGGTGTCGAGAGGGTGGAGGAAGGGTTAAGAGAGATCGGAATCCTGAAGGGCGACTCGCTATACGATCCTAGCAACATCACGATCGTGTACCACGTCAACTGCGCGCTGAGAGCGAACAAGGTGTTTACGCGAGATATAGATTATATGGTCCGCAATGGTCAAGTGCTGATCATTGATGAGTTCACCGGTAGGATAATGGACGGTAGGAGGTACTCAGAAGGACTGCATCAGGCACTCGAGGCTAAGGAGGGAGTGAAGGTTCAGACCGAGAGCCAGACTGTCGCGACGATTTCGTACCAGAACCTCTTCAGACTATACCCGAAGATCGCTGGAATGACCGGCACAGCGATGACTGAGGAAGCAGAGTTCGAGGAGATCTATAAGCTCCGCGTGGTCAGCATTCCTCCGAATGTTCCAGTAAAGAGAACCGATCTTGAAGATTCTATGTACGTGACCATGGCCGAGAAGGACAGGGCGATCGTCGCGTTGATAAAGGAATGCTGTGCTAGGAAGCAACCGGTTCTGGTTGGAACTACGAACCTCGAGCGATCAGAGTATCTGTCTAAGATGCTCGTTACCGAAGGAATCAAGCATAATGTCCTGAATGCAAAGCAGCACGAGAGGGAGGCGTACGTCATAGCAGAGGCGGGCACTCCAGGAACCGTTACCATAGCTACCAACATGGCTGGACGCGGTACGGACATCAAGTTGGGAGGTAGCCTCGAGATGAGGATTGACCTTGAGTGCGCAGGCATAGCCGACCCTGATGAGCTTAATCAGAAAGTTACACTGATAAAGGAGGACATAGAGAGGAAGAAGGCAGAGGTCATCAAGAGCGGAGGGCTCTTCGTCATAGGAACGGAACGTAATGAGAGCCGCAGGATAGATAACCAGCTCCGCGGTAGATCGGGAAGACAAGGCGATCCAGGGATGTCCAAGTACTTCATATCGCTAGAGGATGACCTCATGAAGAGGTTCGGATCTGCGAACCTGACTAATAGATTCAGGAAGCTCTGTAAGAACGATGAGGAGCTCTCCTTCAGGTGGATGTCAAAGGCCATCGAGAAGGCACAGCAGCGCGTGGAGGCGTACAACTTCGACATACGCAAGCAGCTCCTGAAGTACGACGACGTCATGAACGATCAGCGAAAGATGGTGTATGAGCAAAGAAGAATTCTGATGCAGACGGATGATGTATCTGAACATATCCAGGACATGATCGATGATGTGCTGGATCATGCTATCGATAAAGCAGCACCGCAAGGCACCGTGCCGATTGAATGGAACGTTCAAGAGCTAGCTGACACAATGAAGCGTGTGTTCAAGATAGACATAAATGTTGATGAGATTGCAAATGATTCGTCGATGACCAGAGAGCTGCTACGACAGAATTTGGGAGATATGGTTGAGACACTCCTTAAGGAACGTGATGAGAAGCTTGGCACTGATACGATGAGGTATGTTGAGAAGGAGGCAGCTCTGAAGACTCTCGATCTAGAGTGGAGGAATCACCTGGTAGTACTGGAGCATCTGCGGCGTGGTATTAACCTGCGCTCCTATGCCCAGAAGAATCCCCTCAACGAGTACAAGTTCGAGGCATTCAATATCTTCCGGGGCATGCTACACAAGGTGCAGATCGATGTGTTGACAACCGTGTTTGGGTACGAGTTTGATATCAGTAGCTTCGCCAGAACAGCATATGGCAATGAGTACGATGACGACGATGATTACGACTATGAGCATACTGCTGACGCTGAAAATGAAGCTGATGTAGATGTCACCAACCCTGGTGAAAATAGCGTGGATAACAGTAGGCATGTACCTGAAGAGCCATCTGTGGAGTCCCAACTGATTCAGAGAAACGTAACAACATATACAACAAGAAACGCAATCTGCAACTGTGGATCCGGGAAGAGATACAAACATTGCTGCGGACAGATGAAGCCGTTGCATGTCGTTATCACTCCACTCAATGAGAGTGTCGTACGTCAGCAAGTTCCGGAACCTCCGAACAACTCACCCCACGACAGTGAGGGGGTGGTCCCCAAGAGGGCGCGGCGCACTGCTGCAACAACGAAACGGATTACTGCCAGAGCCACGAAGCGCAAAAATTCCGAACCAGCTACAGTCGATGATAAGAAGGCAAAACCCAGGGCCGCTAAGACCGTTAAGAAGGTAAGCCATGAATCTAGCCTCAGTACGAGGAGTAGCAACAAAGCTAATTCGAGTGCGAAGAAACCCGCGCGGACTGCCACAGCTAAAAAGAAAACAAAGGATGATTCTTCCACTACTCTTGAGACACCAGCCACTAAGCGGAAGCCACGGAGTGCAAAAAATCCGGCAAGGTAGCCAGCCACAATACTGGTATAATACGGGTGGTGCGGACTACGAGTAGTAGAAGCGGCTGACAGGTGATTGCAAAAATTAGAGGTGTGGTTGATTCGATCCTAGATGACTCGATCATCGTCGATGTCAATGGAATTGGGTATGCAATCCTCGTCTCCGATAAGGTGCGAAGCTCGGCTGTGGTCGGTGCACCGATCTCGCTAATAACACTCCAGACATTCAAGCAAGATGCTCAGTTCCTGTGTGGGTTCCTTGACTATGTCGATAAGCAAGTTTTTGAAGCATTGCTCTCAGTCCATGGAGTTGGTATTAAATCTGCGATGTGCGTTCTATCACATCTCGCTCCAGAGGAGTTCGCGATGGCCGTGGCTACTCAGGATCCATCACTATTGTGTAGGGCTAGTGGTGTTGGCAAAAAGACAGCTGGGAGAATTTTACTGGAACTGAAGGATAAGAATATAGGCCATGTCAATAGATTCTCTAATTTCGGTAATACCAACATAAACGACACGATGCTCGGCCTGATAAGCTTGGGGTATAGCAAGGGTAAGGTAAGCAAAATACTTGCCGATGTGATCCAACAGATTGGGAGCTCAGCGCCAACAGACGTCATGATAACGGAGTGCATTAAGAAAATGGGATAGTGCTCAAGACGAGGGATTGATAACTAGCTCCGTCCAGAATTGAATCTATGACTGAGGTATTGGTAACATCAGGTTCTCCACTATATAATCCACATGTCACTGGATAGGCTGGAGTGGACAACAATGGTGGATGTGGTAATTATGGCGGCAGGGTGTGGATCTAGAATGCAATCATCCATCCCGAAGGTTCTGCATAAGATAGCTGGTCTGCCGATCATTGATCACGTGATGATGGCGGTTGGTAGCATCATACCTTCCAACGTTATCGTGGTCATCTCTGAGGCAATCGCACACCATCACTTTGGAAACGCCAAGGCTATTATACAGAATGTTCAGGATGGGACAGCTGGAGCTGTAAGGCTGGCCATCCCGTACCTGACGTCCGAAAACGTAGTAGTTGTATGTGGGGACTCGCCGCTCTTGGACACACAGCACCTTGGCGAATTACTGGCGAGCAATGCGGATGCCGCGATCATAGCTACCGAGCTACCGCCACACCTACGTCACATGCCATATGGTAGGGTGATAACAGAGGATGGAAAGTTCCTGAGGATCGTTGAGCTCAGGGATGCAAGTGAGTTGGAAGTGGCGTGCGATCTTATTAACACCGGTGTGTACAAATTCAAAACTTCGCTACTAAAGGAACTCATCCACAAAGTTGCAAAGTCAAAGACGACCGGAGAGTACCATCTGCCTGACGTATTAGAGACGGCGCAGCTTCTTGGGAAAGTAGTTGATGTAGTGGTATCAAGTGACTATGAGTCGTTCCATGGCGTAAACACAATGAGTGACCTCGCATTTGCAGAAAGCATCATGCAGCGTCGTATGAGAAATAAACACATGGAAGCTGGAGTGAAGATGCTGGATCCTCAGTCCACATTCCTATCACACGATACTAAGATCGCCAGTGGTGTGGTAGTAGAGCAAAATGTGGTTATTGGCACTGGCGTCAAGATTATGGATAGAGCGATCATCAAGTCGTTTTCATATCTCGAGGATTGTGAGGTTGGCGAAGGAGTACACGTTGGTCCGTTCGCCAGGATAAGAGGAGAATCCAAATTGCAGAACGGTTCTGCCATTGGTAACTTTGTGGAGGTCAAGGGATCCATTATCGGTGCAAATGCCAAGGCCAAGCACCTTGCATACCTCGGGGATGCTTTAATCGGTAGGCATACCAACATCGGAGCTGGTACGGTCATCTGCAACTACGATGGCGTCAACAAGCACACTACCAATATAGGCGATGATGTTTTCGTTGGCTCAAACACCACACTCGTAGCTCCACTCGATATAGGCACTCGCTCTATTCTGGCAGCCGGAAGCACGATCACTGCATCTGTCGCGCCGGACTCCCTTGCAATTGCAAGATCAGCTCAAGATACCATACGAGATGGAGCCAAAAGGGTATGGGCCAAAAAAGGCAGATCTCACCATCGGAACACAGACTTCTAGACACACTCCTCCACCACTTTTTTGAGAAAGGAGAATGCATTGATGAGCATCTCTAATAATGAGCAGAAATTGGTTGATGGAGAGGAATAACAGAGAGGTATTATGGATTCCCTCTCGGCTGAAGCCGAGAGTACCGCATCACGCTTGCAAAGCAGATTAAACATATAAATATCAAAACTCAGATATCTTAAAGTCCCCCATTTTATGATGTCCATCTTGCTGCTCTATATACCTTTGTACATCCTCTGTATTAACATTACCGACAGTAACTGCAAAGTACCCTCTGGCCCACATGTGTTGCCCATAGTATCTCTTTCTCAA
>JAISWU010000023.1 GCA_031270735.1 Holosporales bacterium | reverse complement strand
AAGAGAAGACTGACTAAGTTCAATGGTGTATCAAATGAATCTTTCATATTGCATCTGAAGGAATGTGAGTTTAGATTCAATCACAGGGGAGAAAATTTGGCTCATTTGATAGCCAAAATTTTCTCCCAAAATAGATTTTACTAGTCAAGAGCCTAAACTTTTTCTCAACATGTTAACTCTTCCTTAAGTTAACTCATCACAACCCAAATCTCTCCCAACACCTCATAGGATGAAGCCTTCTGCCTGCAATCACCATTTCTACGATGCCTAGAAATTTGATACAATCAATCATGTCTAGGATGCAGAGATGCCATTTTAGTGTTGAAGAAGTTATTTAGTTTGCCAGCCATCATACTGGCTATGCTCATTGGCATTGGGTGTTTTGGGAGTTACATCGATGTTTCTACGAAGGCGCATCTGCTTGCCATCAGTTTGTTGCTGAAGGGGATCATCGTATTCATTCTGCCGTTCCTCATCTTCTCTTTTGTCCTATGCGGGCTTCTGAGCTTGAAGAATGAATCCCTCAAGATGATTCTGATACTTGTACCACTCGTGTGTCTCTCCAACTTCTCTGGCTTCTGGGTATCGTACACAGTCGCGGTACCGATCTTAAAAACCGGCATCGTGACGATTTCGAAATTCGATGTTAGCAACGTCGTTACCCCAGCGTGGGAGATTAACATTACCCCTCTGATCAAGAATGATATAGCGCTGCTAGCTGGCGTCATGGCCGGCCTTGTAGGCAATATCACCAAGTCTACGATGATAGATGGCATCAAGGACAAGCTGAACGTCGCGGCGAATTTCGTGTTGAAGAAGATGATCTGCCCTGTACTACCGGTGTTCGTACTGGGATTCATCGCCAAGATGCAACACGAGGAAACGCTCGGATTGATGGTGAGGGAGTATGCCGTCTTGCTGATATTGGTGGGCGCTCTGGCGTACGGATACATGCTGCTTGTCATGTTCATGATGTCTGGCAGAAACTTGCAAGCAACGCTCTCAAAATTTAAGAACCTGCTGCCGGGGGTATTGATAGGGCTGTTCTGCATGTCGAGCGCCGCTGCGATTCCGGTGACAATTGAGGGGAGCGAGAAGAACCTGAAGAATCCGAACATCGCCAAGTTCGTAGTTCCAGCGACAGCCAACATGCATCTCCTCGGCGACTGCTTCGCCATCCCGATCATAGGGCTCGCACTGATGGTTTCATTTGGATACGGACTCCCGACGGTATGGCATTATCTGATCTTCACACTGTACGGTGTAGTCGCCAAGTTCGCAGCCGCCGGAATCCCCGGGGGGAGTGCCCTGGTTTTCCTCCCGATCTTCGAGAACATATTCGAATTCTCAGCACCGATGTTGACTGCGGTAGTCGCTGTGTACGTGCTCTTCGATCCGATCGCAACATCGGCAAACGTATTCGGGCATGGGATGTTTGCCATCCTGTTTGAGAAGGTGTACAATCGCTTGATCAAGAGACCTGGGCGAGAACCGTTATGAATGTAAGGTGTGTGTCAGTAACGTTGCTGTGCTTGCTGCTCGCTGCTTGTTCATCGTCGAGATTTGGTAGCAAGTTTGATTATGCGTTCTCTAAGACATTGTCCAATGAAGGAGGGTACGTTAACGATCCCGATGATCCAGGTGGAGAGACGAATTACGGAATCTCCAAGAAGTCGTACCCGAACGTTAATATCAAGGGGCTGACGCTCGATAAGGCGAAATGCTTGTACTACAGAGATTACTGGTGCAAAGCCGGGTTTGACCGTGTGCGCAACTGTGAGGTGGCCGCCAAGCTGTTCGACATATCCGTTAACTTCGGAGATGATCAGGCTCGTGAGATTGTGCAGAGGTCGCTGATGTCCGTATACAAGAATTCACGTCTTTTGGAGCGTGATTGTAGCTGGAGCAAAATGATTCAACTTATCAACTGTGTCTCCAGCAACGAGGCATTCCTGTCAGCCATCAGGTCTGACCAAGCAGCCGTCTACAGAATGATTGTTCACAACAAAGAGCCGATGCGGAAGTTCTTGGATGGATGGCTGAGCAGAGCATACACTTGACCAAGACGAGCGGTGTTGCAATAGACATATTGCTCGAGAGATTTCAGGAGATGCTGTTCGCTGATAGGAGCTTATTGCTACAGACCCTTGCTGCATATAAGACCGATGTGCTGGCCTTTCACAAGTTTAAGCCGGATGTGTTGTCTACGACGAAGGCGGATATCGAGGAGTATATCAGTACCCTCAGATTCGCTGGTAGGAAGCAAAGCTCAATCATGAGGAGCATCGCATCACTCAGGCAGTTTTTTTTGTTCCTTCATGAGGAGAAGGAGATACCGCAGAATCCAACCATCGATATAAAGATGAAGGCTGCGTACAAGGCTTTGCCAAAGGTTCTATCTGAGAGCGAGGTAGGGACGCTTTTGGATTACTTCAACGAGAAGCGCAATGTACGTCTGAATGCGATGCTCCATGTACTGTATGGGGCGGGACTCAGAGTCTCTGAGCTAGTGACTCTCACGAAGGATTCACTCATCTGTACCCCACCCAGCAATAAGACCGCACTTTTTGTGAGGGGGAAGGGAGATAATGAGAGAATCATACCGATCAATGACTTAGCCGTGGAGGCAATAGGGGAGTACCTCAAATCGCTAGATTCAAAGATCAGCTCTGGTAAGTACCTCTTCCAATCCAGATCTAGGGGTGGTCACATCACTCGACAAGGATTTGCAAAGCTACTGAAGAAGCTAGCTGTTGACGTGGGACTCCCAGAGTCGAAGGTATCCCCACACGTAATCAGACATGCCTTCGCGACGCATCTACTCCTGCACGGAGCTGATCTGCTGAGCATACAGAAACTGTTGGGACATAAAGATATCTCGACAACCCAGATATACACGCACGTGTCTAACGAGAAGATCAAACAGCTGGTAGATAGTAATCCAAACATCAGCAAGCTACATATATGAGGAAGGTCATGATAATTGCCGGGCCGACTGCCTCCGGTAAGACGGCGCGTGCGATCGAAACAGCGCTTGAGCGCAACGGAGAGATCATCAACTGCGACAGCCTACAGGTATACAACTGCCTCAAGACCCTAACAGCGTTTCCGACTGACGAAGACATGAAACTCGCACCACACAGACTATTCGGATACCTGGGATATGGGGACAAATCATCGGTAGTAACGTGGGCTACCCTGGCCTCTCGGGCGGTAGAAGACGTACTGAAGCACAACAGGTTACCGATCATCGTAGGAGGAACAGGCCTTTATGTCGACACACTCGTTAATGGGATATCTCCTCTCCCTGAGGTCAGCAGGGATGTAAGGGAGCGTGTGGCCAGCATGAACTACGATGAGCTGTGTGCTGAGTTATATATGGCTGACCCTAGCTTGATTGGAGTCATCACAAAGCAGCAACACCATCAAATGCTGAGGGCGTACGCGATTCACTTGGAGACTGGGAAGTCGATACTCCATTTCAGGAGCTTACCTAAGAAGGTGTTTCTCAGTGATGTGGAGTATGAATACGATGTGATGAAGTGCGACAGATCCAAGCTATACGAGCGTATCAATGCAAGGTTTGATAGGATGCTTGATGCAGGTGCTGTAGACGAAGTACGATGTTTCTTGGGTACCATTGGATACCACCGCCACGATCGGTCCACGCTCTTTAAAAGATACCGCATTTTCAACGCGATAGGAGCGAAGGAGATAACCATGTACCTAGACGGAGAGGTCTCTTTCGAGAAGATGAAAGAGATGGCAACTCTCAATCTAAGGCATTATGCGAAGAGGCAGGTAACATGGTTCAGACATCATGCACCATGAGCTTACTCCGGTCATAATTTGGTCGGACCTTTTATACCGGTTGGACGGGCTATTTGTGGGCGTGGGACCATACGCTCCATCCCTTGCGCGTGAAACATCGAACAAGATACAAGCACGATGGGGTAGTGTTCTGAGCCGAGGTAAGCTGTTCCGAAATATGCCTCTAGCATGTTTCCTTGACCAGTCTTCTGTTTTGGTATCACCATGTAATTTAGTCCCAATGCGTGGCATTGTGCCTCTGCTGCTGAGCAATCTGACAGCTGTCCTGGTACATACCCACCAGCAGCGAACTCCACGCCAGGTCCGTACTCTTGATCAGCGCCACGATCATGCAGCAGTCTCCATAGATGCGCAGCTATGCCATCTGGATTCATTAGCGGATCGTCAGCTGTCTCGCTGTACCTTACATAGTAGTCTGTTAGAAACCGTAGATATGCCAGCCCCGCCTGTACGGCTCCCTCTTTGGTTGAGCGTATGTTTCCTGCTGCAACCTCCTGTGCGAACAGTGAGTTGAACATACATGTGTTTCTGCTACTGCCGCTAGTTTGGCCCCTGTCCACTGCTACGAATTGTGTCATTGGTGTTCGCTGGACATATGCTCTTACGTGAGCCAGGTACGCTCTGTAACTCCGATCCTTCGCCCTGATGGCTCCCCTGATGATGTCTTCAAGATTAGGGTACCTATCAACAAGATCTGTTGTGAAGGATTGTAGAAGGTCCCACTGCTCCTGTATCTTCGACAGTACAAGTCCTTGGTTCGGTATCGTCGCCTCCCTGTCTGCACACATTCGGTACGTCACCACTTGCGACCATATCGGTGTGCTCGTCATGTACATTGCCAATTCATGCAGCGCACTGAGGGTTCTCATGTTTCTGAGAGTAGGGGTATGTCCTCGATGTATTAACCTAAAGATCTCTGGAACATCGGTTACGTCAATGTCCGTTGTATCCGGAAGCGTAACTTCAGCGTGTGCGAGTACTGACCTTGGGATTAGGGGCGATCTCATAGGACGTAGTAGCGTTGGTGGTACTCTGGTAGGAGCTACCCTCGGACTAGCCGGCATGTGTTTTCGTGGTGTCCGCGCTACCGATACTGCTGTTGCAGGTTTTGCTGGGCGCCGGTCAGGCGTGGTATCTGGACTTGCCGTTGCCTGTAGTAGCCGCATATCGCTACTGACGACGTGGTATAGATCCGTGCCTTCTCGTAGAGTTGGTCCCGACACGTCGGTTATTAATCTATGTAACCGCTGCACTTCAGCGATGGTTTCAATGCTCCATTGCCTTATCGCCCACCATGTTGCCAGCTGCTCTACTGGCAAGTCCACTTCTTCCAGTCCCATACTGCCACCTAATATGTGAGCTAATTCCACTGCGTAACTATATGCCCTCGGTATCTGCCTCTTGTTGAGTGCCATGTGTATCTTTTCGTTAAGTGTGTTAATTGCCTGAATGGGAGGTTGGGGCATGGAGGAAGGTGTTATCTCACTTGAGGTCGCTTCAGCGGTGCCTGCCTTGGGTGTAGCCACTACATCTCTGCTTGCGAACGGAAAAATCCAACTGTCCAGTAGTATCTCATCGGCTGATCCCATAGGGATTACATCGCGTATAGTGGAACCCATCTCATCCGCTTCGGGAACAGCGGCAGTGACGCCCTCGCTGCCTGTGTATTGTGCTATCGCTAGTAGCATGACCATGTGTAATGTTCTCATGGGTGATCTTCATAAAACTTCAGTCTTTCTATTTATATTCTTGCAGTAAAATCAAAGCATAAGCAATGAATACTAATGTAAATTAACCGCAATATACAGTGAGCTCTTGATTATTGTTTGCCATATATTATGTTATGTATGGTAAATGTTTTGTATCTCATGTATAATGCGATACACAGGTAGAGCGTCGAGAAAACAGGCCTGTGGATTACAAATGGGACAAGTGATGTTTTCTAAAATAAATAATTCTTAACTTTTAATTAACTATTTTGGACATAGAATGGTACATGGAGTGGCTATATCGTGCGAGTGAGCATGGGCATGTCTAGAAGAGTCGCACACGCATTAGAGCAAATCAGGCAGCTCGAACTGTGCCCTTCGGTGCTAAATTTATACGTAGATAAATACTCAATCAAGCGCCTAGCAAACGACATACTTTCCGGCATGGTAATGTTTCTACTGGCCACTCCAATCGCATTAGCGATAGCATTTTTTTGTGGGATATCACCTTCACTCGGAGTAGTTTCGATCGGCGTAGCTTCGATGGTCGGAGCGCTCATAGGCGGATCCAAATATCAGGTGAGCACTATAGCTCTGGCCGTGTGCATACCGACGATCGAAGTGATAACGAAGTACCAATATAAAGGGCTTCTGACAATGGCTATATTCACGGCGATAATCTTGATAGGATTCGGTGCACTCAGGATTAGCGATACAATGAGACATGTTGCTCGGTCGTTTTTGGCGGCGCTTGGTACGTGCGCGGCTTTGCTAATAGCGATGAGTCAGGTACAGTATCTACTGGGAATAGGCCTATCACAGATTAGCATCGGCCCTCTGGGAAGCATCAGCGCACTCATTGCCGGTCTCAATGATATTGATACGAACATCTTGATAACGGCGCTAGCTTACATAATACCACTAGCAGTGCTGCGGATACTAATCAGGGGAGCCTCACCGTATCTCATATACCTAGCCATTGGAATTGCCGCAGCGTATGTGTTAGACGCAGGAATCATACCTAGCGTAGTAGAGATCAAGACTATTGGCAAAGAGTTTGTTGGCATGGCTATGTATGAAAACATTGCTACAATCGCAAAGACATTGCCAACGCAGGAGGTGTTAGTCAATGCGCTGACATATGCGTTCGTTATCGCATTGGTAATTGGCACGCAAACATGCTTTGCCACTAACGTGGCATCAAGCATCACGGGTGACGGTAGGATACAACACAATGCTGAATTGATCGCTACTGGGATCGCGAATTTTGCATCTGTGGCATGTGGGGGGTTACCCGTTGCACCTGACATAACATCGTCACTTACGAACATTTCTTTTAGAGTCGCAACCATCGCACCTACGCTGATCATAGCAGCGATGTCAGTGGGGTTCACAATGTACAACAATGACATATTGAGATACGTCCCGTTACATTGCATACCATGTATCCTGATAATCTACTCGCTATCAGAGCTGGTTGGTAAGAAACTAATCCAGTACCTAAATCTACGTACAAAGGAGAGTTGCATATTTTGGATTACACTAATCGTAGCAGTATACTTCGGATTCGTACCTGCTGTCGTTGTTGGATTCACCATGTCGAACATGTTGTTTGCAAAGAGAATGGTGAATATCAAAGACGCAACGGTACAGAGCGTAAAGAATCACGACGCCTACGTCGATGAATTTATGTCGAATAAAAATGGGTACAGCACTTCTCTCGCAATACCACGTGACGTACTCAACAAGATCGAAGTAGTGCAGATAACGAACGCCCTGTTCCTGAATATCGCGGAGGTTATAGAGGAAGCCCTGGGTAGAAAGGGCAAATATCCCAGCATCATCATAATCTACTTCAAAAACGTTCCATATCTTGATGGCGACGGTCTGGGCATGCTAGAACGACTTGCCGCGAAAACCACAAATGCCGGAGGTACACTCATCGTATCTGGAACAAATGGAATCCTCCTGGACATCATTCAGCAAAAAGCTGATGAGACAGGGAGCGGTGATGTGTACGGGTATATAATACCGAGCTTCAAGATGGCAGTTCAACAGGCGACGAAGAGACTCGGAACGCGAAAAATATCGTGAACATACTTACCACATCAGGGAATTAACCGTGAATATTGGCTGGCGTGCCTCCGTGCGTAGTCTATTTGCCAACAACAATAGTTTGGTGTCAGAAATTGGATGACCATCACAAACATAACCTCCACACGCCCAACCGTGGGATTGGTATTCTCGGTTATTAACCCTTGAGATCTTGTGTCCCTTAGACTTGAGATAACGCACTACACCATCGATATCAATCTGTATCTCATCCGGGTACATCTGTCTGACAATATGGTAACCCATGCGAAGAGCAGGGTCACAACGATGTTTGTTGTGGCGCGGTAACTCCCCAAATCTCGCTCGTGTCCCCTTGCGCCTTATTCCAGCTCTGCTTAAAAACTTATTGACTGCTGTTTCCGACCTGCCGATCTCACCAGCGATCGTCTTGATGCGTTTCCCAGCTGTAAATTTGCATCTGAGCAAAGCGATCTCTTCGTCTGTCCATTGACTATGCCTTGTGCATGTTTCAAATGTGGCCATCTTGAACGCCTCAGTTAAATGGACTACATATAACTATCTTGGCAAATAAAAAATATTTTCTCAAAATAAAAATTAGCCCATGCAATTTAAAAAACATTTTAAATAAATTTACGTAGCTAAGTGGGATAGGGTTAACGCCCTCGCCTTTAGGCGAACACTTCAGTATAATCACCACCATGATATACAGGCACGGTTCGCATAGCACATATGATCTTAAGTGCCACCT
>JAISWU010000040.1 GCA_031270735.1 Holosporales bacterium | reverse complement strand
ACCCAATGAACAAGTTAGTACTACTATCATCAATGGTGATGATAGGAACAGGGATAGTAAGAGGAGGTGAGAGCCTAAGAAGTGAGGAAACCCTAGAGAGAGAGGATAGAACCCTTAGTAGTAGATACCACAGGTGATAGGGATATCACGGGTGATGAGGTAGGGGTAGGTGATGAGGTAGATGAGATAGATGTAGATGATGTAGTAGAAAGGGGAGGCTATGCAGAGGAGATACAAATGGAAATAGGTGCGCTGCTGAAAATGCTGAATAGGAGAATAACGAAGGTAATTGCTATAGCCAATGAGCGAGAAGAGACTCTGCGAGAAATCCGAATGATGGTAAACCGATGTGGAAATATGCACTTCTTCAGACAGGCAGTAATAGAACGAATCTATGATACAGCGTGGACCATCAATGGCAGACCAGTCCTGGGACGTACTGAGGGCTGGAGATGGAGTGAGATTGGAACGGACGACACGACTCACGGAACAGGCGGACAAGTCACGATCATAACACAGGCTTACGCCAACGGCAGGAGGGCGCCACTTCAGTGGGCAACTGTCGGGAGGACTCAGGAGGACTACTACTACGACGGCGTGATGCGAGGGCCCCAGACGGGTGCACGCATTGATTGGCTATGCACGGCTGCCAATATCCCTCTTCTTCCAAAGCATAAGAAAGGGGAGATGGCAATAATCACGTTCTACACCGATAGCAGCTACAGTCCATCGCCAGAGTGGCAGGGTGATTGGGGCGGTGGCCACATAGTGGAAGCCATGACACTGGAAAAAAGTGTGAGTGTAACCAGCGGCCTAACAGGGATTCAGATGTACACATTCAACATGACTCGAGGCGAGGGCTATTACGCGCTGCTAGAGCTACCTGTGAGCAGGGCGCTCAGGACCACGATAGATAACCCAGGCGATGGGTATACGCTCGGTATGCCCCGTGGTATGAGATGGAGGGCTATTGTTGGAGAGTACGTAGCTCCGTAGGACACGCCGGAATGGATCCAACTCACAATCATCCGGCACAATCTCAGTACAGAAGCGCACATGGTAATTAACCAATCATGTGTGCGTCATGCTGGAGTTGTACATTTTAGGTACTCGAAGTACGTGGCTGGCTCCATCAATTAGGCAACTTGCCGATCGCGCAGCGGTGAGGCTACTGTAAATGCCGAAACACGTTGGACCGGAGCCTGAGAGGCCATACAACGTAGGAGATGTAGTCTCGATGCTTGACAGTGTTGTGCGAATTGATGGCTCCAACGCGGT
Organism: Holosporales bacterium; assembly: GCA_031270735.1. Classification (GTDB taxonomy): domain Bacteria; phylum Pseudomonadota; class Alphaproteobacteria; order RUG11792; family RUG11792; genus JAIRYU01. The sequence goes on along the minus strand of JAISWU010000040.1, from coordinate 16,402 downwards.
GGCTGCCTGCATAAGAGAGTTGTAAGCTAATGCTGGCTTGTCGTGCTCATTATGCAATAGCAGATCCATAACACCATCGATCCCCATCTCGTTACAGTATGGCCCTGTGAGAGCTTCATACACAGCTCTCGCAGAAAGCCTTGTGCCACGGTTAATGAGAACCACGTACCCACTGACAGGCGGGCCAACGGCGACCGGAACACTATCGAAACCAGTGCCGAGTACGTACAGGCTATCATGTTCCCCAAAATACTTATAGAGAAAAATTTTTGTGTCAGACCCAAGGGGGTCAAACATGTTGATATAATGTAGCTTTTCCGGAGGTGACATTTCCCAGTAATCGAAGACCGCATTGATGAAACACGCGGCGTCACTGGACCCTCCTCCCACTCCCCCACTGACCGGAAGTCTCTTTGTTACATTGATATCTGGCACTGCCATCTCGAAGTGATTCATCAGGATCTTCGCAGCTGCCTGTATAGAGTTATCAGCGGCTGGCACTCCATCGATTGCTCCTGATGATTCATTGAACGCAGTGGCCGTGTTGAGCTCCAGGGTATCGTACATTCCATCCAGGAACATGAAGATGCTCTCGATTCTGTGATAACCAGCACGTTCCTCGCTAGATGCTCTCTGCACAGACTGTGGGCTAATTACCCTCAATACTAGGTTGATCTTTGCTACTGCATGTGATACGATCAAAGACATGGATGGGGTTCTGAACCAGACAGACCGGGCTTTTCGAAGGTGGTGTAAGGCCTTTGGAATCGACCATGTGTTCCATGTCGTGGATTCTACAGCATGTGATCCCCAACCTCAACAGCCGTCTCAGCAACCTTGCCGAGGACCTTCCTGTGTCACACCGCTGAATTTTGAAACGCTCGATGACCTGAGAGCAGCGGTACTAAGGCTTGATTGTCCATTGAAAAGAATGGCGAAGAACACGGTGTTTTCCGATGGGGCTCCTAGCTCCGATATCATGATCATAGGGGAGGCTCCAGGACAGGAGGAAGATATACAAGGTAAGCCGTTTGTAGGACAAAGTGGCCAGCTGCTGGATAACATGCTTCGTGCGATCGGTATTGCTAGACGTGATGTGTACATTTCAAACATAGTGTTTTGGAGACCTCCTGGCAACAGGACTCCGACATCCGACGAAATTACATTCTGCCTGCCGTATGTTGAGGCTCACGTAAAGCTAATGAATCCCAAGGTCCTGCTATTACTGGGAGGTGTAGCCGTGAGGACGATTCTAAATACAGTTGAGCCAATCACGAGGATCAGAGGAAGTGTGCATACCTACCACGAAATGAATGTAATTGCTACGTATCATCCAGCCTACCTCCTTCGCTCTCCAGCCCAAAAATACCTGGTGTTTCAGGATCTACTTTTGCTGAAGAAAATCATTGGGTAATACATTTCAATTTAACGTCTTAACCAAAAATTAATAATATTAAATTACAATAGTTCTAATAGACAAGAAATAAATCATATGAAAGACACTACTATGAACATGAGAATTCTATGCTTGTTATCCACAGCGATTGCCGGTACTCAAGTTATCGCGGCAAGTGAGCAGAACGCAACAGTAGCTGGGATAGATGGTGTTACTCCAGTAGAAACTGAAACAGTACAGCCTGCAGCTTCCCCAGCTGATATTCAGCTCCCACTAATCGGAGGAGGCCAAACTGAAGAACTGACTCCAGCAGTACCATTACTGGCAGAAAAACAATCAACAGATATTCAGCCTCCATCTGTCGGAGTATTACCACCTTTGACATCACAACCACTGGCCACGATACAGACGGTACCCGGCGCAGAACCTACAGCACCCCGTACACCAGGAAGACGTAACGGTACGAGAGTACGGGCAGGAGCGCCAAGGTCGAGAAACACGTGTGCAGCATCCCTACAGAAAGCAACCACCGATCGCCTTCCGATTTTAAATCTAAGCCATGCAACTGACATCAACACTAATGGCCTCCAATCAGTGAATGCATTCTTTGCAACCTTGGATGAATCACACTCATATGGCACTAACTCTAGGAGTGTATATATCGGCGTGGCAGGAACTGGACTTACCATGAACTGCCTCACCGGAATCTTAGCTACAATTGCGGAGCATGATAAGGACGCAATACTTAATGTTGCTTACAACGAAAATATCAACGATGACTCGATTGGCGTGATGATACAAGCGTTCCCAAGCGTGGTGAGATTAAACCTAACTGGAACACGGATAACAGACGTAGGAGTAACGCGCCTCATTGAGGCTGTCCGGAGTGGTAGCCTACCGAAGCTGAGAGCCGTAGTCCTCAACAGAACAAACACCACGCCGGAGAAGAGAAATGAACTTCATGCTGCAATAAGTGAGAGGCTGCAGCAAGTGGACAACCCGGACCCAGCTCAACTAGCTAGTGAAGATGCAGCGGAAACGCCACTCCTCGACTCACCGACTGCGGCAGATGTTTTGGGTAGTGATAGACGGCGGAGAAACGAACAAGGAACTATCGAGCAGAGAACTATGATGAAGAGATACCGTAACGGTGAGACGAACCCTCTACAGGAGGCGCAGTTGGACATCACAGCTATAGAAGCCGTCGAAACACCAGAATCTCAAATTTCGTCGTGACCTTAGCTGTGGTATAGTGTTCGTGCGTATGCACTAAGATCTTAGATATCATGACAAATGCGCGCGCGCTTGTGTGCCTTGCACAGATGCTACGGTACGTCTCTCCATATAAGCGACGTGCCGTTTTTGCCATTGTCTTTTGTTGCGTATCTAGCGCAATGGATGCTTTCATTGCGTGGTCCATGAAGTCATATACAGATTTCGTGATAGTGGACAAGGTTGCTTATGCAGCATGGGTTATTCCACTAGTTGTCGTGGTGTTCGCAGTTGTTCAGGGAGCCCTAAATTACATGGCAACATACCTGAACTCCTGGGTAAGCTGGAAGATTTCCGGCGATATGAAATCCCAGCTGTATAGGAAGCTGCTTACATTTGCCACATCCTACTTTGACAATCGCAGCTCAGGAGAGATCATTTTCAGATTCAACAGAGACGTTGATACTGCGAGCAATGGCGTACTCACAAAGCTTAAAACTGCTGTGTCGCGGACCACCTCCTCAATCGCCCTGATCTGCGTGCTACTGTGTAACTCCTGGAAGTTGGCTATCATCGCGATAGTAACATTCGGCCTCGCGTTCGTTCCTATTTCAAAGATCAGAAGGAAGATGCAGGACGCGATGGACAAGACAGTCGCTGCAGACTCTCAGCTCTTATCCATTTACCACGAGAGCTTCGATGGTAACCGGACTGTCGCGGTATATAACCTCGCTGAGTACCAGATGAAGAAGTTGCATAATGTCCTTATGAACGTGTTCAACCTCAACATGAAGATTGTCCAAAAATCCTCGTGGCTATCCCCGACGATGCGTGTCATCATCGCTGCTGGAATCGGGGTATCTATAGCCTATGGTAGCCACCTGATCGTGACCAACCAGATCACTAGTGGGAACTTTGTTTCGTTCATAGTTGCCCTTGTGGCCCTCTACAACCCCATCAAGAACATAGGCAATAGCTTCAAGGAATTCAGAACATCGCTGATGGCGATCGGGCGTATCACAGATCTCTTGTCTGTAAACTCGGAGATCAAAGATCGTGAAGGTGCATGTGTCCTGAGTAACTTCAATGATGGCATCACATTTAACAATATATGCTTTGCGTACAAGGCTGATGTCCCGGTACTAAAGGGAATAACGATGGAGATAAGGAAGGGGGAGACGATTGCAATCGTCGGCAGCTCTGGTGGTGGAAAGACTACTCTCGTCAACCTCTTGCCTAGGCTCTACGATGTAACTGATGGAGTCATTCGCATAGATGGAATCGATATCAGGGACTATACGCTTGCGAGCTTGCGTGATAATATCGCTGTGGTCTTCCAAGATGATTTTCTCTTTGCTGGAACAATACGGGACAATATCGTAGTCGGAAAGCAAGATGCCACTGATGAGGATGTCCTCGAAGCCATCAAAATTGCCAACCTAGAGGAGCTTGTTTCGTCACTTGATGATGGTATAAATGCGGTCGTTGGCGAAAGGGGAGTTCTATTGTCGGGAGGACAAAAGCAGCGCATTGCAATTGCTCGTGCAGCTATCAAGGATGCGCCTATCATTATTCTAGACGAGGCCACATCAGCCCTTGATAACAAGTCTGAATCGGCCGTGCAGGGAGCCCTCGATAACATGATGGCGAACAAGACGGTATTTATAGTTGCACACAGACTGTCAACAATTCTACGTGCTGATAAAATTGCCGTAGTGAGCGATGGTAAACTGGTTGAGCTAGGCAGTCATGACGAACTAATGAAGATTCACAACGGCTACTACAAGGGGTTGTACGATGTACAGTTCCAGAGAACGTACACGGCATAGTGTCATTGTAGATCTGACGATTTGCGCAGTATATCCAGTACAGTCTCTGCCACGTGATCGTTTGCAACAGTAGTGTGTTCCTCTCCTCTCACATACACCTTCGCGATCCCCTTAGTAAATCCGAAGACACCGATGTCTGCATTCTTCGCCTCACCGATACCGTTCACGACGCACCCTAGCACTGAGATTTTCACAGCCTTCTGGATTGTTGAACAATGCTCCTCGAGTGCACTTGCGATTCGTATAACGTCAATGCTGGACCGTGCGCATGTTGGGCATGATACCACGTTAACGCAGTTAGCTAGCAGGCCGAGGGACTTCAGTATCTGCCGCCCGGTATTGACCTCATCTACGATGCTTCCTGAAAGGGATACTCTTATTGTATCACCAATCCCATCTGCAAGTAAAGCACCAATCCCAATTGCTGACTTTATAGTGCCTGACACAACTGGCCCAGCCTCGGTAACACCAAGATGCAGAGGGTAGTCTATCTCCTCTGACAGCCTACGATATGCCGCGATCATTGTCCTAACATCAGATGACTTCACGCTAACCTTGAAGTTCGTGAATCCCAAATCCTCCAGTCTGTGACAGTGTGATACGGCACTTTCCACAATGGCTTCTGCAGTGGGTTCACCGTACTTCTTCAGTACAGACTCCTCCAAGGATCCCGAGTTAATCCCAATCCTTATTGCGGCTCCGTTATAACGTGCCGCATTGACTATCTCAGCAATGTCGGAAGGTGAGATATTGCTAGGGTTAATCCTGGCGCAGGCAGCCATTGCGTCCAGTGCCTCAATTGCTCTCTTGTAATGAAAATGGATATCTGCGATAATTGGAACAGGTGATCGCTTCGCTATGTCATGTAGTGCCTGCGTGGCCACCTTCGTCGGACATGATACGCGAATTAGATCACATCCGGCGTTTGCGGAATCTTGTATCTGTCTCAATGTAGCATCGATATCCTCCGTATTGGAGTTCGTCATGGTTTGTACCGTAATTGGAGAGTCTCCACCAATTCCAATTCCACCCACGTTGATCTGTCTTGTCACCTGCCTTTGTATCATATCAGCACTACTTCAACGCAGAGATGATGCCGCCGCCAATCACGATATTCTCGCTATCATACATCACACAGATCTGGCCACCGGTAATCGGGGACGATGGTCTTTTCGATAGCTCAACAGAGATACGTGTCTCTGCAATCTTAGTGATCAAGGCTGGTGTTTTGGGACATGCGGATCTCTGTTTTACGAACGCTTCGAATGAATTATGCATCTCGAGGATCCAGTTGACATTTGAGACTTCGAAGCACATGGTGGATAGCTCATCGGAATGGCACAGAGTAATCTCGTTTTTTAATTGGTCTACCTCCTTCACATATAGTGGGCTCGAATGCGAAACTCCAAGTCCCCGACGCTGGCCAACTGTGTAGTTGGCAATACCGTAGTGACGGCCAATTGTTTTACCGGAGTGAAACAGCTTCATATCTCCTGGAACAAACATATCTAACTCATTGTAGTGAGACCGTAGAAATGATTTGTAGTTACCATCAGGAATGAAACAGATATCCTGACTATCCTCCTGTTCGAAGTTCGGTAATCCAAAAGATTTGGCGGCTCTGCGCGTATCCTCCTTGTCCTTCACATCCCCCAGTGGGAACAGAACGTCTCTGAGATTCTGCTTGGAGATAAGTGCTAGGAAGTAACTCTGGTCTCTTTTGATGTTAGTCGCTTCCCTCAGTTTGACAGTACCACCGTCAACAGACATATGTGCATAGTGACCAGTTGCCAACTTTGAGGCTCCAAGACTCTTCGCGTAGTCAAACAGGAGTGACATCTTGATGTCCCGATTGCAGAGGGCGCACGGATTCGGAGTAAGCCCACGCGCGTAGTAACTCGCGAAAACATCCATTACCAATCTCTTAAATTCAAGCCTAGCATCTAGAACGAAATGCTCAATACCAAGCAACTCACAGATTTTTCTGGCTCCATCTACAGCCGCTGCGGAATGCTCGTGGATATCCATTGTGACGCCAATCACATGATGTCCATCATTTAGCAAGATAGCAGCCGTTGTTGATGAATCTACACCTCCGGACATTGCAACTGCGTACGTTCCTCCAGCATCTTGCATGAAGCACATTTCTAGAAACTCAGTCAAGTACGCACGAGAGCCTAGCACAATGCCATCAAACTTTCAAAGCCCACATCTACCACTGTGTATGGTTCCCTATCCTTATTTATCAACAGTCTGAATCGTGTCATGAAGGATATATGGACTATGGGCGTAGTACTCATAGCCCTGGCTACAACATGCACTCGATGCTTGAGACGATCTCGGTTAGCTCCTGCGTAATCCTGTCCTGCCTGATCCTGTTGCATTGGAGTTGCAACCTGTCAAACATGTCGTTTGCGTTTCTGACGGATGCATCCAGCGTCATGACTCTTGCTGAGTATTCAGAGATCATGTGCTCAATGACGAGACCGACGAACGTCTCATAGAGATACATATGGAGCAAGTCATTCAGGAACGATCCTACATCACCCTCGATCTTCACAATCTCACCTGGCTCGGAGTTACATTCCACTGGCCACAGGGTAGACACCTGCCCTTTTTGCACTAGGATATTCTCGAACTTTCCACTGACGACGAAGACAGAACCAACACCATAGTTGATGATGTAGTCCACTACTAGCTCAGATAGATACCTCGCGTACTCTGGTGCTGTACGCATATCGTGTGGCGGTTCACTCTCTCTCGCCACTGGTCTCTTTTGAGGAATCGCAGCTCTGCCGATCTTACCGAATACCTCCACGCATGCTCCATCGTATTTGCCGATGAGTTCAGACGCAGCGTGCAGGATGCATTGATTGAATGATCCACAAAATCCCTGATTGGTGGACAAGACGATGATAAGAGACTCCCGTGTTACACCATGTTGATTGGCTTGATCCAGAAGGCACCCCTTGATCCATGAGCTCTGCTCTGGTAGCCTGCTAAGTGTGCATTCCCTCAGCGCCTTTCCCAGCATATCAGACAGCATGCTTGAGCACGCCTTTGCTTGTTTATGAGTGTTGTTGACTCTTGCGAGTTTAACCGTCGCAATCATCTTCATTGAGTTCACGGCCTTGATGATGCTACCTATCGTCTTCAGCCTGTTTTTGATGGTCCTTAGATTCTCCATTGGTAATACATTCTACTGAGCCGCAAACCACCTCTCCTTGAACGCCGCTATGAATCCATCGAGTTCAGCATGGCATTGGTCTGAGATGCGATCCTCGCTATCTAACATATTAAGGATATTGGATTCGTTCCTGACGGACAGCAGCAACTCGGTCTCGAACCTCCTGATGTCCTTAAGGTTGATGTCACCGAGGTATCCATTCATCACCGCGTAGAGCACGACGACATGCTCTGAATTTTTGAGCGGAGAGTATTGCTGTTGCTTAAGCACCTCCACCACCTTCTCTCCATTCGAAAGGAGCTCCTTCGTCGTACTATCCAACTCGCTACCGAATTGGGAGAACGACGATAGCTCGTTGTACTGAGCCATCTCAATCTTCATGTTCCCGGCTACTGACTTCATGGCCTTCGTCTGAGCAGCAGAACCAACCCTGCTAACTGATACACCTATGTTTATAGCCGGTCTGATTCCCTTGTGAAATAGCTCGGACTCAAGGAACAGTTGCCCATCAGTAATCGATATGACGTTAGTCGGGATGTACGCAGCCACATCTCCAGCTTGCGTCTCAACGATCGGCAACGCCGTGAGTGATCCACTACCCTTCGCATCGGACATCTTGGCGGCTCTCTCTAGGAGCCTTGCATGAAGGTAGAATATATCCCCTGGGAATGCTTCCCTACCAGGTGGACGTCTGAGTAACAGTGATATCTGCCGGTATGCAACAGCGTGCTTCGTGAGGTCGTCGTACACGATCAGGGCATGCATGCCATTGTCCCTGAAGTACTCCCCCATCGAGCATGCTGCATACGGAGCAATGTATTGCATTGCTGCCGGATCGGAGGCAGTCGCGGCCACGACGATCGTATACTCCATCGCACCGCAGTCAGTGAGGATCTGCACGATCCTAGCGACGGTAGATCTCTTCTGCCCTATCGCGACGTATATGCAGTAGACCTTCTGGTTAGCAGGGAGATTGTCATTGTACTGTTTCTGGTTGATGATTGTATCGATAGCAATGGCAGTCTTGCCGGTCTGCCGGTCTCCGATGATCAGCTCTCTCTGCCCCTTACCGATCGGAAAGAGGGCGTCTATCACTCTGATACCAGTCCATAGTGGCTCATTGATAGACTTCCTCTCGATTATCCCTGGAGCAGCTTTCTCAATCCTGGTAGTGCTCACATTTGTTAACGGCTCATCAGAATCTATCGATTCTCCGAATGCATTAACAACTCTACCGAGAAGTCCCATTCCAACATTGACGCTCGTGGTCTTGTATGTCCTCTTGACTAGGTCCTTCTCTTTGATCACCGAGTCATCCCCGAGAACCATGCATCCGACATTGTTAGCTTCAAGGTTTGTTGCAATGGCTCTGACCGTTTCATCAGTTTCGGAGGATACGACGTCCACCAACTCCCCAGCCTTGACGTTCTCGAGGCCAAAGACTCTAACGATACCATCACTAACTGATAGCACGTAGCCGGTCTCGGATACGTTTACGTATGCGGAAAACTCGGAGATCTTCTCCTGCAGTAACGTTGATATTTCAACAGCCTTAACTCTCATCGTATATTATCGTCAGCCCTCAAATTTTTGCAGTACGTAGACAACTGCTTCAGTTGGGACAGTGCAGATGCATCCACGACAACCTCCTCTGAAGCTATCTTGATGCCTGCGAGAATCCTCTCATTGATCTCGTATCCTATTATAGCCTTTTCCTTGAAGGTTCTAGCGATTAATTTTTCAACCCTCGCCCTCTGCTCAGGTAGTAGCTCTACAGCCGATGAGACTGTGACGTTGCGCATGCCCTTGTGCTTCGCCACAGCTACCCTGAATACGTACTTGATCTTCCCAATGATCGAGAATCGTTTGTTATTGATAACCTGTCGCATGAACGCTGTGAACATAGGGCAAAACGATAGGTGATCTCCAAGGGCTCGCCACCCCGCATCGAGGTCAGTTACATTCACACAGTTGCCCGTTAGTAACTTTCTAACTGCAGGGTGCTTCTCGAAAAACGTATCAAGCCTATCGAAGTAATCCAGGATCTCCTGGAGATTGCCGGCCTTCTTCCCCTCATTAAATAGCGCACACGCATACCTCCCCGGCAGCGATGTAAACAACACACTCAGACTACTGATATCCACACTGAACGCCAATGACTATGCCGAGCGCCAACACGTATCCACTATACCATGAATGAAGGTCGTACATAAATCTACTTGCAATCACGGACTGAAGTGTACATCATATCGTACGGTACCGTGCGGTGGTTTTTTTGCTAGCGTGTGGGTGTTTTACCTGCTGGTGTTAGATGCTTAATGCGGAGATGATAACCATCTTTATCTTAGCGTGTTTTGTCGGGTATTATGTTGTTTTGAAAGTTACTCCTGCTTTGCATGCGCCGCTTATGTCGGTCACAAATGCCATATCGAGCGTCATCATTGTAGTGGCATTAGATGCTGTGTTAGTTGGACTCCACGATGCGGAACGCGGCGTTGGGGCATCTGTGTGGTTCGGAGCGTTCGCCGTGCTTCTAGCTGCCGTGAACATTGTGGGAGGGTTTATGCTCACTCGGAGGATGCTCTCGATGTTTGCGAGTAAGAAGAAACGAAGCACTGAGAAACGGTCATGATGCAGATGCTCTCAAATTGCATCCCATTACTCACGATTGTTGCGAGCGTCCTTTTCATCTATACGTTGCGTGGGTTATCCACGGCTGCGACATCTAGCAATGGTAACTTATGCGGGATGATCGGAATGGCAATGGCGATTGCATGCCCATTCCTACATTACATGCTCCTACCCTCACAGAACGATGCTAGCTGGCAGGTGCTGGGTTCATGGGCTGTCATGGGAGTTGGGGGCATCATTGGACTGTGCATAGCAAGGCGTATTGACATGGCGGCATTGCCGCAGTTGGTAGCTGCATTTCACAGCCTCGTCGGGCTGGCGGCAGTTTTCATAGCCTGTGCTGTTTTCGCGGCCCCTGACGCTTTCGGTATCGTCGAGAGTGCTTACAATAGCATACCAATGTCAAACGCAACAGAGATGTCTATCGGTGCTGCCATTGGAGCGATTACATTTACCGGATCAGTGGTGGCCTTTGGAAAGTTACAGGGGCTCATATCTGGGAAGCCCTTGCGTTACCGAGGGCAGCATATAGTGAATTTGTCCATAGCTATCATGACGGCGATTGCTATTATCATGTTCATCATCGATCAGGCCTCATGGATCTTCTGCGCTGTCATACTGCTATCACTTATCATCGGGTACTTGCTGATAATGCCGATTGGTGGCGCTGATATGCCGGTCATAGTATCGATGCTCAATTCATACTCCGGATGGGCTGCCGCAGGTATCGGATTCACACTTGAGAACAACCTGCTCATCATCGTGGGAGCATTGGTTGGAACCTCCGGAGCGATCCTCAGCAACATCATGTGCAAGGGGATGAACAGGTCGCTCATGAATGTCGTGTTGGGAGGATTGGGTGGGGGGGGTGATCAGGTTGCTGCGTTAGATTCAAGTGTACGTGGGAACGTGAAGGTATGTAATCCTGAGGATGCTGCATTCATAATCAGCAACGCGGGCTCTGTCATTGTTGTTCCAGGGTATGGAATGGCCGTTGCACAAGCGCAACATGCAATCAAGGAATTGGCTGACATTCTTAAGGGAGAGGGCACTACGGTGAAATACGCCATCCATCCGGTAGCCGGGAGAATGCCAGGACATATGAACGTCTTGCTCGCCGAGTCCAACATTCCGTACGATGACGTCTTCGAGCTTGATGATATTAACCACGAGTTCGGAGCTACTGATGTAGTGATCGTGGTGGGGGCGAATGACATTACGAATCCGTCAGCAAAGACAGATCCTACATCACCCATATACGGCATGCCGGTCCTGGATGTTGAGAAAGCAAAGACCGTTTTGTTTGTGAAGAGATCCCTCGGATCTGGATATGCTGGAGTTGACAATCCACTGTTCTACCGGGAGAACACAATGATGATATTGGGGGATGCTAGGAAGGTAGTGGAGGGGATCCTGAAGGCTATAAAGGAGTAGGATACATTGCTGAATGCCTGAGTTAGAGGTTTGTAGATTAAGCAGAGATGACTTAGCCTGCCTTAAGCGATTCTACGTCCTTTTCATCTTGTGTATCATCCAAGCACTTGAGTATATACCCACGCCCCCAGATGGTTTCTATGAAGTTCAATCCACCTGTTAGGCTGGCTATCTTTCTCCTCAGCCTACAAATGAACACGTCTACTATTTTTAGATCGGGCTCATCCATCCCGCCATATATGTGATTCAAGAACGCTTCCTTTGGAAGGATCGCCCCTCTCTTGATAGCTAGCAATTCCATGATGGCGTACTCCTTCTTCGTCAGGGGTATTTCGATATCGAACACCTTCACGTACTTTCTCTTCAGGTTAACTTCGATGGGACCGATGTTAATAACTGACGATGCGTGTCCGGACGATCGCCTAATAACCGTGTAAATCCTAGCTACTAGTTCTACTCTGCTAAAAGGTTTCGTAATGTAATCGTCCGCCCCCGCCGTAAGGCACCTAACTTTTTCCTCCGTCGAATTTAATCCTGACAGCACTATCACTGGTGTGTTATTTTTCACGGACCTCAATCGCGTGAGTACCTCGAATCCGCTCACGTCAGGCAGCATCAGATCCAGCACCACGGTGTCATAGTCATATGCCTTGACCATCTCCAATGCCGCTACACCATCGTCTGCTATGTGAGCCGAAAACCCGTCCGCTGCGCACGCAGTTTCTATGCGGCGCGCCACACACAGATCATCCTCCACTATGAGTAGCCTCACGATAAGAGCCGAAAAATTACGTTCCCCTGTGATCAATTCTAGCAGAGTTCCCCACATGGATCATACAAATTGTTTTACGTAGGTGTGGAGAAAGAAAACGCACAGCCTGCAAGCCATCCCCTTGTAGCTTGTATTGTTAAGACCGCTCCTATCCCAGCTACCTTCCTCAACCAAGGACATAACCCCCGTGGACTTAAGATACAGCTGCCGTTGCCCTGCTTTGATCCTTCTTTGCGAGATAGAGAGATGCGAAGTCGATAGGATCTATCATCAACGACGGGTATCCTCCAGCGCCTATTACGGACGAAACAATTGCCCTGGCATACGGGAACATAAGGAACGGACAATGGACAAATAGTACCGCTTCTAGTATATCCTTCTCAAGGTCGCTCGCAACAGATATTAAGCCGACATACTTTAGTTCCAGCACAAAGAGCTGCTCATTATTAACGTTGGACTGAACCCTCAGGTCCAGCGAAGTCTCATAGTGGTTATCGCTTAACGATGCTACATTCACTTCGATGCCAACGGATACCTCTTGCTGTGGTGCTTCTTTATCGTACTTCACCAAAAAACTGGGATTCTCAAATGTGAGGTCCTTGATGTACTGGTCATGAATATGAAAAGGGCTCTGGAGGCTATCGGCTCCATTTCTCTCATGTTTACTCATTAGCTATTCTCCGCACTGCTTAACCGCTTTGCTCTGAGCTTGCGCTTCACCGCAAGCGCCTTCTTACCTAACGATGAGTCCCTCGCCTTCAATAGATAATTGTCAAGCCCCCCATTGGCCTCCACGCTCCTGATGCCATGCGGGGTTGCCCGCACCATTATCGTCTGTTTGAGTCTCTCACTGAAAAAGGATACGTTCTGAAGATTCGGTAAAAACCTTTTTGTCAGCTTGTTATTCGCGTGGCTAACGTTACATCCATACTGCACCACCTTTCCGGTCAACTCACACCGTCTTGCCATAACTACCATCACTGTGGCTCACAAGTTACTCTCCCGAGAGAGTACTACGAGTCCTCCGTAATGTCAATCCCCTCTGTGCTGTCTCGGTTATATCCTCATGAGTAAATCTTGATCTTGGAGAGGCGATAAGTTAGTATTCTCTCCTCGGGAGCGCGTAGTCGGCCCACAATGAGAGACCTTGGGTTTTTTAAGCATATGTTGCACGCTATCCCCGGAACGGTGTGGGCTGTTGGCGTCTCGTCCCTCCTAATAAACACTGCTACGTCCGCGTCTTTTACAGGGGTTGCGTTGTATCTGAAAACTATCTGCGGGGTATCCGTAGGGATGATCGGCTGTCTGGAGGCCATCGTGGAGGCAATTGCATATGCGACCAGGATGTTCTCCGGGGTAATCAGTGATTATTTCAAGAGACGCAAGCCATTGATGATACTTGGCTTCGTGATGATCGCCATATCGAAGCCACTGCTAGCTATGTCGAGGATGTATGTGACGGTTCTGGTAGCAAGGGGAATTGATAGGATCGGGAATGGTATGCAGGCCAGTCCAAGAGACGCTCTGATTAGCGATGCAGCTCCACGCGACATAAAGGGTGCATGCTTCGGATTACGCCAGAGCCTGGCAGTGATTGGCTCGACATTAGGCGGAGTCTGCGGCGTTATTGTCATGAAGTTGAGTAGCAACAACTTTGCAACCCTGTTCACTATATCAACCATCCCAGCGATCATAGCCATCGCTACACTAATCATGTTCGTCAAGGAGGAAAAGAGACCACAGGAACGGGGTGAGCGCCGCAAGATTAGACTGCGAGACCTCAGACTCCTGGGAAAGCACTTTTGGATGCTGATGGTAGTCGTAACTCCCTTCATGCTGGGGAGGTTCAGTGAGGTCTTCATCTCACTACACGCATGTGGAAACTTCGGATTAGACATAGCATATGGAACATCAATCACAGTGATATACAACCTAATGTCAACTGCTGTTTCGTACCCAATCGGGAAGCTGTCTGACAGAATTGGAAGGGTACGATTGCTCTTAATCGGGTTCGTAATCTTGCTACTTGCTCACCTGTCAATGGGCTTTGCGGTGAACCTACACATGGTGTTATTCGGCACCGTGCTGTGGGGCTGCCAGCGCGGAATAGCTGACGGGCTGATCGCTACAATGGTTTCTGACTATGTCCCGAAGGACCTGCGTGGTACAGGGTTTGGAGTGTACTACTTCGTAGTTTCCCTCACAACCGCAATGGCGAGCGCCACTGCAGGAGCGGTATCCCAACTCTGCGGAGAGGCGTACGCCTTCATCATGGGCGCGTGCTGTTGTGGAGTCGCAGGAGCGGTCTTATATGCCCTTAGAGGGTTCCTACGAACCACGGAATCTTAAACACTGGAGTCACTATCTCTGCCTTATCTATGGGCACTTCCTCATCACTGTGCTTGCCAATGTTGATGTGGAGGAGATGAATGTCCATCTCCTCAATTATGGAGTTAGACGGTACGTCCAATGATTCTGTGGTAGGGCCCGCAGTTTAGCTCGCCTAATCCCCACTGTAAGTCCAAAAGAGAGGGGTTTGCCTCCCCGTATTGTAACTTGAAGTACTTGGTCACATCTGTTTTCAGTTGGAACTTCATCGCTTGCTCCGGTGCGGTACTCCCTAGTACCCACACTCCCGGTACCCGCATTAAGGATATTTCGTACTGATACCATGTGTCGTACCACACGGTTTGGATCAGATCTATCGGATTATTGTTCGTCGTCTTGTCTTGGCAATTCACGTAGCTGCTGCCACCCCATCTGTAGCCAGTATACGTCCCGTCGTCTCCAATCAGGGCTATTAGTTGTGCGCCGGTACTTTGATGTGCCATCAGTATGTACGTCGCCGGTTCTGCCACGGTTCCGTACCCCACGTGGTTCCACGCTTGGGTTTTGTAGGTATCCTGGGTTGCATATGGTCCGCAGTCCGGTCTGAGTGTGCTCCAGCTACGTGTCATTATTGTTTTCATTACGGTGCGCCACGGCTCAAAGATTGCGCTTACACCTAGCATCCGCTCCGCTCGGGCCTGTGCTACCATCAGCCCGAAGGTGTTACTGATCCACAGGTGCATCCCGGTCAGTGGGTCCAGTGTGCCGACCGCGAGTGCTAGTGGCGCTAGTGTGCTCTGCAGTGCCATGTCGGTCGGGGTTCCTCCGCCTCCTCCTGTCCCCATACCACTTAGGGTCGTCTGTATAGCATCTAATTTTTCGTGCACAGTATCTCCGTCCTCGCCTCTCCCACCTACCTCAGCCGCCAAAGCTAGCAACGTCTTCTCTCTAGCCACCTCTGTATCGCCATCCCCTAGTGCGCCCAGTGCACTCTCCATGGCTCCCAGCCTATCATGTATGCTCCCAACATCCTCTCCACCTACTCCAATCTCACTTTCCAGAGCAGACAGTCTGTCGTGTATACTTCCAACTCCATCCCCACCTACTCCGACTTCTGCCACCAGTGCGTCCAAACTCGTCTGTATGGGGCCGTCACTGGATCCTATCGTATCCACCCCATCCTCTATTGCCTGCAGCCTGCCGTACAGTGTTTCGGCGTCCGCTGCATCAGCACTGGTGCCTACCTTCTCTGCTAATGCTGCTAAATCATTTGCTCTAGCTACACCTGTTGTCTCATCCTCTAGCGCAGTAAGCCTCCCATGTACCGTAGAACTCTCAGCTGTGTCTTCGTGCGTGCCTATCTCATCTGCTACCGCCTGTTGCCTACCGAATAACGTCGCATCCTCCGATGTGTCATCACTGGTGCCTACTCTTGCTGCCAATGCTGCTAGGTCATCCGCCCTAGCTACTCCTGTGGTCTCATCCTCTAGAGCGCCTAATCTCTCGTGTACACTCCCAGCAGATCCTCTAGCTCCTACTTCCTCTGCTAACTCGTCAATTCTCTCGTACAGCTCATCTGCCTTCTGATGTAGCGTACCACGCCTGGCATCACG
>JAISWU010000033.1 GCA_031270735.1 Holosporales bacterium | reverse complement strand
AGAGAGAGGATAGAACCCTTAGTAGTAGATACCACAGGTGATAGGGATATCATAGGTGATGAGGTAGGGGTAGGTGATGAGGTAGATGAGATAGATATAGATGGTGTAGTAGAGAGGGGAGTAAGAGGGAGTTATGTAGAGGATATGCAGGGGGTAGTAGCAAGGCAATCACATCAGTTAAGGTGTTACCAGGAGCTGATAGAGAGTTATGAGAGGTTAAGTAGGAAGCTGCTGAGGAGAATGGAAGCGTTGGAGATTGGAGTAATACAGCTAATTACAAGTGGTGTCGCGCTGTATCAAAGACCGACAATTATGCAGAGCATCCGTAATGTGGTAGAGTGGAGTGGCTTCGTAGGTATTCAGACAGACCCAATAGTCCGGTGGATATACGAGACGACTAATAATGGCACCATGTGGCCTGTTACCGACCTAGAGACTGGCTGGAGATGGATCACACATAGGCACGGAGACTGCACGGGCACCAGACATACAGTGCTGACACTAGCATACAGGAATGGGGCAGACGCCGAGATAAAAGCGATAACCATCTATCACTGGAGAAGCTCCGGTGTTCAGTATGTGCGTGAAGATGGGTCTTCGTCTAGTCTCGGTGAAGAAGTCCGTGAGCTACCACAGCTACCACAATGCACATGGGCAGAAATGGCGATATTTACCGCGTACCCGAGCACATGGAACTCGACCCCAGATTGGAGCGGCGTTAAGCTGCACACACCACTAGGCGACATACCAGTCGAACCACCTGTTGCTGACGTAGTAGCGAGTGTGGAAACAGGCAGGGGACGACCCGAAATAGCGAGCATAATGCAAGCTGCATCTTGGAGAGCCCTTATCGGCACTTACACAGCGCCAGAGCCAGTCGAAGAGCCGCATTATCGACCAACCTAAACATCCAGTACGCCAGCGTAGTGATACGCATACACCCCCACGCGCACATGATATGATATGACTCACCAGTCATGTGCGCGCTGCGTGCCGGAATTCTGGGTATCGGAAGAGTAGCGTAGTATGATGTGATCGTATGTAGATCACAGTTCCGGGGCGACTCCATGAGTACCAGTGTAACGATCTTTGATGATATCGGCGTCATCGCTGGAGACTACCTGCAGCAACGCCTGAAGCTACTAAAAAAACTCTGTGGGAACAGAATCATTGATCTCATAATGCACATGCCATCGTACGTAATCGAAATGATATACGCCGAGGCACTTTCTCCGGAGCACGTTGGGAAGTTAGTCACAACCAAGGTTGTTATAACATCCATTGATGCGAGTTCAGGTGGTCCAACCAGACCGATATCGGTGTATGGTACATGCGGAGATTTGGTCGTCGAGATATCGCTCTTCAATTACAAGAGACAGTTCGCTCAGAAGACGTATACTCCCGGAAAGACGGCGTACATCACAGGGAAGCTCGGCACCAATTTTTCTGGAGGCTTCCAATTCATCAATCCACAGAAGCTTGTGAGTGTATCCGCGATGCGTCGCAAGAATTGCCTCTCAAATGTTTACCCACTGACAGCCGGAATATCTCAGCTCACACTAATCGTCACGATAAGGAACGCCCTCAAGATACTTGAGAGAGCCGATATTGGGGAGTGGTTACCAGATCATATCATCGCTGCAAATAGGTTCCCATCGTTTCGAGAGTCGTTGCTTGCAATCCACAATCCGCGGTCACTCACTGAGCGTCAGTTAAACACAGCTGCAAGGCGTAGGCTGTGTTTCGACGAGTTACTAGCGGAGCAACTTCTGTTAAGGCTGAGCGACACGAAGACTAAGGAAGGCAACGTTATAAAGAACGACAAGACCTTGATATCGAGGTTAATCGAAACCCTACCATTCGCATTGACTCAATCACAAACGAAAGTGATCAACGAGATATTTCGTGACCTCGAAAGCGGCAAGCCGATGACGAGGTTGCTGCAGGGAGATGTCGGCTCAGGAAAGACCATCGTCGCTATCATCGCAGCACTCTATGCGATTGAAAGCGGTTACCAATGCGCAGTGTTGGCTCCGACAGAGATACTGGCGTACCAGCATTATGCAACCTTCTCATCATACCTGTCTGACCTCGGCGTTAATGTCGAGATCCTAACGGCTAGTGAGAAGGGAAAGAGGCGCCGTGAAACTCTCGCTAGTATCGCGGCCGGAGTAGCCAATGTTGTAATAGGTACTCATGCAATTATCTCGGATGGAGTTGAATTCAATAACCTCGGGTTCGTCGTAGTAGATGAACAGCACCGGTTTGGAGTGGCTCAGAGACTACGCCTGATAACAAAAGGCAACTCACCGCATGTACTCAGTATGACAGCCACACCGATCCCACGTACTATCATTATGTCAGTGTATGGAGATATTGCGGTATCAGCAATCACCGAGAAACCGACTGGTAGAAGCGAAGTCATAACGAAGGCGATCCCCATGAGCAAGATCTCGAGCATCATCGACTCTGTCAAGAACATAATTGCAAAGGGCCAAAAAGTTTATTGGGTATGTCCACTGATTGAGGAGAGCGAGAAACTCACATACACCTGCGTTACCAATAGGTTCAATGCCCTCAAGGAGATCTTCGGAGATGAGGTCGCCATGCTGCATGGACGCCAAAAGATCATTGAGAAGCAGAGCATATTCGAACGCTTCAAAACCGGCAACTGCAACATACTGGTCTCAACCACAGTAATTGAGGTAGGGGTCGATGTTCCAACTGCGAGCGTGATCATAATAGAGAATGCGGAGAAGTTCGGCCTGGCCCAACTACACCAGCTCCGCGGGAGAGTCGGAAGGAACACGCTGCAATCGTGCTGTATCCTCCTCTACGATTTCCGCCTTTCTGAAATAGCGAGGAAGCGCCTGAATACCTTGCGTGAGAGCAACGATGGCTTCTACATCGCCGAGCAGGATCTCCTGCTTAGGGGCGGAGGCGAGATCCTTGGCACAAAGCAGAGTGGCCAGAAATCATATAGAACATTTGATATGTGTGATCCGGCTAACAATGAATTGCTGCCATCGCTTCTACAACGGGCATCTGCACTGGCTACCCATATCGTAGAACATGACATGGTTAAGAAATACGACATGCTCCTCAAGATTTTTGCTACGGAAGACCACGCACGTCTGAAGGCATCGTTCTGATGTAAACTCCCAGCAAGGTAAGGCTGTGGCTTTACCTCGCTGGATCATTTTCACATGGATGTATCAGGTTGGTTGGCGTGCCGCAACCTGTGGTGGTAGGTTCCCGAAGTATACGTCGTACTCCGCCATCTGCGCTTCTAGCGTCATTATTGGCCCCAAATCTTGATATGCGCGTGGGTTTTGCCATGTCAGTGCCGCCGCATACGATAGGCAGGAACCGATGCTCCATCTTATGGCTCGAATCAGGTAGTGTACGGTCTGGCAGTCGGCCAGTGCCGTGAGTCCGGTCTTGTCGGCGGTGGTGGGGGCAGTTTCTGCTTCGTGCGGTTGTATGCACTCCTGTAGTGGAGGCAGTGTGATTGCTGCGCTCCACTTTTGTATGTATCTGTATGGGGTTGTGTATGAGAGGCAGGTTTGGGCTACCGCAGCTGCTATGTCTGTGTACGGGGGTATTGCACATATCTGGAGTGGTGTCAGGGACGTTACGGTACGGTATGCTTGCAGTAGGAGGTTCGTTGTGTATACTCGTTGTGGGCTTCCCGCCGCCGTCTGCCGATGCTCTAACCCCAGCGCTATCTCGTACAGCCAGAGATATGGAGAATTGTCGGGGCTGTAGCCCCGCCGACTGATGACCCGCACTGCGTCCTTGAGTATCTCCGGGTCTAGTCTTCGTGTACCAACTGCGCTCCTGATTGCATTCTCGTCCATCCTCCACGCTGCGTGGACCAGCTCATCGTACATCGCTGCTGTTTGGTCCATTATACGTGTTGCCCAGTCGTTGAACTCTGTATCGGGCAACGCTATGATACCCGCTGCGTCGTGTGACTGCTGTATTTCCTCCTCCTGTTGTGCATGTTGTTGTCCTGCGAGGGTTTGCTCGTGGAGCTCGAAAAGTCGGTGTTGTTCGGCCTCGGCTGTCTCTTGCAACTCTGCGAGTCTGTTCAGTACGTCCAGTGCAGTCGGTGTGTCGTGTATGCTAAATTGTCGTGTCGCGCCTGCTGCTTCGTTGACCAAGATATTCATGCTTACTATGGCTGCTAAAGCTATCATTGTTTTCCGCGTGTTCATCGCTTCCAATGCTCCATTACTGTATTACATTTGCCATTGTATCAGATCTATTCGTATGCTGCAAACTTATTCTCATTTTGTGCGGGTGTATTATCATTGTATTACAAACTACTTGGCACCCCTATAGCTCTGCCGAGTGCTCGTAATCGTAGCGCAGTTCACAGTGACAGCTCCGGCTGCCTTCAGCACCTTCGCGCATTCGTTTAAGGTAATCCCTGTGGTCATAACATCATCTACAACAAGAACATTCTTCCCTACGATGACAGAGTTATCACAGCTGCAGACGAAGGCTCCTTCAATGTTGATCCTTCTCTCAGCCGCTGACTTATCCTTTTGGTACTCTGTTCTCCGTACTCTCTTGAGAAGTCTTCTGTACTCGATCCCAGATACATCAGCCAACTTTAGTGCTATAATATCGGGTGGGTTGTTGCCACGTCTTATTAGCCTAGTCCAGTGTGATGGCACCGGGACGCTGTAGTCGATGTTATCGAACAACCTCGGATATCTCATGTGTATCCGTTCCGCACAAATCTTCACAACGCTGTAGTCCGTGGCTTTTTTGATACGCATGACCACCCTCCTAGAGCATGAGTTATGCTGCATCAGTGATCTCGCCATATCGAAGTGAGGCTGGGTCTTTGCGCAGTTGTCGCAAACCTCATCCTGATCATACGACTCTTGGCTCTCAAACATCCTTCCACATACCCTACATATCGGATAATCTATGAACGTAATCTCGGTGAAACACCTAGCGCAGAGAGTTGACTGCTCATCGACCTCTCCGCTGCAGGCAATGCACTTGTGTGGGAATAGCCAGTTCATAAACTGCCTTAGATCACTGGACAATACTATATTTCTCCGGCCGCCGACGCTAGGGACGATACTTTCATCGTACCTTATGTCTAACGTTATCGTAGAGAAAATTTTGATATCAGTACGTATGACATGTCATACTCCCCTTTTGAGCAGCCCTACTAAATCCTCCACAGACATTCTATTTGCCTTGAGCTGCTCGGTTCTATGAGAGTGCTGCGGTGGGGTTTTGCTGATGTTAACGAATTCAATATTCGCGATGATGTCGGAGCGTCGAGTGAATGTTAGTTCATTCAGCAAGACATTGGATAATCCCCCGAAGACCCCCTCCTCAATGACTATGATCCTATCGTGGGTATTGGTATGCCGGTAGAACGTTTCGAAATCAAATGGGTGGATGATCCTGGCATCGATCACCGTTGGAGAGGTATGTGAGATTTTAACTGCCTCAAGGACGTTCGTCAGCAGGTTACCACTCACCACGATCAGTGTATCTTTCCCTTCTATAACGACCCTGCATCTCAGGTCGAATGTATCAGTTGTGCAGTCCGACATTGTTGCTTTTGTCTTCGAGAATCGTATTGCGATTGGTGACGTAACATCAGATGTCGCTGCGAACTCCAGCATGCCCTCAAGCTCAGTCGCGGAGGATGGGGCCATGATCGTAACGTTTTCAAAATTCTGCAAAAGTGCCACATCGTACAACCCAGCATGGGTCTTCCCATCTTTCCCAGGCAACCCCGCCTTATCGATTATGAATCTCACAGGTAAGTTTGGTAACACAACATCATGGTAGATTTGGTCAAAGCTTCTCTGTAGGAATGTCGAGTATATGCACACAAATGGTTTGAACCCCTGTGATGCCAGGCCAGCGGCGAATGTCACGGCGTGCTCCTCAGCAATCCCAACATCGAAGAATCTAGTCGGAAACATCGATGCAAAGTCCGAGAGACCACAGCCTTCTTTCATGGCAGCTGTTATGCATACGATCCTCTCATCATGCGTCGCCAGTTCAACAACCTTCTTTCCGAAGACATCGCAGTACCTCAGCGACTTCTCATGCTCAATCCCGTGAAGGTTAGTGGAGTCGGTTTCGGCTGGGCCGTACCCATATCCCTTCTTTGTCACAGCATGGATGATAACTGGTTTGTAATTTGCAACATCCCTGACGTTCTGCAGGACGCTAATGAGCCTCTCTAGATCATGCCCATCGATCGGCCCTACGTAGTGGAATCCGAACTCCTCGAATATGTTGCCAACCCCCACTGCGGAAACAACATGTCTAAGCATGTGTTCGATTACACGGGCGCTCCTTGATGGAAGAGCATCGAGCAGTCTGCTTATGCGCTTCCTAACGATCATGCTGCTCTTAGACGAGAGTAACTTCGAGAGATACCTCCGCATCGCGCCCACAGACTCTGAAATTGACATCTTGTTGTCGTTCAGTATGACCACGAAGTTTCCGATATCTCCGACGTTGTTCATGGCTTCGTATATCATGCCACCACTTAAAGAACCATCTCCAAGGAATGACACTACGCTGAATTTGGAGTTACTCAGATCTCTGGCTTTAGCGATTCCCAAAGCAGCACTCAATGAGGTAGATGCGTGTCCGGCGATGAAGTGGTCGTACTGACTTTCACCTGGATCAGGAAAGCCAGATGCACCTCCTGTACTCCGCAGGTTCTTCATAATCGCCCTGCGTCCAGTGAGTAACTTGTGGGCGTACGCTTGGTGCCCTACGTCAAATATAAATTTATCCTGCCCGCAGTTGAACACGTAGTGGGCTGCCACGATAATCTCGATGATTCCTAGGTTGGAACCAAGATGTCCACCATTCTTCGCCGTGATGTTTACGATTTCAGATCTGAGCTCTGAGCAGAGAGTCTGCAGCTTTTGAGTTGTCAGGGTTTTTAGTATCGAGGGATCTGTAATGCTATCTAATATCATAAGGCTCTTGACTAGTAAAATCTATTTTGGGAGAAAATTTTGGCTATCAGATGAGCCAAATTTTCTCCCCTGTGATTGAATCTAAACTCACATTCCTTCAGATGCAATATGAAAGATT
>JAISWU010000008.1 GCA_031270735.1 Holosporales bacterium | reverse complement strand
GAATCTTTCATATTGCATCTGAAGGAATGTGAGTTTAGATTCAATCACAGGGGAGAAAATTTGGCTCATTTGATAGCCAAAATTTTCTCCCAAAATAGATTTTACTAGTCAAGAGCCTTCTTGTATTACCTCCTTCAGTTCGTCCGATCCGCGTGTTCCTGGAATAACGCTCAAGTATTACAAAACATAGACTCACTTACAAAACATAAACTCACTATATATAAGAATAATCTAGACAGATTACGATAAACGCGATATAATAATAGCATAAAATAGATTGAGAAAAAATGAAGATTATAAGAAGGAGCAGAGCGCTAAGAATACTACTGGTCGCAGCGGCAAGTGTGGTGCCTATAAGAGGTGCCGATGCGGCTGGGCAGCGGGCGCCTACAGAAGACCAGGCGAAAGCAATCGTAGCAGCGTGCGAAGGAATATGGGACCTGGAAGAACGGGTGTACGATAACGAGCAAGCAGCAATAGCAGGTACATTGGCGCGGATCGAAGAGCGGATGGAGGAGGGGTCCGGGCCTCGCCCAGACGATACCTCAGGCAACGAACGTAATAGGCCGCGGACAAACCTGGCAGAGATAATCAGAGAAAGCCATGAACAGATAGAACAAAGAGCACGCCGGGCAGTGGCGCAGATATACCCGGAGGCGAATGCATGGGAGATTAGGGAGATGGCCGGGGCAATAACAGGTCCAGGGCGGATCATATACACTTTCCTGACTGATAACATAACGCAGGAAGTACCCACCCCCGATCCGGAACGAGACAATGCAGAGGAGGAAGAACGTTCCGATATCACAGATCAGCAGCTGGAGAACGTGGAGCGGAGGATGCAGCTCATGAACGAGCACATAGTACAATACGAAATCGGCGAGGAGCTCACGTTCCAGTTACTGGAGTTGGCCCACTACGAAAGGGAAATTAGACGAGTAGAGGACAGTGTCATCGCATGTATGGAGGATCCGAGAATCACAGACGAGGTGAAGCGCAGGATAAGGAAGATAATAACGAGAGTGGAGTACACACAACAAATGATACGAGCCCTCCTGTACTGGGAGGCAATCTCCTACGAGGAAGCTGGCTGAAGAATGCGCTAGAGGAAATAGAGGAAAATCTGAGGACGATGCTAGAATGAGGATATGCACGATGCAGTACAGTAGGAGGCAATGGTGGAGCGAAGCAATTGGAGGAATATGATAGAGCACGTAAAAATTAAGACGCGCACATACCTTGTATGACGGTATATAGTTGCAAAAAAGACACACGTCGTTTGGGTGAGCTCGATCTGTGTGGTCCAAGTATTTTGGGCGACTAAATTTTCATGTATACTCATGAATGAATGGGGGTGTATATGCATCTGTATGCCGAAAGAAAATCTGGTAGAGTTCAATGGGTCTGTGACAGAGATCTTGCCGAACGCAATGTTCAGGGTTGAGCTTGAGAATGGGCATAAGATCCTTGCACACACGTCCGGCAGAATGCGTAAGAACAGGATAAGGGTGCTCGTTGGCGATAAGGTTACCATCGAGATGACACCGTACGACCTGTCAAAGGGGAGAATCATTTTCAGAGAAAAGTAATGTGCTTTAGGCTCGTGGCGGATTATGTACCCGCCGGTGATCAGGGGAGAGCCATTTCATTTTTGACAAATGGGATGAAGAACAGAGTCAGAGACCAGGTGCTTGTAGGAGTGACCGGATCTGGTAAGACATTCACGGTAGCGAATGTCATCAACGAGCTTGGATACCCAACATTAATCATGACTCACAACAAGACTCTTGCGTCACAGATTTACGCCGAGATGAAATCATTCTTCCCGGACAATGCCGTGGAGTACTTCGTGTCATACTACGACTACTATCAGCCAGAGGCGTATGTCGCCCACTCCGATACATACATCGAGAAGGTGTCAGCTATCAACGAAGACATCGACCGCATGCGCCACTCGGCAACACGATCACTCCTGGAGCGACGCGATGTAATTATCGTAGCTAGCGTTTCATGTATATACGGTATCGGCCCCATCGAGAGTTACGCTGAAGGTGTGTTATCCGTACAGACCGGGCAGAAAATATCTCCACAGAAGCTATGCAGACAGCTAGTAGATCTGCAGTATCAAAGGAACGATGTGGACTTCAAAAGAGGTACTTTCAGAGTCGCAGGAGATGTTATAGAGATATTCCCAGCACACAAGTCTGATAGCTTTTGGAGGCTGTGTTTCTTCGGAAATGACGTTGAGGAAATCGTGGAGCTGGGGGCCCCCTCGCGCCATAAGATTAGGGGACTAGATGAAATAAGGATATTTTCAAACAGCCACTACGTGGTATCCACTGATCTTATAAATAAGGCCATTGAGCAGATCCAGATAGATCTGCAAATCAGATTGAGTGCATTGGAGGAGATGGGAAAGTTAATAGAAAGACAGAGGCTAGAGCAGAGGGTGCTGTATGACATAGATGTCATGCGAACGACTGGTACGTGCTCTGGCATAGAGAATTATTCGAGGTACCTCACTGGAAGGCAACCAGGAGAACCTCCACCAACACTGCTAGAGTATATGCCTGAGGATTCGTTGCTGGTAGTGGACGAGAGCCATGTGAGTGTACCGCAGGTGAAGGGAATGTATCTTGGTGACAGGTCTAGAAAACAGAACCTATCGGAACATGGGTTTAGGTTGCCGTCGTGCATGGACAACAGGCCACTCAAATTTGAGGAATGGAACAGCCTCAGGGCACAGACAATCTTCATGTCAGCCACCCCAGGTGAATTCGAGATGACGGCGGCTGGTGATGATCATGTTGTGGAGCAACTCGTCAGGCCAACTGGAATCCTTGATCCAATCTGCGTGGTTAAGCCATGTGAAAATCAGATTGATGATTTGATGGCTGAGATACGTTCTGCAACGAATGATGGATTCCGCACGCTAGTCACTACATTGACGAAGAGGATGGCAGAACACTTGACGGAGTACCTGTCTGAGAATGGTGTGAGAGTAACGTACATGCATTCTGATACAGATACCCTGGATCGTGTCGAGATCATAAGGGCACTGAAGGCCGGGGAGTTCGATGTGCTGGTTGGGATTAACCTTCTACGTGAAGGCCTTGATATCCCGGAGTGCGCGCTCGTAGCAATTTTGGACGCAGATAAAGAAGGGTACCTTAGATCGAAGACTGCCCTCGTGCAGACAATAGGCAGGGCAGCGCGGAATGTGGATGGTAGAGTGATACTATATGCCGATAGGATCACGAGGTCGATGAGGGCAGCGATAGATGAGACCGAGAGACGTCGGCAGATTCAGGAGGCCTATAACATCGAGCACAACATACGTCCTAAGTCGATCGTGAGGCGTCCTAAGGGTAATGGTGTGAAGAACGTTGATGATGCAAAGCTCGAACTCATTGATACGAAGCATACCTCTTATACCGATATCAATAGGCAGATCGCTGCCCTCGAGAAGGAGATGCTTACTGCTTCTGAAGGGTTGATGTTCGAAGAGGCGGCGAGGTGTAGGGATAGGATAAAGGTGTTGATGGCTACGAGAGATACACTGGTCAATGGACTTCCTTCGAAACCCAAGAAGTTACAAAAGAAGCCCAATGTGGAATAGGCGAGACGAAAAGAGAGTCTTCACCAGGCGAGCTTTTATCTTCAGTGGCTTCAAGCTATCACTGTGCGTAGTCGTCTTGATGAGGCTAGGGTACTTGCAGATCTTCAGAGCCGGTCACTACCAGCGCCTCTCTGACAGGAATCGTATTATCGAGAGACAGGTGTTGCCGATGCGTGGGAATATCCTAGACGCTTTCGGTAGAGTGCTCGCAAAGAATGTGTTCTCGTACTCTGCAGTGTTGGATCTATCAGAGGTACCTCCATTAGAGATGAACTCTGTCATTGCGACACTCAAGTCATCAGTGAAACCCGATGATAAGACCATTGCCCTACTCAATGATATCCCAGAAAGGATCAACAAGAAGAACAGATACATCCTGCTGCAGGAGAATATGGACTGGGCAACTCTATCGAGGTACTACATTATGTCCTCCATGATTCCGGGAATTACAATCGAGAAAACCCATGTCAGGAGGTATGTGTACCCAAAGGAGTTTTCGCATGTTATAGGGTACACTGGAACCCCATCTAAAGAGGACTTTGATGCTTCCGGATTGAATACGGCGCTACTTTTGCCGATGGCTAAGATTGGTAAGATTGGGATTGAGAAAACTTATGACGCTCAGCTCTTCGGCAAGACTGGCATCCAGAGAATTGAGGTAAATTCAAGGCGCCAGTTTGTGAGGAAGATAGATGATATGGTTACAGAGGATGGACAGGATGTCAGGCTTACGATAGACCTCGATCTGCAGCTCGAGGCGTACAGGTTGCTCTCTCAGCATCAGAGTGGAGTGTGTATCGTGATGGACGTTAAGACCGGAGCCATCCTGGCATTCGTATCGTACCCAGGGTATGACACAAATATCTTTACGAAGAAGGTTAGTCCACAGGAACTGAACGAGCTCTACGCGGATCCGTATAACCCGATGCTCAACAAAGCAGTATGCGGACAGTACGCCCCTGGATCTGTGTTCAAAGTAGTGACTGCCCTCGCAGCACTGAAGCACGGCATCGTTAACAAAAGTACGACATTCAGATGCGGGGATTCCTATGAACTTGGACGCGCCAAATTTCACTGC
Organism: Holosporales bacterium; assembly: GCA_031270735.1. Classification (GTDB taxonomy): domain Bacteria; phylum Pseudomonadota; class Alphaproteobacteria; order RUG11792; family RUG11792; genus JAIRYU01. Next base: position 5,582 of record JAISWU010000008.1, on the reverse strand, counting down.
TGGAAATCAAAGCATGGAGGCCACGGCTACGTAACCCTGCGTGCATCACTCGAGCAGTCATGCGATACTTTCTACTATAATGTAGCACGAAGGCTGAGCCCCGAAGCCATCGCAGATGTAGCCAATGACCTAGGGCTTGGGAGTCCAACTGGAATCGACATCCCCGGGGAAAAGGCCGGTATCATTCCGACGAAGACTTGGAAGAAGGCGAGGCAGAAAAAATCGTGGACAACAGGCGATACGCTCAATATGTCAATCGGACAGGGATACGTATTGACCACTCCTCTTCAGTTGGTGAGAATGATAGCTGTGCTGGTGAACGGACGTCGCAGGGTTGTTCCATTTTTAGCGCAGCGCAGAGCAGCGGATCTTGAATGGGTGGAGCCTGTTCAGTACAGCGGCGAGCATGTGAGCATCGTGCTAGAAGGCCTGCGTGATGTCGTGAACTCTCCGTATGGCACGGCGTACAACCATGTTGATCATTACAAGGAAATTGAGATTGCTGGTAAAACCGGATCATCACAGGTGTGTAGGATCACGACGGCACAGAGATTAGCTGGAGATACGAAGTCTTCTGACTACTGGAGGAAGGAGCACGCGATGTTCGTAGCATATGCTCCTGTGAGTAATCCGAGAATCGCAATGATCGTACTAATCGAACATGGTGGAAGTGGAGCAGCAGCTGCAGTACCAGTAGTAAATAATCTGATATCAGCTGCCTGGAGATACATCGTCCCACCAAGTGATAACCCATAAATAGGCCCAACCGAAAAGAAAACTATCCCCTCTTTAGCATCAAAATTCAAAAAAATATCAACGATGCATCAATAACAACAGTAATAACAACTTATATGAATGACGGCATATAATGATTTTTTTGAGGGTAAAAAAAATGCTGGGAAAGCACCACGTTCCTCAGTTTTTTGTGGGTGTTCAAAAATTGAGCAAAGACGATGAACACCGTATATGATGCCGGCGCAAGGGGCGTGTTTTTTTTTTATCCACAGAGTTATCCACATCTTCGGTGGATAACATCATGGCGGTAAAGTTCACTGCCAGCAACGAGAATTATGGTACACTGCCGACGCCCCTTATGGACCCGAAGTTTCACAGTTAACGCATGTTGCTTTTCAGATCGTTCGATTTTGATTCGGTAGTCCTCATCTACAAGAACCAGACGGAAGCCAAGTGCACTTTTGGTGTGATGTGTCAATCGCAACGTGATCACGATGTGATCTTCCTCGATTCATTTGGATCTGATATCTACGAATGTACAGTCTGTGACTATTCGACCTTCGTGGCACGGAGCGCAGCACTAGCAAGACTCACACTGTCAGAAAGGAAGATCCTTGTAACAACAGTGGACGCCTTTAATTTCAAGGTTCCTCCACCATCATATTTCATGGACAGTTGTGAGTTAACCGTACATGAGCACATTTCGCAGCAAGCACTCTTAAATACACTACGACGCTATGGATATGTGAGGGTTGAGTCTGTTACAGAGCGTGGTCAGTATGCTGTTAGGGGAGGCATCGTCGATGTCTTTCCTCCGGTATCCGAATTCCCTGCGAGGATAGATTTTTGCGGTAACGAAATCGATCTGATGCGCAGCTTCGATCATACGACTCAGCTCTCTGGCGCCAAGCTCGAGTCTGCGCTACTCACGAAGTGCTCTGAGATTATCCTAGATGATCACTCCAAAGATCTGTTCCAGCAAAAGTACAAAGGGAACAACATGAGGGTTAGAGAGTGCATCATGAACGGTAACTTATTCCCCGGGATGGAATGGTATCTCTCATGCCTCCACGAGGAGACGACTAGCGTCCTCGACTACTTCCAACCCGCATCAACCAAACTCATTCTTGGCTTTGAGGCCGAAAAATATAATGGCTTATTTTGGAACAAATTGATAAATAAAAGTGGTACACCACCAGTTAGTGATATCTTCTGCGATTATGTTTCACGTGAAACATTTAAGTCTGATATAGAGAGGGTAGATCCACTCTCCGAAACAGATCCCTCACAGCAGCATAATAGGACATATGATATCAGGAAGCCGGAGTCTCTATTGGAGCTACTCGGTACCCTCGATTGTACGGTACACAAGGTGATATGTTCTGTCACATCAACGGGGGCATTCAATATCCTAGCTGACCTCCTGAAGGATCAGAATGTCACGGAAATCAAAAACTTCTTTGATGCTGAGTACGGAACTATCAACGTAATAATCTCTGATCTGAAGCAGGGGTTCATATCGGACGAGCTAGCCATATACACGGAGGGCGAACTCTTTGGTAGGCCGCTAAAGCTTGTTAAAAAGAGTGGCTCTAAAAATGTGTATAAGGATTATTCCAAGCTATTGATAGGGGATTATGTAGTCCACGAAATGCACGGAATTGCGATGTTTGATGGGTTGATCCAGTTTGATGTCTCCGGTGTTATGCATGAGTTTATCAACCTGATGTATGGCAATGGAGATAGGCTGTATGTGCCGATCGAGAACATCTCCGTGATATCGCGGTACGGCGGGAGCGACACGGTCGTGCAGCTGGACTCGCTCAAGAGCAGCGCCTGGGGCAGGCGTAGAGATGGAGTACGGAAAAAGTTATTAGTCATCGCTGGGGATCTACTGAAGACAGCTGCCGCAAGGAAACTTAACAAGGTACAGCCACTGGTGATCCCGCCGGGATTCGAGAGATTCTGTAATGGCTTCGGACACGTGGAAACTGAGGATCAGATGACTGCGATGTCAGACGTTATGAATGACCTCATGGGAGATTGCGCAATGGACAGGCTCGTCTGCGGAGACGTCGGGTTCGGGAAAACCGAGGTTGCCTTACGAGCGGCATTTATAGTGGCATCATCCGGTAGGCAGGTCATCCTACTCGCCCCGACCACCATACTTGTAGCCCAGCATTTTAAGACTTTCCAGAAGAGGTTCGATGGCTTCGGTATCAAGGTATGTGAGATATCAAGATTCGTCCGGAAGAAGCGGGTCAGTGAGAATCTTGCTGGCATAGCAAGCGGTGAGATTAAGATCGTAATGGCCACGCATTCCATCATATCTGGGAAGATCAAGTTTGATAACCTTGGATTGGTGATAGTAGACGAGGAGCAGCACTTTGGAGTTAAGCAGAAAGAGTTCGTAAAAAGTATTAATCCAAATGCCCACTTCCTTACGTTGAGCGCCACCCCAATTCCGAGGACCCTACAACTCGCCGTCACTGGTGTGAAGGATCTAAGCATGATCACCACACCTCCAGTAAGCAGGCTCCCTGTTAAAACCGTATGCTGCGACTTCGATGAGAGGCATGTATCCAATGCTATAGACGCCGAGGTCAGATTGGGTGGGCAGGTGTTTTTTGTGACACCGCGCGTCGAGTATCTTGATGATCTGTACGCGATGACCACGAGGCTGTTTCCGAATCTACGGATTGCACTTGCTCATGGCAAGAGTGAGAGGCTGGAAGAGACGGTGATGGATTTCTGTAGCCACAAGATTGATGTCATGATCTCCACCAACATCATCGACTCTGGTATCGACATTCCCAATGCCAACACCATCCTCATTCACAGATTTGATCTATTCGGGCTCTCCCAGATATACCAGCTACGCGGCAGAGTTGGGCGATCAACGAGGCAGGCGTATGCGTATCTCCTCTTAGATCCCCATAGAACGGTTACCGACAGTGCGACGGCACGGCTTGAGGTTCTCCAGAAACTCAACACCCTCGGCTCCGGAGTGAACCTAGCGAACTATGACCTAGAGCTGAGGGGCCCTGGTAATCTGTTGGGCTCCGATCAATCCGGGTTCATAGTGGATGTTGGAGTTGAGCTGTACCAGTCAATGCTCCAGGAGGCGATACTGATGCTAAAGGCTGGGTTCGATGAGGTATCTCTCGAGAAGAAGAACCCCAAGATCTCGCTCGGCGTCCCCGTACTGATTCCGGATTCATACATCCAGGATATTAACTTACGCCTGGAGATGTACAGGAGGATAGGGGCGCTAAAGGACGAGGAGGATGTGTGTAATATGGAGTTCGAGCTATCAGACAGATTCGGTCGCATCCCGTATGAGACTAGGAATCTGCTGGATCTCATTAAGGTAAGAATCAACTGCATAGCTGCCAACATCGAGAAGCTAGACGTAGCCTCCAAAGGATTGACCTTCTCGTTCTTCGAGAACAAATGTCGTAACACCGACGTTTTGCTGAGCTTCCTGCATTCTGATGCTGTTAAAACGTACGGCGGTAGCGCGAAGGTCAGGAGTGATCATAAGATCGTGATCATGAAGAACTGGCCAGGTACAGCTGAGAGGACCAGAGATGTCATCGCCCTCACGGCTGCCCTTAACGTCAACCCACGCACATGAGATTGGTTGGTCTCATGTGCGTGGGTGGTTGTTGCATGGTAAATTAGGTTGATTCTTAGACTGGGATTGGGGGAGCTGTGTATGTGCCGATGAAGGCTCTCCAGCTTCCTGCCGTAAGTGCTTCACTATAACCCTCATCTCCTTCACCTCGCACGATGCTCTGTAAGATGTCCTTGATTGGCGCCATCCACAAGATATCCTTGCCTCCTACTCTCACCTGCAGATCTATACCGGGATCCTTCGTAATGGTTCCGTTGTTCGCTCGAAACACTGCAACTTCGGCCCATGTCACGGCTGGAGGAATTTCTGACCCGATCTCGTCACCTATGTGGAGGACGATTTCGTTGTCAGCATCGATCGCGTATAGGTAGGTGCGTTGAATTTCGTCCCCCAGCGGGATGTGTGCCGCTGTGATGTAGGTGTATCCGGTGCCGTTGCTAACGCCGTGCTCATGAGTTGTCCAACTCCACTTCCCGACTTGGTTGGTGATTGGCCATGTATTTCCGTTCTCTGTAGTGCTGTATATAAACTGGGCCAGCGCGTCCCTCTCTTCACCATACCGTCCGCACCAGTCCATCACGTTATAGATGCTTTGCATGATCGAACCTACCGGCGGTGGCGTTACCCTCGCTACTAGCGTCCTCAGCTTACCCCTAACCTCATCTAGTCCTCTGATCAGTGTTGTTGCCTTCTGATGTAGTGAGCCAGTCTCGGATAGTGGTACCAGCTCTTCTACCTCTACCGTCTCTCCTGCGTCAGGCTCCTCTACTGCTCTCCTCTCTACTACCTCACCTAGCTCAGGTAGTACCACTGCTCTCTCTAGTGCATCATCCTGGCCAACTCTGTCCTCCAATGCTCTCAACCTCGCACGTACGCTATTTCCCCCCTCTTCTACCCACCACATTAGCTTCCTCACATTGCGGTGCATTCCGTCTATAGACTTCTTACTGGGGAAATCACCTGTCAACGCGACTAACGCGCTCTCCATAGCCCCCCCCTGTAACGCCTTCAGTATCTTCCTACTCAACCTCTCATAACTCTCTATCAGCTCCTGCTGACACCTCAACTGATGTGCTTGCCTTGCTACTACTCTCTGCATATCCTCTACATAACTCCCTCTTACTCCCCTCTCTACTACACCATCTATATCTATCTCATCTACCTCATCACCTGTGATATCCCTATTACCTGTGGTATCTACTACTAAGGA
>JAISWU010000019.1 GCA_031270735.1 Holosporales bacterium | reverse complement strand
ATTGATGATAGTAGTACTAACTTGTTCATTGGGTCTTCCTCCCCATATAGATTCTTATGTATATGATAAGGGGGGAAAGGTTAAGGAATTATGAATAGGGTGAGAAAAATGTTTAGGGGGGGGGGGGGAGTTGGTAACTGAGCTGACGTCCGATAACTTCTTTAGGCTGTTCCAGAAGGCAGTTCCCGATACAGCTCAACAGCGAAGCACTTGAATTTGATGTACAATAAGGCAACGTTGATAAGTGTAGCGCCTGTACCATAACATGCTTCGGTCCCTCCTGTTTAACATTGCCTTCTGGCCAGTGTTTATTATGTACATCCTCATCATGTACCCACTGGCCGCTATCGTATCGCCGAGGAACGTTCTGTTACTTGTATACCGCCCCGTCACAAGATGGCTCCTGTTCTGCCTCAAGAAGATTGCAGACGTTGGGTATGAGATTAGGAACACTGAGAATGTTCCAAGTGGGCCTTGTATCATCGGATGCAATCACCACTCCACCTGGGAAACTTTCATCTTCTCACTACTCTTCGATAACCTGTCGATTGTGATCAAGCGCGAGCTCCTCAGGAAACCGATTGCTGGATTGTATTTCAAGAGGCTCGGCTGCATCCCGATCGATAGATCATCACCAGTGCTTGCAATAAAGACGTTGGTGAAATACGGGATGGGGGCGCATCAAGCTGGACACAACATCCTCATCTTCCCCAATGGGACGAGGGATAGCTCTGGGGCGCAAGCGGAGTACAAAGGCGGGATCTATGCGATATACAAAGCTACGGGAGCTCCTGTTGTTCCGGTGAGTGTGAACTCTGGATCACATTGGCCACGTAGGTCCTTCCGCAAAATACCAGGTACCATAGTGTTGGACTTCAAGGAGGCAATACCTCCCGGCTTAGAGAAAGCCGCGTTCTTCGCTGAGTTCGAAACGAGGATGGAGCAACGGTAGGCTGGTGATGAGAATACGCATAAGACCATGCCCTCTGTTCCCGCTAGCTGTCGTAATCTCGATCTCACTGCTGGCATTACTAATGCTGTACTCGATAGGAGCTGGTAACTTCTACCCATGGTGTATCAAGCAATTCTGCAGACTCCTCCTCGGAATCGTGGCCATATTCGTTGCCTCATCTACGCCTATTCGTTTTTGGAAGGAGCACGCATATACAGGATATGTCGTGTGCGTAGTGATGCTAACGTGTGTAGCAATGGTCGGGAAGATATCGATGGGAGCTCAGAGGTGGCTCGATCTGTATTTCTTCAACTTCCAGCCATCGGAGCTTATGAGAATCTCGTTGATCATCGCACTCGCGCGGTACTTTGCTGACCTCGGTATAAGCTCGGTGACGAGAACTGTGTCATTGATACTCCCGCTCTCGATGATGGCAGTGCCAGTCTTCATGGTCCTACTCCAGCCGGACCTCGGTACTGCAACAATCCTATTCTGTACGTTCGTCGCGATACTGTTCGTCTGTGGTGTGCAGATCTGGAAGTTCGTGGTAGCACTCCTTGGGTTAGCTGGAGCTATGCCTGTGCTGTGGAGTATGCTTCGTCAATACCAGCGTGAGAGAATCCTAGTGTTCCTAAATCCTGAGCTCGATCCAAGCGGCGCGGGGTACCACGTTATCCAGTCCCAGATAGCACTAGGGTCTGGAGGAATATACGGGAAGGGGCTTCTCAATGGATCTCAGTGCCAACTAAACTTCCTCCCCGAGAAACAGACAGACTTCGTGTTTGCGGCTCTCGGGGAAGAGCTCGGATTCATAGGGTGCACAGCACTCATCGTATTGTACGCGATGCTGATGATATATAACTTGGGGGTTGCAATGAGGGCACGTGATAGGTTCAGTCAGGTGTTGGTGTTCGGGATTAACGCGATGCTATTCCTCTACATATTCATCAACATCTCAATGGTCTGCGGACTACTGCCTGTCGTTGGAATCCCACTTCCATTCTTTTCGTACGGCGGAAGCGCTCTGATGGTCTTGTTGTTTTGCCAGGGGCTCATCTTTGCCGTGGATACGGAACATAAGATGAGGTCTGGCCTCAAGAGGTCAAGGTAGAAGCCTAGATATTTAGATGTTGACTCCGAGGTTGAGTGTCACCTTCGTACCTTTGGTACCTCCGAAAGAGTGAGATGCTCTGAGACCAAGCTTTGCAATCCCGATTGTCTTCTCGATGTTGAGTGCCATCTCGACGCTTCCCTTTCCGACCTTGTCGATGTCTTTTATCGTCTCACCTCCGTACACGACCTTCGACTTGGTACCGAGCTGCTTGATGTACCTTACTGATGCAGCAACGTTAAGTGAGTCCGTGCACATGATGAAGTTCACACCAGGGATCAAGGAGATCCTGTGCAGCTTGTTCAACTTGATATCGGCGTCAGTCGCTGATTTAGATTTTGATACGTGTACCCATGAGTAGCCGGCGATCATCTCAGGCCTTACCGTTACGCTAGCAATCTTGGTTACGTTGTATCCGAACTTTGCAACACCGCTGACCGTGTGTGCTGCGGCATTCAGGCCCAATGTCGGATTATTCCTAGTTTTGAATTTAGCATATGAGTAGGTCAGCTGAGCTTCAAAGGCCTGAACACTATCGAACCAAGCTGCCTTCGCACCACCGGTATACTCATTGGTTCCGGACTTGTAGGAGTTCAAGTTTGCGTTGTTTCTGGTGATAGCAACATATGCCGTCGGAATGAATTGTGTATGCCGTCCTGCGAGTTGGGTGGTATTGCCGTCAACTCCGAGTGTTGTGCCGTACCTCGTTGTCTTGGCTCCACCGGCCTCTGTCGAGATAGTGTATCTAGCGGCGTGTGTCTTATTCCATATCGCGTACTTCCCACTGGGATTCCTGGTGACGTAGCCGTATTCATCGAATGAGTTCAGATCAACCGACGTCGTTCCACGCAAGCTCGTCACAAGCAACCCTACAGGTTCAAGGTACTCATATCCGAGCACTCCACGTACCATCATCACCTGCCCGATTCCTGCTCTGTTCGATCCATAGAAGTAGTAGTTTCCGTTGGGTAGCGTAGCTCCAGGTGCTCCGTCACTTCCAGTTACGCTTGGGTAGATACCAGCAACTGCTTGTATCCCATTTACAGCATTAACAACAGCACCATCTACCACCACCAGATTTCTATCAATTACCACCTCTGGATATCTGTTTACTCCTACGTTACCAAAGTCTAGGATCGTAAATGTATGGCGATCCTGAGTTGGTTGAGTCAGCAACTTTACACCGCTTAGCACGAAGGTATGATCTACACCACTTGTAACACCTATCACAGATGTGAAGCGGTCTGCCGCATCATTTGCTGGATCGAAGTCGAAGTACAGGTTGACGTTGTCAGTCAATGACCATGTTGGATCTGGAGCTCCAGGAAGAGCACCCCCAGCATTGACTGGTATGTTATCTATCGCGTTGTTGGTCCATGCCGTAATGGCAGATCCCATCCTTACATCTCCGTTTATCTCCACTTCTGCTAGATCGTCACCTGTTATGTTCAACGTACCTTTATCAAGGGTGAAGTTCTCGAGCACCGCGCGCTCACCAGCATTAAGGTTAAGTGTGGCGTCCGGTCCTACCACGCTCGTGTCATGCAGCTCTACGTTTCCGTAGTTCATATTGACGGTTGCTTGATCCTTTACTGTTATCTCATCTACCCTTGGTACATCATCAGTAACCTCGATGTCCTCTGCCACCACATTCACTGTTCCATTTGTAAATGTCACTGGACGCAGGCCACTCGTTGAATCTATAGTCAGTACGCCATTGGGATCTGCCTCACCATTCTCGTCTACAATTTCAACATTCCCTCCAAACATAGTCCCAACGTATCGGCTCGAACTTCCTTCATCGCTGCTACGTATTACGAACTTTGCTCCGTCACAAACGCCGACGCGTCCCATGAATCCAGAGCAATCTCCCTTTATGTACACCTCACCCTGTTGGAAGATGATGCGATCTTCTGGTGTACCGTTGATATCTCCGTACCACGAGAATATCCTGTTGCCATCCTCATCCTCCGGTATGTTGAAGTACATCGTCGCGTTGCCAAGCATGTTAACTATGGGGCGGTTGTATTCGTCCTTTGCTCCCCCCTGGCTCTCGAGTTCGACTTCCGGGGTCTGCCTGGCGTACGCAAGTGCGGCGGCTCGCTCATATTCATCCGGGCCATTTATGTGCTGATACAGCGTTTCTGCATCGTACGCCACACACACTGGTTCATCTTCGTCTGGAATATCAACTTCCCTCTCATCCCCGACTTTTCCGAGGTTAATCACACCACCGAACATCGCGCCGCCGTTATCTATGACGACTCCACCGTGGTGTAGGTTGTAAACACCGTTGAACCATGAGTTATCACCGCCGTATATGACTACTGGATCCCCATCTGGAGTTCGATCATCAGGCTCAACCCAGTACCCCTCTCGCAAACTATCTGGTGGTTGGTAATACCTATCAATGCCTCTACGGCCCGGGTCCCACGGCTCAAATTTCAAAACATCTCCTCTTGCCCTGATTCTAGATGCGCCTGGCCTCTGCTGTGTTATCACGGTACTGTTATTCACGGGAGGCAGGCAACACTCCACTCCGTTAATAACAAAGACTCCTTCAGGTTGCGGAACATACCCTACCTCGCTATATGTCGAAGCACCGATATATGTTGGCCCCGTAACATTCAGAAAGATTTGCTGGTTATCAACATCATAGGCATCGGCATCATACGCAAAGAACTCCTCTGCTGAAGTTGCTTCTCCGGTTGTGGATGGCAGCATTGCTTCGTCAACAAACGCCACATCACGAGCCCGAACAAATCTTCTAGCTATCTGTTCCTGCCTTGGTGTACCGGGCAGCTGTCCACCACCAGGGGTTCTGATAATTGCATCACCTGGTGTGTAGAAAGCCTCTGTTCCAGCGTCCACAAGGTCAAAATATGCAGCTTCCTCTTGAAGTTGGTAGTCCGTTAAAAGCCGGTAGTCGTACTCATCCTCCTCCATGAGTCTGAACCCACCGCCTTCATCGACCTTAACCTCGTCTGGCGCTGCTTCTATTAACTGGGCATCCTCATTAGCCCTCTCGGTCAAAGCTTCATCAACCCGGAATTGATGTGCGTTCTCAATGGTTCCCCTGCCGCTAATGGAACCGTGAAATCCTACAGTAGCATCTCCAAAATTTCGTAGCACGCCACCTCTCTCTATAGTAAGCGGCCTCCCCACATAAAATTTTCTAGAGCAGTTTATCATGGTACCACCGCTCGATATCCTGGTAGGTCTGTTACCTTTGAACTTGGCTCCTTGAGGCGTGATAAATGTACCGCGTACATTAAGACCGATATCGGTTCCGGCACATTGCCGTGACGCGCTGGCAACAGAAAGCGCACATGTACATGTAACGCCTAATAAAATTTTTGTGATAGATCTTGGCATTAAAACATCGGATCATATGTCTCCCCTCACAGGATTGTGTCACGGCGATAGTTAAAAAATTCTTAATCTTTGAAATAAAATTTTTGCAGATGAGCTGATGTGGCTATTTTTTTATATCATTCACATGCCATCAGTGAATGTTGTCAGCCAGGTATTTCGGACCGAATGAATAGTGATGCAACAGGGAAGGTGTAATGCTATTGCGGAACTCAATGAATCGTAACGCTCTTACGAGCGCTAGGATTCAATGTCTGTTCTTTGTATGAAATTTCTGGCACACCATTAAGCCTGGAAGATTCGAGATAAGACAGATAGTGTACATTGCTATCCACGAGTAGTTCTCTGCTATGAGGCCTCCTAGGCTGCATGCCAATATCCGGAGGGCTGATCCTATTGACAGCAAGATCGAGTCGATGTTTACATCACCACCTGACTGCTCTGCTACAAATGTTCGGAACACAACATTGGAGAACCCGAACACGAACGTTGAGGTGTTGATGAGTAGCGTCAGTGGGAGTATCGCGACCTTGTTGCATGACAGGAACATGAAGATCGATGACGCGAGACACTGGAGGACGAACGTAAATTGGATGCATCTCTCACTGCCGATCCTAGAGATCATAACCCCGGCAAGCGAGCCACCGGCTATCATCGTAAACACACCGGCTATGTGGGAAATGTTTGCGAAGAGCAGCCTGCTGATTCCGATGGAATGTAGGAATACCCCCTTCAGGCTATTGATACAGCTGTCGGCAAATTTGAATGACACTATGATGAACGCCAGCAGGAATACTCCCTTCGTTTTGAAGAACCCCACACAAGCTTTGATGTAACGTGCTATCGAAAGCTTCTCGTCTTGTTCTTCGCCATTGCTGTCTACGAACGTCAGCTTTGTTAGCCATGCCGAAAAGAAGGTTGTAAATGACATCACCAGGACAGATACGGCAATTGCGATGTACGACAACCTCCAGCCGACTGCATTAGCAATGTATAGGAGGCACGCACCTGCCATCAACATCCCTATCCTGAAGCCTGCGTTCTCTACGGACGTTACGATCCCCAAGTCCTCCTTATTGCAAACTCTCAGCTTGACATATGCCCTGACTATGTCGTGTACTGAGATGGATACGACGGTGATCAACACAGTAACCCACAGCAGTACCAAAGAGCCGCCACTCTCATAGAACCCCATGGATGCTAGGCCTACAAAGACCAACAACTGTGATGCAAATGCTAGTCTCTTGATGATACGTGTGCGATCCTTATGCCGCAGGATCATGTGCTTAACGAACGGTGAAAGTGTGAACTTCCATGAGTACGGAATCGTAGCTATGACGATACACGATATCTCAGCAACACTAGATCCTCTCTCCGTCAGCATGAATGAAAGTGTCTGGCTTGTTCCAAGCAGAACTATGCCGCTTAGGATAGCTCCCCAGAAGAGGAACCATCTGATTTCTCTGTAACTTCCTTTAGTACCGCTAAACGCCACGTCTAAACCACGTAATGATCCGCTGCCATAGAGACTTGTCCGTATGAATCAGAGCCTTGTACGGCAGGTCTCCTAGGCAACAGATCGCGCTTCCCGCAGTACTCGCAAAGGTCGCTGTCTTTACAAAGTCGTGAGAGCCAGTTGTAGATATCGGTTTCCCAAGCCTCACATTCATCTCACTAAAGTACTTCCTCGCCTTGATGAATTCGCTTAACCCTGACAGCCTGCTACCCCCACCAGTAATGATGATACGCTGGTACAGTAGCTTATCTGCACCGCATTCCAGTATGTGTCTTTGTGCCAGATCCAGGATCTCATCCAGCCTCGATGAGATGATCGAATCGAGCGTGCTCTTCGAAATCGTCTGCATACTCTCATCTCCGTACTCATCGATTCGTGAGACGAGGATCGGCTCCTCTTCAAGAGACGGCCCCCCTGAGACGCCGTACAGTATCTTTAACCTCTCAGCACTTGCTTTGGTTGTTCTCAGCACTGTCGCTATGTCGTTCGTGATGTTCTGGCTGCCGACAGGAATCATTCCCATGTACAGGAGAGTTCCTTCGTACATGCATGCAATCGATGTTGTTGAACCTCCGATGTCTATTATCGTAACTCCGGATAATATCTCGCTATCGAGAGCGACAGACAGAGCCGAGGCATATGTCGACGATGTGAACCCGGCGACATCTATGTTGTTCTGATTCAGGCAGTACGTTATGTTCTTGATGATGGAGGCTTGTGCTGTGACGATGTGGAACTCGGCAGATAGCTTGTCGCCAACCATTCCTGTCGGGTCCGTTACGTCTTGTAGTCTGTCCACCGAGTACGACACAGGGAAGATCTGTATCACTTTTTCATCATCGCTGATATGTTTGGCAGTATCGAAGTTCGCGAGTGACTTGATGTGCACGTCGTCCACCGGCAGGTTTCGTATATCGACGGATGTTACTACCTCATGTGATGCCAGCGCCCAGGATGGCAACGCCACAAAAACAGACTTGATCTGCTTCTTGGCCTCCCTACCAGCTGCGAGTATCGTACCGATGAGCGCCTCCTCAAACTCATCCATGTCAGTAAGTGAATGCCGCTTGATACCCTTAGCGAGCTGGTAGCTAACGCCGAGCACACGTAGGCTACATCCCATACCTGGGCTATCATCTGGGTCACTGGACTGCCCTCGTACCACCGCTGCGCATATCGTGTTGGTCCCGATATCGACAACAGTGGCGTCCTTCTTTGAGTCTATGATTCCTCTCAGCAATAGCGATTCCTCACAACGGAATTCCAGCGATCAATTCCCGATCCTTGATCGATATCATACATGCCCATCAATCAAGTGGAAAGTGTGTTGACATGGTATCGGGAGCGATGCAGAGGAGGCTTAGTATATATCGCGCCTGACCATCAGGTTGGCTCTAAGATTATGTCTTAGCCCACTCTGCTCGTATTATTGATACCGGTGCACACGGTGCGTCATCTTTAAACTCCGGGGTTGCTGCCGTTTAAGTAAGTAGCTGCAAGGCACCACCGAGGTACGTGTATCGTAGCTCGGTGGGGCTTGGGTATTATGCTGAGGGGGGAGCTGTAGGCGCCGTGTACGTTCCTATGATGGCATGGTATTCCATATCATATGGCCTACCTACTACACCAACGTCACCTGGTAACTCTACTTCGCTTAGCAGCCAATCGCGTATTGGTGCCGCCATCCTTGTGTACCGTGTTCCGTCCGGGGTTTCTATCTTACACTCCATGCTGACGCCCGCTAAATTCATATGGACCTTCGTTATCCCAAGACTCGTCCAGTTGGTGGATGATATCGTTATTTCGTACCAGCTATCGTGGGTGTATGCTGGAAGTGTCATATTGTCAGTTGCCCGTACTGCACCCATGCCGTGGTATTCTGTGATCCATGTATGTGGCTCTTGCTCGCGGGCGTGCCTTATTGCAAGCTGGTGCCATGTTGCTTGTTCTTTCGATGCGCCCCCTACCATCGTTATGACGTGGCATACTGTCTTGCCATACGTTCCAGCTCCTCCTGATACGTATTGCTCCCATGTCCATTTCGATAGTGAGCTGCCGAACTTAGCTCCGTCATCAGTTCTGATAGCCTTGTATATCCATTCCGTCAGCTCCTCTTTCTCGTGCCCACCTAATTTGGCAGTGGTTTAGCATGTCGTGTATCGCCCATACCTCATTCAGATCATACCCTCCTCCCTTGGGGATGCTCATAGGTATGGTTTCTATTCTCCCAAGTATCTCTCTACTCAGCTTCTCATACTTACATACCAGTGCCCCTAGCTTCTTTATCTGCCATGTCTGTTGCGCTATCACTTCTTGCATCTCCAGTACATGATCACCTACTCCCCTCTCTACTACACCATCTATATCTATCTCGTCTACCTCATCACCTATGATATCCCTATCACCTGTGGTATCTACTACTAAGGGTTCTATCCTCTCTCTAGGGTTTCCTCACTTCTTAGGCTCTCACCTCCTCTTACTACACCCGTTCCTATCATCACTATTGATGATAGTAGTACTAACTTGTTCATTGGGTCTTCCTCCCCATATAGATTCTTATGTATA
>JAISWU010000012.1 GCA_031270735.1 Holosporales bacterium | reverse complement strand
AAGGTAGTGTTGTCAGCATGTTGTACGTCGGCTGTGGTTGCCATGGATCGACCAGATCGTCTGACCGTGAGTGTTATGGCGGAGGGTGCAATAGCGATGCGGGTGAAGTCCTACGGGTTTGAGAGTCCCACAAGCAAGCGTCCTGGAAGCCCGGTCAATGTTAGGGGCATTAGATTCAAGGCTGAGGATAGTGATCCGCCGCCCGGAGTCGCAGGTGGGCATAGGACTCTGCTCAGTAGCAAGGCCGACGCTGGTGATGTTGATGTCACGATTGCCGCAGTTGGCTCGGTAGAGGCCGTATTTGATCCTGAGGATGATGAAGATATCATCGATTTCAAGTCTCTCACACTTGATGGAGTTGGGTCTATGAGTATCGCAGGGCCTAGGGATAGTGTGAGCTTCGGAAGTCTAACGAGTAGATCCGGTGTTACGCCGTTGACAGCCGGGAGTAGATTTTCCGTGGGAGGCGATCGCTATCCACGTGGGGTATATGTTGTAACGAGAGAAGGGATAAAGCCATTTTCGATGCATGAATGCGCCAAGTACACCCCGTTGGCTGCAGAGGATTGCATGAGCGCTCAGCTTGTTGATGCCAGTGGAAGGCGTCTTGCGGATCGAAATGGACGTCCGCTGACGATAGATGGTGTGCTAGCGGCTGGGTGGGTGTTATACGGCGGCGTCAATACTCCGTTTGAGATATGGGCTACTAGGGCGATCAAGGCCCGTCAGTACGGAGAAGATGCGTACTACTTCGATAGAGGTAGTGCGTATACAGCGTTGGTTCGTCTCTCGGATATCGTAATTCCATATGGTCAGACTGGGAAGCTTAGGCAGCGCTTTATTGCTTTCGTGCAGAAGAGTATTGATGGTTGTGCTGATTGTGGCCCTGGTCGTGATATTAGTATTCAACCTATCAAGCTTGCTGTAGAGCAGTTGGGGGCACTAAATGCTCAGCTACGGGAATACCGCGTAGGGCTGGAGTATCCACCGTACGTTGGTGACCTCGAGTGGAAAGCTGGAGCACTTGTTGGCAAGATGGTAGGAGGAGGAAGAGGCATGCTGATTCCAGAGGAGACGGAGCTGGATAAGATAAACGCGCAGATAAGGAAGCTATTAGGCGACGATGCAGGTGATGATGATGAGGCGAATGCTAGGGCAGTGACGAAGAAGCCTGGTGGTAGGAAGCTGCGAGACGAATACTTTGTAGAGAAGAAAAAGGGAAAAGGTTAAAGGAGCTTGTCTGCTGTAATTGGGAGAGAGGTGATTATCCGCCTCTCTCTTTGTTTTTTTACGTGAGTCTTAGGTTATTTTCTCAGGCAGCTGTAGATTGTTTGCCATGATTTTTCTGATATGCGATCTGCATGTGCGGTGCATTGTTGATGTTTTATTAACAGCTTTGTACCGCATTTTCATTCAGATTTAAATTTCACTCACAGAGCCTAGACGCAACTTGCACAACGGCCTCTCTCCACTTCGGTTCGGGACTGCATGCTACCACTCGCTGAGTCCTGTGTGAAGATACGACTTACATGGAGATTATACTTACCATTGTGTATGGCCGTGAACCCTGGTACGCTGGATACATCGCATGTAGCCGAGTCTGATTGTGCTGGGGAGATTTTTGATTACATCGTACATAACTGCAGCACTTGGCAATCTTGTTCTGGAGAGGCACAGGGTTCCGTTGTTTGCGCCAGTCATCTTGGGGCTTGGAATCATGGTTGGAGTTTTCAATCCGTTCAGTACGTTTTCACACTTACTGATTTTCGTAGCATGCGTACTCTGCGGAGTGCTTTTAATACGTCGCTGCTCTAAGGCCTTTGCACTCTTGCTGCTAACTTTTCTTACTGGAATCTACGTCTCACAGACGGGGGGTATCCTTGAAACTACGATGCTACTAAGGAAGGAATTTTTGAGGCATGAGATTAATTCAGCCGAGTTCACAGCTACCGTTAAATTTATAGATGAGACTCACCCTACTATGAAGAACATGCAACGTATCGTATTGAACGATATGGTGTTTACGTCTACTAACAAACTACAGTTCATCAAAACGGCGAAGATGACATGTTCAGCACGCATGCTACATGGAATCAATCCAAACGACTCCGTGAAGGTCAGAGGGAAGATGCTGCCGTACAAGCTAGCAGCGATTCCAAATTCTTTCGATCAGCGACAATACAACTCCCTAATAGGTTTGGATACGACAGGCATCGTATACACGATCCACAAACAGCGTTCCATCTCCGAGCATCACGATATTTTCTCAAGCGTACGACGTAACATCACGAAGTACGTTGTGAAAGAGATGGGAGCAATGGCAGGGGGCATAGCGAGTGCCTTGCTGACTGGAGATAAGTCTTCGATCTCTCCCGAAATCCGTGATAAATACATCAACTCCGGCATGGCACATATTCTCGCAATCTCGGGACTACATATGTCGATCGTAGCCTCTTTGATCTTCATTATATGTTATAGGATAATCACATACATCTGCCTGCTGTGTCGACGTGTGGATCCAAGGAGGCACACTGCAGTCGCTACAATCCTGATTACGTTTTTCTATCTGAAAATCTCTGGAGCATCTCCGTCGGCCGTGAGGGCATTTATAATGACAACCGTATTCCTACTAAGTGTACTCTGTAACAGAAAAGCCATATCGCTGCGGAGCGTGGCCTTTGCCGCATTCTTGATATTGTTGTTCGCCCCTGGATCAATGTTTCTGGTTAGCTTTCAGTTATCTTTCTCAGCAGTAGTAGCGTTGATATCAGCCTACGAAGCCATGCAGGGTAAGATCCAAAAGTTTAGAGAAAAGTGTGATACGCTGATGCAGAAGATGTGTTTCTACATTGTGTCTTCAACGCTGACTACTACCATCGCCTCGATTGCAACATTTCCAGTGTCTGTAGCTACCTTCAACAGGTTCAGCGTAGTCGGACTGCTAGGGAACATAATAGCAATTCCAGCCGTGAGCTTCATTGTGATGCCACTTACAATAGCCGCATTCGTTACGTGTACATTCACGGACGTACTCATGGTGGCTCTGCGCTATGTGCTAACGGTATTAACGTATGTCCTCGGGTGGATATCTGCACTTCCAGGAGCTGTGATCACAATCAAATCTCCATCTCTCGCAAGCCTGTATACCATCATCATCGGCGGTGTTATCTTGGCGCTACTAAAGACAAGGTGTAGATATGCCGGCGCGGGGTTTAGTCTGATCGGTACGGTAATGTGGATTTACGAAGATCAGCCTGCTGTCGTAATGCCACCAAACTCCGATGTGGTATGTTTTGTAAGCGACGGAAAATTCTATACGACCTCGCTCCAGAAGAGCAGGCTGCAGGTTTCGTCAATCCAGAAGAACCTTGGCTTTAGCGGGAAACCTGGCAAGAGAGAATATGATGGGGCGCTTGGTACGAAGCATGAGCGCGGACTATACGTTTGGACAAAATCAGGAAAGATGAAGCAGTTAGCTGTTCAGAAGCATCCATACTGCCCGGCACACTATACACCATTCAACCAAAAGTAATGAGGGCTGCAAAGATGGAGTAAGGTCCCAATTACCTACTCCACCATCCATCAACCTACATGTGGGTCCCGAAGTGTGATGATGTGATAAACTACGCAAAATATCTTCGTTGGAAGGAAGAACTATGGGACAAGTTTTACATGGATGCACCAAAACAACTGAGGCAATGCGTAGAGACATACAAAATAGTGAAGAGAGCATTCAGAGGAATGGGATCAGTCAAGAGCACAAGATAGAGAAGGTACTAACTGATAATGGAATACAGGAAGCTACCGTTAATTAAGTACTATTATAAGAATCATAAAGAACTAGACAAACATATAAGATGTTTCATGGAGGCGTATAACTACGGGAAAAGGTTAAAAACGCTCAAGGAATTGACTCCATATGAATACGTTCTGAAGACATGGGAGGATGAACCTGAGAGATTTGTTATTAATCCACTCCATCTCATCCCGGGACCATACACTCTAGTGGTCCTGCCACCTGCTAACCCACAGTATAACGGTGGAGTAGAGAGGAGTTCTATGATGATACCTCTATGATAGAGGATACAGTGTGTGGAATACGTAGAGAGTTACTTAAGGAGGTGGAGAGATACAACACATATAGACCACATCATGGGTTGCAAGGTCTCACTCCAGTGGAGTATCTTGATAGGGTCTGGAGGTAAGTGGTTTGTTTCAAATGATGTGAGCACGTACGGTGTTCATGCACTTGGTACACAACCAGCGATATTCCTGATGTACGTTAAGAAGCTTACCATGTAGAATCTGCTACGTTCACCTAAGTGATATGAGAGGTATTGAATGTTGCAGAAAATGCGGATCAGTGGTGGGGCGAGGTTGGTTGGAACAATCGATATCAGCGGTTCTAAGAACCTTACTCTACCAGCGATGATGGCATCCCTCCTCACCGATCACCCCCTATCATTAAGCAACGTACCAAGATTAGCGGATGTAGTATCAGCAATAGAGTTACTCGATTATCTCGGTGTTAACTCGAGCTGGAGTGGTGACGGCTCCTTGGTGCTCCGATGCAATAACCTTAAAACAACAGAAGCGCCGTACGATTTCGTCAGGAAGATGAGGGCTTCCGTGTTGGCGTTAGGGCCTCTGGTATCGAGATTTGGAAGGGCGTCTGTATCTCTTCCAGGGGGTTGTGCGATCGGCGCTAGAGGTATCGACCTCCACATAAAAGCAATGCAACAACTTGGAGCTGAGGTGACGATAGAGAATGGGTACATCAACGCAAGTGCTCCAAATGGTTTGGTCGGATGTGATATTAACTTTCCGGTGTCGAGTGTTACAGGAACTGAGAATGCGTTGATGGCTGCAGTTCTAGCCCGCGGTACTTCGAGAATTTTGAATGCAGCAATGGAGCCTGAGGTCGTGGAGTTTGCGAACTTACTGAATGTGATGGGAGCAAATATCACAGGGCATGGCACCCCGATAATTACGATCGAAGGAGTCGAATCTCTGCACGGAGCCTCGTTTGAAATTATGCCTGATCGGATTGAGGCAGGTACGTACGCCATAGCTACAGTTGCTACCAACGGCAGTGTCCTGTTGAGAGGCTGTGTTCCGGATCATCTATCATCATTCTTAGAAACCCTCAAATCGGCTGGTGGGGTGTACGATCCAGTGGACGACGGCATCCTGGTCTACAGAAGGCAGGATGAAATTGAGCCTGTGAGCATATGCACGGCCCAGTACCCGGGGTATCCGACTGACCTGCAGGCTCAGTACATGACGCTCATGACAATTGCAAACGGAGCCTCTTCTATCACAGAGAACATCTTTGAGAACAGATTCATGCATGCTCCGGAACTGTGTAGGATGGGGGCCAACATTACAATCAACGGCAGGACAGCAACTGTAATTGGGGTGCCTGAGTTGAGTGGAGCACAGGTCATGGCAACAGATCTCCGCGCCTCTGTCTCACTCGTGATTGCTGGGCTAATTGCAGGTGGAGAGACCGTCGTGAATAGACTATATCACCTCGATCGCGGCTACGAAAACATAGAAGGTAAGCTGAACAACTGTGGTGCTGATATGGAGCGCCTAAAGGCGTAAGTGGTATTGTCGTGGGAATATTGAGGCCTGTCTTTATGTTTCTTAGATTCAAATGGATGTCTGGGATATGGCTTAAGTACGCAATGGCTTGTTGTGCGTTATTGCTGAGTTCGTGCGAACTCGGTTCTCCCCCACGACATGACGCTAACCACGGTACTGGAGCAGGCGAAAGTAAGATTCACTTCTGGGATGACCAGAAGCGGGGTGCGAATATTTTCAACAATCACATATCTCAAGAGGACATAGCCGCTGCGAAGGCATACGGCATACAGTTCATCCGTCTATCCATTGATAAATTTCCGAGCAAACATAGGGACTTCCTTATGCAGGATGCTGATCATTACACTTCACTTGATCGTGACGATCTTACACTTCTGATTCGTATTCTAGGTATTTGTGAACGGGAAAATATGCCGGTTGTTATAACAACACTTAGCCTTCCTGGATCTCGCTGGAACCAACTGAACGGCAATAAGGACGACCTGCGGATTTGGAAGAGTAAAAAATATCAGGAACAGGCAGCCAGTTTTTGGCGTGACCTAGCTACTGAATTGCGTCAGTACCGAATTGTGGTTGGATACAACATCTTGAACGAACCTCACCCAGAACGTCTGTTTGATAGCAAAAGCTGCCATATCGATCGTGTCAACCAGGCAGAGGTTCAGAAATTACTGTATGATTTCAATGAGCTGATTGTACGCAGCATAAGGAATGTCGATCCATACACTCCGATCATTATTGATAGTTCTGGATACGCAGATCCAAACACATTTAGGCATCTATGGCCAGTCGAATCGACTCATAGAGAAAGAGCGGATCCCTTCATAATCCATTCGTTCCACATGTACGAACCATATGAATATACCAATCATCGGCATAATAAGGGGCAATACTCATATCCAGGGAAGGTGGCCGGGAAGCTCTGGGCCAGTGCTACCATACGGGAGTACGTGCGTGCCGTATGTGATTTTCAAAAGCGGCACAATGTTCCCTCAAGTAGAATCTTAGTGGGGGAGTTCGGGTGCTACAGGAAACAGAAGGGCCTGCCGGGATATTTTGCTGACCTCATCCACGTTTTTGAGGAAAATCATTGGCACTGGGCCTTCTACGCGTTCAGAGAAGACACCTGGGACGGTATGGATTACGAGCTAGGGTCAGAAGTGTTGCCTTGGGCATACTGGAGAGCCAAAGAAGGCGGTACTGAGTACGCGCTGAAGAGAGAGGCAACTTCTCCTCAGTTTTCGGTGTTGTTAAGGGCTCTCAATAACGCATTCACAGGAAATTAACTATTGAGTGATATCGCATGGATAAGCCCTAAGCAGGCGACGCCTGAGGACCGAGAGAATCATGAAGATGTCATGGCTATGAAAACGTAGAGGATAAGCTGGATAACTGTGGGGCGGATGTGGAGCGCCTAGAGGCTTAAGTGGTATCGTCGTGGAAATATTGAGGCCTGTTATTACTGAGTTCGTGCAAACTCGGCCTTTCTCCACGACATGGTACTAAAACAAACGCACCAATCCCATCGATATCATTCTGCGACCTACAGTTCCCCCCCCCCCCACTCCCCTCCATAAACATTTTTCTCACCATGTTAACGTTTCCTTAACCTTTCCCCCCTTATCATATACATAAGAATCTATATGGGGAGGAAGACCCAATGAACAAGTTAGTACTACTATCATCAATGGTG